>JAZDGQ010000145.1:0-2577 GCA_043806835.1 Pseudomonadota bacterium | reverse complement strand
CCGGAACTTTTTATCCCAAGATAAAGCCCAAAGACATGGGGCGCATTATTAATGCCGTAAGCAAAGGCACAATCGTCGAAGACCTGCTTTTCGAAGACGCAGGATCGGGCAAGCGCATCGAGAAACAGAATGACATCCCTTTTTTCAAAAAACAAGTCCGGACTATTCTCGCCCGCAACGAAAAAATTGATCCGATCCGTATTTACGATTACATCGGAAACGAAGGCTACTGCGGGTTGATCAAAGCGATTGAGAAGGCCGATCCCGAATGGCTGATCGGAGAAATCAAGGCATCCGGTCTCCGGGGACGCGGGGGCGCCGGGTTCCCGACCGGCCTGAAATGGGAAATGTTGGCGAAACGGCCCCGGAGCGCGGGTAAGTTCATCGTCTGCAACGCTGATGAAGGGGATCCCGGCGCTTATATGGACCGCAGCGTGCTTGAAGGCAATCCGCACAGCATCATCGAGGGAATGCTTATTTGCGCTTACGGAGTCGGAGCGACGGAAGGCTTGATTTACGTCCGCAATGAATATCCGCTGGCGATCAAACACCTTTCGGCCGCACTCGGACAGGCCCGTGACATCGGATTATTGGGCGCGGATATTCTGGGCACAGGATTTTCTTTCGACATAAAAGTAGTTAAAGGCGCGGGAGCTTTTGTGTGCGGAGAAGAAACCGCTCTTATAAAATCCATCGAAGGAAAAATGGGCGAACCGCGCCAGCGGCCGCCATTCCCCATTGATAAAGGCATAGACGGCAAACCGACTCTGATAAATAACGTCGAAACATGGGCCAACATACCGGTTATCATAAAAGACGGCGCCGCGGAATTCGCAAAAATCGGGACCAGGAACAACAGCGGCACAAAGATATTCAGCTTGGTGGGAAAAGTCAAAAATACCGGCCTGGTGGAAGTGCCGATGGGCGCCCCGATCAGGGAAATCATCTATGACATAGGCTGTGGCCAGGCGGGCAAGGCGAAAATCAAGGCGGTACAGACAGGCGGCCCTTCAGGCGGCTGCCTGCCCTCGAATATGTTCGATATGTCCATTGACTACGACAGCCTGACTGAGGCGGGAACGATCATGGGGTCCGGCGGCATGATCGTCATGGATGAAAATACATGCATGGTTGATGTCGCCAAATACTTCATGCATTTTTTGAAGGATGAGTCCTGCGGCACGTGCTTCACTTGCCGAAAAGGGACACAACGAATGTACGAGATTCTCGATGACATATCGAAAGGCAATGGAACACTCGAGCGCCTGTCTCTCCTGGAAGAACTCGCCCATGTCGTGAAGGACACAACCATGTGCGGGCTTGGGCAGACTTCCGCGAATCCCGTGCTCTCAACCCTGCGCTATTTCCACGGCGAATATATCGAGCATATTGAGAATAAACGGTGCCCGGCGGGGGTCTGCAAGGAACTTATCACGTATTCCATCAATGAAAACTGCACTGGTTGCATGCTTTGTCTGCGCGAATGTCCGCAGAAGGCGATCAAGGGTGAAAAGAAAAAACGCCACGAGATCGTCGCGGACCTATGCATCAAGTGCGGCCTTTGCCGGAGTTCATGCAAGTTCGACGCAGTGGAAGTAATTTAGCTTCGAGGATACATCATGGTTAACCTGACAATCAATGGCCTGAATACTACAGTGGAAAAGGGAACGACTATACTCGAAGCGGCGAAATATATAGGGTTTCCCGTTCCGACGCTGTGCCATGCGGATGGACTTTCTCCCTTGGGCGCGTGCCGGCTTTGCGTTGTCGAGATCGGCGAGGGCCCAAAAGCAAAACTTGTCACATCGTGCACGTATCTGGCGGAAGACGGACTGAAAGTCAGAACGGCATCTAAGCGTGTAATTAAAGCGCGGAAAATGATTATCGAGTTGTTGCTGGCGTCGTGCCCGCAATCGAAGAAAATTCAGGACCTCGCTTCGGCTCACGGCGTGCGGCAACAGCGCTTCAAACAGGAACACGAAGACTGCATACTCTGCGGCCTGTGCGTGCGGATGTGCAATGAGCAGATGATGGCGAAAGCCATTGGTTTCCGCGGGCGGGGAGAGAAAAGGAGCATCGGCACGCCATTCGATGCCAAATCCGAAGTCTGCCGACTGTGTGGCGGCTGCATGTACATCTGCCCGGCCTGCCAGTTGCGTTGTACCTTCACTGAACCGGAAAAAGCCATTTGCGGCGGCTGCGCCAATCTGACTCCGCCCTGTATTGATAAGGAACAGTTTGACGACATGATGTGCTACATGAATCCCTGTGTCGCCTGTGAGATACCAAAAAGCTAACAGCAAAAAAGGAGAGTAAAAAAATGTCATTAACATTTTCCAAGGTAAATGCTTCAGCCGCGACTCTCACCAAGAACCGGACCGAAGAGTCCGTGGTTCCCGCATCAGGCATGTGTGTCACCTGTGTGGACGGCTGCATCGGCATGTGTGAAATCGGCAAGTCCGCCTACCGGGGCCACGAGGTCATCTACCCCCAGCCGTTCGGGGTTATTACCACGGCGGCGCAGAAGTCTTACCCCGTGGATTATTCCCACTTCAACATTATGGGCACGGCCGTAGG
>JAZDGQ010000144.1:0-10259 GCA_043806835.1 Pseudomonadota bacterium | reverse complement strand
ATCGAGCATTAAAATGGAATCTCCGTGTCTTCATGGCGGGGCTGGTTCTGGATCAGGTACATCAGGTAATTGCCGACGACGACCTCGATCAGCGTCAGCACTTCCGCGCGGGTGTATTCCGCAAGCGGCTTGTGCATGCCGATTTCCGCAACGACCTCGCCGAGCGGCTGCAGCGTGCGTTCCATGCATTGTTTTTCAATATCCGACGGATCGATCATGAGGAGCTCCTTGCGGACTGGATGGCGCGGTGGATGCCGTCCTGGTTGAACCGCATGGTCATCAAAGCCGATGCCTTGTAGCGGGTCAGGCTGAAGTCGTTGCGGTGGTTCGGCAGATATTGCAGCTGCTTCGGTGTCGCGGGCTGATGCAGCCACGCGCGCGTCTTGTGCGCCGTTTCGTCGCTCTCGTGCAGATTGAGCCAGTCGTCTGCGGCGGCAAAACAGACGACGCGTTCACCGACGGCCAGCAGTTTCGGGGGCTGGTTTTTGATCCCGCCCACGGCGTGCCACTCGCCGTCTTTGAAGAACACGCCGCCCCAGGCATTGAAGCCCGTTGCCAGAAAATACTTGTCGTTCTGCTGCAAATCGACCCAGAGGAAGCTCGACCGTTTGAGCAGGTCGATCTCGGACATGATGAAACCGTTCTCTGCCAGTTCCCGCACGGCGGGCTGCGCCTGCCACTCGTAGCCGCACAAGGGGCATTCCTTGACGGCGGCTGGAACTTCCGCGCCGCAATCGGGACATTCCTTGAAGGGGGCGTCGCCATCACCCATCTGGTCGTCGAGATTGACATCCTGTTCCAGCGATCCGTGCAACAGTGTTGAGGTGCCAAAATCAAGGACGATGCAGTCTTTCTTGATGGTGTCGGGATACTCCGCTGGGTCAACCGTTCGGAGGCCACGTCCGATCATCTGGATCATCGTTGATTTGTAGGAGCTGGGCCGCAACAGGACGACGCAGGATGTTGGCTGGTGATCCCAGCCCTCGGTCAGCACCGCCACGTTGACGATGACTTGCGCTTCGCCTTCCGTGTACTCGGTCAGGACGGTGTTGCGTTCGGTGTCAGACATCTGCCCGTGAACAAACACGGTCGGAACATCTGCATTATTGAAGCTGCGCGCCACGGCCTCGGCATGCTCAACCGTCGAACAGAAAATCACCGTCTTGCGGCCTTCAGCTTTTTCCTTCCAATGTTTGACGATGGCATCGTTGATCGGGCGCGTGTTCATGATCGCTGACACCGCGCCCATGTCGAAGTCGCTGGCTGTTTTCTTGACCTGGCGCAATTCATCCTGCACACCGACATCCATGACGAAGGTGCGCGGCGGCACGAGGTGGCCGGAAGCGATCAGTTCCTTGACGGTGATCTGATCGGAGACATTCGAGAAAACGGGGCGCAAGCCTTTCTTGTCGCCACGGTTGGGTGTTGCCGTCATGCCCAGCAGCTTCACGCCCGCATTGACGGCCTTTACCCGTTCGATCACACGCATGTAGCTCTCGGCGCGGGCATGGTGTGCCTCGTCGATCACCAGAATGTCTACCGGGGGCATGCCCGTGAGGTTGTGTTCCCGCGACAGCGTCTGCACCATGGCGAAGGTGACTTCACCGCCCCACGATTTGACCGAAGCATCGAACACGCTGGTCGAAAGGCTCGGGTTCACACGCTTGAACTTGTCTTCGTTCTGGAAGGTCAGTTCGTCACGATGCGCCAGAACGCAGGCTTTACCCGGTCTGGCTTTGAACATGTCCCCGATGATGGCGGAGAGCATGATCGTCTTGCCTGCGCCGGTGGGGGCGACAGCCAGCGTGTTGCCGTGCTTGTGCAGCGCGGCCACGGTGCGGCTGACAAGCTCTTTTTGTCTGGGTCTTAACAGCATACCGACACCTCACCGTGCCCAGGAGGGCAGATTGGAAGCAGGTGCCGCGACGGGCGGGCTTTGAGCAGGCGGAGCGGAGCCGGAGCCGCCACTGCTGCCGTAGTCTTTATGATCTTTGGTGACGGCCACCTTGATCACGTTGCGGTCGCTGCTATCGCGCTGATCCTTTTCCACATCAATCCGTGCCGTGAACTCGATGCCGTCGAGGTCGGCAAGGCCGTTGATGCAGCGGGCGGTCACGGCCTGCGGACTGTTGTCCTTGGCGGAGAAGCCGCGAGCGGAGTTGAGGATTCCCTTGATGAAGGAGCGCCCCATGTTGGCGTATTCCGGCCCCTTGGGGCTGTGCAGGCCGATCAGGCTCCACACCTTGCGGCGGGCGAACTGCCCCTCCAAGATCACGAATTCGCAGTTGAGGTAAACGGCGCCGGTGGTGCCCTGCGTAGCGTAGCCGCCCGTCCAGCCTTGCACGGGATCGTCATGGCCGCCGGGTTTGACGGTCATGCGTACCCTGGCAATAGTGCCTTTCGGGATGATGTCGAAAGTCTGCTGGTCTTCGGCGCTGCTAAAATCTTTCCATACGGACATGGTTATTCTCCTTTGTTTTGTGTGGTGTCGGTTTGTGGGGGACGGGCGTAGGTCAGGCGCTCGGCTGCGGGCTTGGCCGCTCCGGCGATTTTTTCCATGAGTCGTCCGAGGTGTGGTTCTTCGACAGTTTCAAGCCGTCCGCTGCGATCCTTGGCGGGAAAGCCGTGCGGATTGAGCGTCTGGCAGATGAAGGCGCGATACGGCGCGCCGTCGTCCGTCTTCAGCTCGGCCATGGTGATGACCTGATCGACGATCCCCGGCAGTTCGAGGCCGGTCTTGCTGCCTTCGATCTGCGGCTGGAAGAAGCGGCGGTTGAAATCGTCTGTCTTTTCGTCAAGGATGCCAACAAACCAGATGTTCTTGCCGCGCGCGTGCTGCAGGTGCGTCAGCCATGCGATCATCTCCTGGCCGTGAAGGCCGTAAGCGCCGCGTGTGTCTGGCTTCCCCGTCTTGTCGCTGAACGCCTGCGGCTGGCCTTTACTCCATTGAAAGCACAACCGTCCGGCAACCGTGATGGAATCCACGAACACCGTGTCATATTTTGCCAGGGCGGCAGGATCACCAAAGCGCGCGCAGACAGCATCGAAATGCGCCTGGCTGTACGGCTGGTCTTCGCGCAAGGCCGGATTGGGGCCGCCGATGAACACGGCGAAGTCGCGGCATTCCTGCCAGGTGCGCGGGCGAATGGTGTCTCCCGCCCAGCCTTCGATGGCCAGATCTCCAGCCTCAAGATCGAAGAACAGGGTTTTGTCTGCGGGAAGCGTCCACAACAGCGACGTTTTGCCGATGCCGGCCTTGCCGAAGATGCAGCCTTTGACGCCGCGCTTCTCGGCCAGACGCTCGTCTGCGGAAATGATGGGGAGAGCCATTTTACGCACCCCCCTTTTTGCCGGTCAGGGCGTCGATGATATGGATGGTTTCCGGCAGATTCGACGCGCAGTAACCGTCCTTCAAAAGTTTTTCGGGTTTCTCGCTCATTGTTTTCCTCCTTTTTGGGTGTTGAGTCGCAGCGCTCCGCGCAGCCAGCGGCAAAGCAGCTCTGCCTTTGCCAGCAGCCGGCGAAGTTCGGCTTCGTCCATTTCCAGCAAGCGCCCCACGGGCGTGCCGAAGACGGCGTCAAGGGATTGTTTTTCTGATCCTGGGTCTGACATCTCACACCCCCGCCGTTTGTGCGGCTTCAGCGGCGGACAGGCGCGCGCCCCGGTGTTTGGCGGTGCTGTCGCGCAGATGCCCGTCTTCGTATGTCTGGACATCGGACGGGCGGTAGAGAATCCGTCCGCCGATTTTCAGGTGCGGGGGGCCGAAGCCTTCCCACCTCCAGCGTTCCAAGGTGCGCGGGGACAACTTCCATCTCCGCGCCAGATCGCTTTGGTTTAAAAAGTTTTGATTTTCCATTTGCTACTTCCCATTGACTGGTTAAGGTCTTCTTGAAGAGCAGTTACGCCCTCAAGACCCCCTTATTTTTCAACGGGATGCGGTGCTTTTTATATGGACAGGTCGGATGTTTCTTGTGACATCAGGCAATAAAAAAAGCCCGGATAACCGAGCTTTTTGTTTGAACTTGTGACATTCAGAAGTTTGCTTGTGACATCAGGGAGGCTATTCCTCCAAATCTACCAATGCGACCTCGATGAGGGAGCTGTTTAAGCGGTAGCCTTCGCGCTCTTTATTTTCAATGAAATCGTTGGTGTCAAAAACCATTCCCTGATCAACAGCCAATCGCTCATGCACTTTTTTGCGTGTGCGTTCGAGCTGTTTGCGCAGGGAGGCTTCTTCTACGCCCAATGTGACAGCCAAATGAGAGGTACGCACAAAGGTGTGATCTGTTCCGTTTTGTTTTGCCGAGCGAAAGCTGTCAACAAGCGCGTTGACCAGGTTATAGTCGGCACCATCAATAAAAAAATCACCCTTAAATACAATCCTGTTTTGTTTGCGATCAACAGAAAACTTACATCTTTTTGGTTGGAGCCCGTCCATGAAAGCAGAGAATTCAGCATGAATATTCGGCATCTCCGCAGGTTCGATGACATGACGGTTGAAGCACATGGATAAAATACAGCCTGATGGCAGGGTTCCTTCGATCAGGCGCGCCCGATAATCGTCAAACCCCTTATTGATAACGCTCATTACATCCTCTGCATGGCGCATGTAAAGCTGGTAAATTTTTTCCTCTGCTTCATCGGCTGTCATGCCGGTAAAACTGCTCAACGCAGACGTGATCTGCGGATGTTTTGAAAGAAACTGATTTCTTGACAGCGTTTTGAAATCTTGTGCGAACCGCACATAGGCCGCCGCCATGGTGACTTCACGATCCGCGCTGCGATCACCTGTCAGCAAATCAACCTTGTATTTTCTGCCATCATCGTTGGCAGAAAAGTCTGCCGCCAGCATTGCAAATCGCCTGTCGATGCATTGTGAACAAATACCACAATGACGGTGCTGTTGCGTCCAGCTGCGAGGCCGTGTGCAGCTGTTCGTCTCGCCTACCAAATCGGAAAAGCCATGTTCCTGTGCGCGCAAGACGACTTCTTTCTTTGTCATCCATTCATAAGGTGTTTTGATGGTGACGGGTTTTCCTAGAATCTCAGAAAAGATGCCTTCAAATCCCCGGATAACTTTAGGGTGCGTTGTTCTGGTCGCTCTGGCACCCAGAACATCCTTGGTAATTGGAATGTTCAGGCTGACAACGCCGTTTTCGTAGAAGGTAAAGCTGTCTTTGCCAAACATATGGGCTACCGCCATGCCCAGGCACGCGAAAAGAAAAGACCGTGTGCGCTGGGTGTACTCGACGGGCTCTTCGCCTTTATTGGTGACCTCAATGGAAACAAAGTGAATTTGATTCGCAAGTCCACGACCCTGCAGAGACTGTATGAGTCCTTTCTGAACACTGTTAATCTTTGGCGCAGAGTGATGGCCGACAAGGACCATTTTCTTCTTTTCTCCAACCAATGCGTCAATCGCGCCAGAAAAAGAATCTACGCCGCCTGAGAAAAGGGCAACATCATCTGCCGCAATATTGTGGTCGGTGAAATCGATATAAAGCTGTTTTGTTGCAAGCGGCGATGTCGCGGGAACGAACTCAAAGGTGTAAGTGTCGTCGGAAAGAAAGCCCAGCGTGTCGCGCAGGGATGAGATCGTCGCCTCTTTATTCCAGAGATCAGGGCAGCGGACAGGAATGCTGAAATGCATATCGCGCCGCCAATCGCTGCCCATGTCGGTTAGCATTTCAGAGCCGCGTTTTGTCTTTTGGTCTGCGCAATAAACATATGAAGCCACCTCGATCAGATCAAGGATAACATCGGGAATATTGCTCATAAGCCCCTTGCTAATGTCTTCGATCTTTAACTTCACGTTATGGTTTGTGCCCTGGACATCCAGGAAAACTACCTTTCCTTGTGTGCCGTTGGGGGCTGTTTTGCCGCCGCAGAAAAACTTAAACGTTTTCACCGTCAGAACTCCTTACTTGTAATTCTTTTCTGATTTTCGTGAAGGCTACATGGGCAAAGGCCTGAGTTGCCTTACGATCAATATCCTTTCCGAGATGGAAGGCATTCTTGCCATACCAATCCTTAGAAAAAGTCCGCATGATCATCGTGGTTTCATCGCAATGGCGCTTAAGGGCACCTTCCATGACGGAAATGTCTCCCAAAGACGGCACCATCCTGCCTGGGCCGACATGCTTGGAAATTTCACGATCTAAATAATACTGAATATTATGCTGCACCAGACCAGAAAAGAAACTTTGCGCCAGCTCTCCAAAATTTTCGGTTGATGAAATGGTTGCTACTGACTGCTGTACATCCTGGCGTGTCGCCTCCCACAGTTTTGGTGATTTATCTTGGATCAAATTGTTCAGGGTGGTGATGCCCGCGTGCTTCGCCATTTCGCTAAGGTCGGTCACATGAGGGGCATGCATTTGTTGTGATCTTTGAACGGCGGCATCGTAGCCAGCGATCAGTTCGGATCGGCTGGGATTATCAGGAACATAAATGCCAATTTTTGCCAGTGCTTCTGCAAAGTTTTGTTCTTTCGCCGCCCACGGTATTTTATGCAAGAGCCAGAGCGCATCAAGGAATGCCGGGTCCTTGATTGCTTTTTGCAGGGATTTATCGGACGCATCGGCAATGGCATTGGCAATATCGGCGACCAAAACGTCACCAGCAGCCATATACCCAACAATTTCCCGCCATTTTTTTGATGCGGGTAGTTTCCCCAGCCTTATGTGTCCCATAATTCATCGAATCTTTCTCAGTATTCGCTGGGATCGTATAATATAGTAAACCCTCTATTTCCTCCAGTCCTGCGATGAATCACACAGCATTAGCAGTTATATAGCTAAATTCTTATCGTTTTTACGATATTAGCATGCGCCTGTATGCCGGGGGTTATTTGAACCCAAACCACTTCCTCTGCTCTCCCCAGATCAGGGGAAAGGGCTTCAGCATGTCGACCAGGCGCAGCCCTTTGGGGTGGTAGCCGTCCAGAATGGCTTGTCTGATATCCGGCGCCAGAAGGTTGAGGCGCATGACCCGCGCCAGGTAGGACGGGTTGATGTTTTCTTTTTCGGCGAGTTCCATCGCGCTTCGGGCTTTGCCGGTTTCCAGCATTTTATTCCACATGTGGGCGCGCAGGACAGCCTTGATGATAAAGTCATCCGGCTCCGGGTCCAGCCTGACCGGGGCGGTGCCGTCGGGCATAAAAATCAGTTTTCTGCCGCTTTTACGCACCAGCTTTATAGGGATACGGATGACAAGGTCGGCGTTTTTCATGCACCCTCCGCACGTTTTTGATAGGAGGTAACGTCGCGGGCAAGGCTTTCCAGGCCTTCGGCGCGCATTTTGATGTCGATGCCTTCGGGATCAACGGTGATATGTTCTATCAGCAAGTTGACGATGCGCGCCTGCTCGGCTGGAAACAGCTCGTTCCAGATGGGGTCGATGTCGTGCAAAGCCTTTCGCACTTCCTGCTCGGTGATGCTTGAGTCTTTGGCGTTTGCCGCCGCCCATATTTTCACGATCATGTCCGGAGCTTTGAATGTCTGGCGCAGATGGTTCAAAACGACCCCCTCAAGCTCTCCGGCGGGGATCGCGCGGATCGGGCATGTCTCGCATCCGCCTTTTAATACCTGGCTCGGTTTATAATATCGGTAATGCTTGCCGTTTTTCAGGCTGTGCGTGGGCGACATGGTGGATTTACATCCGCCACACCTGACAATCCCCTTCAGCAGGGCGGGCGTTTTCGTTATCGTGTTTCTGCCACGGGAGCGCGGGCTCACCTGCATCACGGCATGAGCCTCATCCCAGAGCCTTTGACCGATAATGGCCTCGTGCTGGCCGGGATATGATTTTTCCTTGTGGGGCATCTCGCCCAGATAAAGCCGGTTGTGCAGGGTACGGTATATCTGGTTCTTGTTTATAAAGCGGCCTTCCTTTTGGTTGCCCGTCTGCGTGATGTAGGTTTTCGTGCGGATGTCCGTCGTCTTCAGCTCTTTCATCAGCAGGGTTGTCGAGCGCAGGGTAATGAAACGCTCGAAAATATGCAGAACCTGCTTTGCCTCCGCCGCGTTGATAATGAGTTTCCGCGCGACAACATCGTAACCGAGCGGCGGCGGGCCGCCCATCCACATGCCCTTGCGTTTGGAGGCGGCAAATTTATCGCGGATGCGCTCGCCGATCACCTCCCGCTCAAATTGAGCGAAGGACAGCAGAATATTGAGCGTCAGCCGTCCCATGGACGTTGTCGTGTTGAACTGCTGGGTGACGGAAACGAAGCTGACGTTATGTTTGTCGAACGTCTCGACCAGCTTGGCAAAATCCATCAGGGAGCGCGACAGGCGGTCGACCTTATAAACCACGATGACATCAATGAGCCCTGATTCGATATCTTTCATCAATCGCTTGAGCGCAGGACGCTCCATGGAGCCGCCGGAAAAGCCGCCATCATCGTAATAGTCTGGCGCCAGAGTCCAGCCTTCGTGCCGTTGCGACAGGACATAAGCCTCTCCGGCCTCGCGCTGGGCGTCGAGGCTGTTGAACTCCATGTCCAATCCCTCTTCGGTGGATTTGCGCGTGTAAACCGCGCAGCGGAGGCGGCGTTTGACCTCGGTCATGCTGTCCGCTTCTTTCTACTCTCTGAAAACTGCGAGAGGCCGAAGAATACAGGGCCGGACCAGGCTGTTCCCGTGATGATGTGGGCGATGCGCGATAGACTGCGATATTTGCGTTCCTGGAAGGCGAAGCCATCGGCCAGCACCGTGACGCGGTGTTCGACCCCCTGATATTCACGCAGCAGGCGTGTGCCGACCGGCGGGCGATGGGTCTTTATCTTGCGCTTTTGTTTCAGGTCGTCGCTGAGGATGCTTTTGGCATGCGCCGACAGTCTTTTCTCCAGAATTTCACGGTCGCCGTCCCATGCCAGTTCCTGAAGCCTGTAGGTGAGCCGGCTGACCAGATAGGTGCGATTGAACTCCGGCGCCTCCGTCCGGTTCAAATCCTTCCACATCTTTTTCAATAGGCCGATGGGCATGGTGCGCAGGGCTGCTATTTTCGCTAATACATCATTATTCATGACCGTTCTCCTTGGGGTCATGAACGCTTCCATTCGCTCTGAAGTCCACGGCTTTCTGAGAGTTTTCTGAGTCATTTTTGAGGCGCAGACGCAGGATGCCCAGAGCCAGAATGCGGGCGATTTCGTCCAGAGGTGATGTGTTTTCTCGGTCAGTCATACCGAAAATTTTATCGCGTGCGGGCAGGGCCGAAAATCGCCGTTCTTTTCACTGAAATATTTTTGTTTTCGCTCGTGTACGCGATAATCGGGCAGTAACCGGACAAAAGAATGCCGAATCAAAAAATCCAGCAAAGCCGTGGACTTAAACCTCTGTACATTTTGCCATCATGTTCAGAGCCTGCTGAGAGAATCCCCCCTCTGAGAGCCAAACCGGCCTCGTATCGGCTCCGGAAACGGGGAGAGATGTTCAGAGGTTATGCCGGATGTTGCGGCCAAAACTGGCTCGTTTTCGACCCCTCGGAAACTTTGAAGAGAGGTTTGAAATAGAGTAATGGCGGAGACGGAGAGATTTGAACTCTCGGTACAGCTTTACAACCGTACAACGGTTTAGCAAACCGCCGCCTTCAGCCACTCGGCCACGTCTCCGTACGGGGTTATACTATATTGATCTTCTCAAGAATTAAAGCTCCGTTTTTTCTCTCCGATAAACCGAACTACAGAGAACGCGGAGTGCACAGAGATAACGCATTTCCCTGCGCCCTCTGTAGCTGAAAAAATCTGCTGGAAAGCAGGGGAGCGAGGATGGATGGGTATCAATGTGATTTGGTATGACAAGTATCTTCTGGATAAACTTGATTGCTGAGAAAATTCAAACGTAGGATTCGAACTCACCGCCACTAACTTCTAAGCGCATGATATTACTGAGAAAAATGGCGTTTAAGCCCGCATTTGGCGGGCTTTTTTGCGGAGCCTTTCTGTACCACACTGCGGAGAATTTGAAACTCCCGAATCCGGATCGTTGTGCGCCAACCAAACTCCTCCGGTGTCCCCTTCGTAAATCTCGATCCGCGTGACGTGCGGTTTGACTTCGGGAATGTCGATCTTGTCGTAGGCGTCGACGAGAGTCAAGGGGGTGAGCAGTTACAAAAAACGGCTCATCGGGCGTTTTAGTGGGTGATTTTCAGGAATTTTCAGAGTTCCGGTAGGTTCGTCGTCAGGATTTTCAGCTTGAGATATTCCTCGTCGCGCAGGCCGTAGGCGCGTCTCTGGATGATGCGGATTTTGTTGTTGA
>JAZDGQ010000143.1:0-4181 GCA_043806835.1 Pseudomonadota bacterium | reverse complement strand
ATGATGAACGCCGCGGCGAGTGGCGCTTCCTCTCTCCATGTCTTGCGGCTCCACCTGAACACCATGAGTGCGGCCATGGCGAAGAAAAGCAGCATCGGCACGGGCGTCTTGTAAAGCGATGTCATGATGAAGTAGTGCGGCCAGGACTTGAGTTTGGGGCCGGATGACCAGTTGTGTTCGCCATCGAGAAAGGAGCGGCGCGCCATTGTTACGCGGACATAGGCAAAGCCCTCAATGTATGCCTGAGGCAGTAGGCGTTTGTCCAAAAGCAGGTTGAATATTCCCGATGGTTTGTCGTGCGGCTGGCTGAACCATAACTTTTCCACAGCGCCGTCCGTGCGGGCGGCGAAGCGGAATCCGTAACCGGCCCAGATGACGCCGTAGGCGAAGATCATCATGACAAACAGGAGTATCGCAAGGGCGAGGATTTTCCCACGCCAGGTGGCGGCATTCGGAGCGTTGAAGACGCGGACCTCGATGGGCGCGCGGTCAAAAACGCGCACCAGGGCCGTGACGACCAGTATCGACAGCATGAGCACACCGGAGAACTTCGTGAGGATCACCAGCCCCAGCGTGAGGCCCCCAAGCGCCGAGTTGAGCGGCGTGAGCCGCTTTGCCGCCCGTACAAAGCAGTAAAGCGAAAGCAGCAGGAAGAAGGCGATAGGCGCATCGGTATTTGTCAACTGCGAATGCGCTATCAGATTCGGGCTGAAGGCAAACAGGGAGAGCGCGAAAATCCCGGCCCCGTTCCCGTATAAATCCCTCGCCCAGAAAAATATCAGCAGCCCCAGGCACATCCCCAGGATCACCACGGGCAGCCTGCCCCAGAAAAATATTTTATAGGCGTCGTTCTTCCCGCCGAAAAGCAATTCCCTGCCGTATTCCCATTCGTTGCCGTCCTTCCATGCCTGCGTATCAAACCGCCCGTCGATATTTAGGAACAGCAGGGGCGCCCCGGCGATCATCTTGGCCAACGGCGGATGCTCGGCGTTCATGCGGAAATCGCCAGTCTTGAGGTATGAATAGCCCGCAGGCAGGTGCGCCGTCTCGTCCCACGTGCCGCTCTTCTGTGTCATGCTGGTAACCGCCTGCGCCGCGAAAACGCCCAGTAATATCGCAACCCACAGGACTACCAGCCGACCCTGCGTCAGCCTTGATACGAGATCGAAGAAAGACTTGAGCGCCGTCTGCTGAACGGTGGATTTCTTTGCCGGCTTCGGTTCGTTTTTTTGCTGCGACATTTTTATGCAATCCCCCGCAGGTTGCGTTTTCTCCATTGCTATCGCTAAGCTTTACAAATTATACCAAAAAAGTTACCTATATTTTGTTCTTTCATTGCTGTCCCAACATTGATGGTCTCGTCAAAAGTCGAAAATGCATAGGAATCGTCATTCCGGTGTGAAGACTTTTGGCGGGGTCGTCAACATAAATAATTCAAGGAGGAACGGAGGATAGTGCTGCGGCGGGCTGCGGCGGGCTGCGGCGTCGGCCGGGTCGATCACGAGCGCCGCCTGGAAGGCCGTCCGGGCCTCGGCGATCCGCCCGAGCTTGGCGAGGTGCAGCCCCTGAGCAGTGGCGAGCCGCGCCTCCTCCGGCGCGATTCGCCGCGCGGCGGTGGAGCGTGGCGGCCGCCCCTGCCAGGTCTCCTTCCTCGGCCTGGAACCGCGAGTAGAAGAAGAGCGGAGACGACACGCCCGGCGCCATGCGGATGGCCTGAAGGTAGGCCCCGCTGGCCTTCTCGCGGTCGCCGAGCCCCTGCTCCGTGATGCCCATGTTCACGTGGGCGCGCCAGTATCCCGGCGCCACGCGGATGGCGTTCTGCAGTACCGGTATGGCCTTCCGGTACTCCTCCCGGGAGAAGTAGGCCACCGCCAGGTTATTGTTCACCACCACATCGTTCGGCGCCTTGGGCAGCTCCGACTCCCAGAGTGCGAGATCGCTCCTCCACTCGGCGGTGCGGATGGCCGAACGGATCCCAAGCGCCGCCACGAGGATGCATACCGCGACAACAATAATGGGCGAGCGCCGGCTGGAGCCGATCAGGGCGGCTGCGGCGATGCAGAAGCCAGCCGAGGGCAGGTAGGTAAGCCTTTCTGCCATGAGCACGCCGATAGGGAAGAAGTGCAGCACCGGGAGCAGGGCCGCGAAGGACCAGAGAAGTCCCGCCGAGGGCAGCGGAAAGCGGCGCAGAAAGACAATCGCGCCCACGACCACCGGCAGCCAGGCGGCGGTGGCAAGGAGGAGATTAAGCCCCGGCTCCCGGATAAGTTGTACCCGGGCGGCGTAGGCAAAGTCGGTGCCGAGGAAGGCGGGGAAGGCGAGGTGAAAATGCGTTTGACGTTCCGGAGCCCCCCCTGCACGAGCGGATTCTCCACCACCGCCCACCCGTCGTCGAGTACGGGAGGATTGGGCAGGGTCTGCGCGAAGGGCAGGATCGCCACCAGCGCCACCAGAATCCATGCCCGTCGCAACAGCGCGGTCATTTTCCTGAGGAAACAGGTCCCCTTCATCGTCCTTTATTTTCCTGCCGCCAATTTGTCCCAAGACGTCAACATCCACATCGCTTTGTATTGCGGCAAACTCAGGCTCTTTGCCGGTTCAGGCTTGCAGCCGACCATTTCATCATGTATGCACAAGTTCATGGATTCCAGCGATCCTGCGGCTGATAACCTTTTCGGCCATCTTGAGGTCATAGCTTGCCTGCAGGTTGATCCAGTATTGCGGCGTCTGGCCAAAGGCCTTGCCGAAAAGTAAGGCCATCTCAGCGGTGACAGGTCTTTGCCCTTTGACGACGTGGGATATTCTCATGGTCGAAAGCCCAATGGTGCGGGCAAACTCAGCCTGAGAGATCCGCAATTCATCAAGATTCTCTTTAAGAAATTCACCCGGATGAACCGGCGGAAGATTGTTTTTCGGATTCATGATTTACCTCCTCAGTGATAATCAACAATTTCAACATCGTAAGGGTTCAGGCCTGCGCCGACATGACGTGAGGAACTCGTTTGCGATGACGATGTTGCAGGGCAGAATCCCCTCTATTCTACCACACTATCTGCAATCCGGTAACATTTGCCAGCTTACGGTCTGATGTCACCAGTTTGGCTTTGTGAATAACGGCACTGGCCGCGATTATTCGGTCGGCTGGATCGCCATGGGGGCAAAATTCCGATAACACGCTTTTGGCAGCGATTACCGGAGTTATTGGGATAATCTCAATTTTCCGGGCAGATAGGACGAGATGGATGAACTCTTGAGCGTTTGTGCCGGGGTCGAGCCGTCCTTTTGATGCCAGCATGGCGATCTCCCACAGCGAAATATCGCAACATGCCAGTGTTCCTGCATCATCAGCCTGCGCTATGGCCGCCGTTGCCTTCTTGCTAAGCCGATCCGGAGCCAGAGAGTCAAAGACAAGGGCGCACGTATCAAGAATCAGCACAACACGCCTCCCACTCCTCATCAAGGGGCGAGACAACATCACCTATACGGCAGGTTGTACGAAGCTCCGCTAATTGCTGACGCGCCTTCAGGCGTTCATCGCCAGGCGGCAAAAGGCGGGCGATTACCTTGCCACGCGAAGTAAGGGCAATATTTTCCCCCTTACGTACTCTGCCGAGATAGTCGGGGATATGATTACGGAATGTGGTTACAGATACTTCAATCATTGTATGCCTCCATAAATGTACGCTTGGAATGTACATTTGATATCGGAGAAAGTCAAGGAAAGAAGCTTCGTTAAAAACTACCCAGCCCGGAGCCTGATGCAGGACGTAATGCGCCGAAAGCACTATTAATTTCCCCTCCTTGGACGGGAGGAGATTAAGGTGAGGGGGATACTCAAGTCTTAAGCAGCCGTATTTTGCGCTTCTTCAAGAACGCTCTTCGTAAGCATTCTTACCTGAAAAAGATCGAAGGGCTTCGTGAGAAACATGTAGGCGTCTTTTTCGATGGTCGTCTGCATGACCGTGTTCACGACCCCGGCCGTCATCATGATCACTTTTGTCTGGGGGGAAACTTCCTTGATCTGTTTAATATCCTGAAAGTAACAGACCTGTTCCCGGAAGAGTTTCTCGTTGTAATAGGCGCCGAAAATGTCTTTTGATTTTTCCGAAATCTGCGCCAGAGAAAAGTGATCCCTCAACAGAATATAGAGGTCCACATAGTCTTTCCATTTTGCTCTGCCG
>JAZDGQ010000142.1:0-30602 GCA_043806835.1 Pseudomonadota bacterium | reverse complement strand
CTACAGCGTATGCCCCGACAACGCGGTCATCAAGCTCGGTCCCGGCCGCCGCTTCAGCATCAACCTGGACTACTGCAAAGGCTGCGGCCTCTGCGCCGAAGAATGCCCCTGCGGCGCCATCAAAATGACCCCGGAGGATATTTAGGCTACTTCTACAAATAGAAGGGGAGCTGCACGTTGAATGCGGCTGAGAGGTCCGGTTTTCGCAGGGCGACCCTTAAAACTTGATCCAGGTAATGCTGGCGAAGGGAGAAGACGATGGTTTCCAGTCAGGCTTGCTTAAGAATGCCCTTTCCGAATTCCCAAAAGATATATGTGTCGGGGAAAATATTTCCCGATCTTCGCGTGCCTTTTCGCGAAATCCGCCTGAGCGACGGATCAACCCTTCAGGTCTATGATACATCGGGGCCTTATGAGGATTCCGCCGTTTCCATCGACCTGTCCAAAGGCCTCCCTCCCCTGAGAAAATCCTGGGCGACAGAAGGCGTCGTGAAAACGCAGCTCTGCCATGCGCGGCAGGGCGTCATCACGCCGGAAATGGAATTTGTCGCCATCCGGGAAAACCGGTCTCCGGAGTTCGTGCGGAACGAGATCGCTTGCGGGCGCGCGATCCTTCCGGCCAACGTCAACCACCCCGAAGCCGAGCCCATGATTATCGGCAGGAATTTTCTGGTCAAAATAAATTCCAATATCGGGAATTCCGTTCTCGGGTCATCGCTGGAAGAAGAAGTCGAGAAGATGGTCTGGTCCACGCACTGGGGAGCCGACACCGTCATGGATCTTTCCACGGGGAAAAACATCCGGGAGACGCGGGAGGGCATCCTTCGGAATTCTCCGGTTCCCATCGGCACGGTTCCGATTTACGAGGCTCTGGAGCGCGTCGGCGGAAACCCCGACGATCTGAATTGGGATATTTACAGGCAGGTGCTGATCGAGCAGGCCGAGCAGGGAGTCGATTATTTCACCATCCACTCCGGCGTGAGGCTGGCCTTCATCCCCCTCGCCCAAAAGCGGGTCACCGGCATCGTCTCCCGGGGCGGCGCGATACTGGCCAGATGGTGCCTCCGCCACCAGAAGGAAAACTTCCTCTACACCCGTTTCGGGGAGATCTGCGAAATCCTTAAAAAATATGATGTCGGCGTTTCGCTGGGGGACGGCCTTCGTCCCGGCTCCGTCGCCGACGCCAACGACGAAGCGCAGTTCGCGGAACTCGAGACCCTGGGCGAACTCACGAAGGTTGCGTGGAAGCACGACGTTCAGGTGATGATCGAGGGGCCGGGGCACGTTCCCCTGCACCTGCTGAAGGAGAACATGGACAGGCAGCTTGTGTCCTGCCACGAAGCCCCTTTCTATACGCTCGGTCCCCTGACGACGGACATCGCACCCGGCTACGATCACATCACGAGCTGCATCGGCGCCGCCGTGATCGGCTCCATGGGGTGCGCCATGCTGTGCTACGTCACGCCGAAGGAGCATCTCGGCCTTCCGGACAAGGACGACGTGAAGCAGGGACTGATCGCCTACAAAATCGCCGCGCACGCGGCGGATCTGGCGAAAAATCATCCGGGAGCAAGGCTCCGGGACGACGCCCTTTCGAAAGCCAGATTTGAATTCCGGTGGGAAGACCAGTTCAGCCTTTCGCTCGACCCCTGCACGGCGCGGGCTTTCCACGACGAGACTCTGCCCGCCGACGGCGCGAAGACGGCGGAGTTTTGCTCCATGTGCGGGCCGAAGTTCTGCTCCATGCGTATGAGCCGCCAGCTGGGGAAAGAAAGCGCCGCTTAAAAACATGACAAAAAAATATTTCAGGGTTTTGTCCATTGCCGGGTCGGACTCAGGCGGGGGCGCGGGCATTCAGGCCGACCTCAAGACGTTCTCCGCCCTCGGCTGTTACGGCATGACCGTCATTACTGCCCTGACCGCCCAGAACACCGTCGGCGTCGGGGGCATTTTCGAGGTTCCGCCGTCCTTCATCCGGGAGCAGCTTGAGGCAGTTCTGGAGGATATCGGCACTGATGCTGTAAAAATCGGGATGCTCCATACGCCGAAGGGCATTCGGGCGATCTCCCGCGTCCTGAGGAATTTCGGGGTCGGGAACGTGGTTCTTGATACCGTGATGACGGCTTCGACCGGGAACCGCCTTCTGAAAGAGGAAGCGACGGAGTCCCTGAAAAAAGAGCTTTTTCCTCTGGCCGCGATCGTAACGCCGAACATTCCTGAAGCGGAAATTCTTCTCGGAAGACCCGTCCGGACGAAGGATCACATGGCGGAAGCTGTTGTCGAACTGGCGCGCCTCGGCCCGAAGTCGGTTCTGTTGAAGGGAGGCCATTTGCCCGGCTCATCCTCCGACGACCTGCTCTATGCGGCGGGGAAATCTCTCTGGCTGGAGGGGTCGAGGATCGTCAGCCTGAACACGCATGGAACCGGTTGCACGCTGTCTTCGGCCATTGCCGCTTTTCTGGCGAGGGGATACGCGATGGAGGCCGCCGTGAAGGAAGCCAAAAACTTTGTGTCCTGCGCCATTGATGGTGGAAAAGATTACCAGACCGGGCAGGGTCACGGGCCTGTCCATCATTTTTATAAGTTCTGGTGTTGAGGATCACCGCCTGTCATGAAAATCGGGAGAGGATTTCTTTAACTCTTGCACGGATGTCCGGGGCGCCGACGATTTCCGTCACCATCGCCACGCAGGAAGCCCCGTGCGCCAGAACGTCCTGCATATTGTGCAGCTTGATCCCTCCGATTGCGACAAAAGGGATCCTCACGTTTCTGACCGCGTAATCCAGATACTCAAAGCCCACCGCCGCGCAGACATCCTTCTTGGTTTGCGTGGGAAAAATCGGGCCGACGCCGATATAATCCGCGCGGCGCGTCACCGCCTCCCGCGCCTGACGGGGCGAATGGGTGGACAGTCCGATAATCATGTCTCCCCCGACAATCTCCCGCGCCGCCTCTATCGGCATATCGTCCTGTCCGAGATGCACCCCGTCGGCCCTGACCGCCAGCGCAAGGGCAGCGTCGTCATTGACGATGAACGTGGCGCCGGCCTTTTCCGTAATCTTTCGGATTTCCATGCATTCCAGAAATTTTTCCCTGCCGGATTTTTCCTTTTCGCGGTACTGGACGAGTTTTACCCCTCCGGCGAGCATATCCATCACGACATCTCTGTTGCTGCGTCCGGCGGAATGTTCTTCCGCAGTGAGGGCATATAACGGATATGCCAGTTTCCTGCGTTTCGTTTCGTCGATCATCTTTCCCCCAGAACCCACGATAAGACGACGTCCGCCTCTTTCGCCGCGGCAATGGACACCTTCGGCGCGCACGGCGGAAGCGATGCGGTTGCTTCGGAACAGCCGTCTCCCACAATAAAACAGTTATCTTTTATCTTCCTGACGAGCAGGGCGTCGCTGTCGCCCCACCCCGCCAGACCGGAAGCGCCGACGAACAATTTCCCCGAGCCCATGAACGTCTCCGCCATAAGGCATTTATATTCGGCTTTGTCGAAGGCCTCGACCACCGCGCCGCACTCCGCAAAAATCGCGGCGGCGTTCTCCGCAGAGATTTTTTGCGCGGCCAGAGTGATGTCCAGATCCGGATTGATCCGCAGGAGGTTGGTTCTCAGGCAGTCGGTTTTATAAAGGCCGACCTGGTCGAGAAAATAAAATTGCCGGTTGAGGTTGCCGGCGTCCACCCTGTCGAAATCGGCGAGAATGAACTTCCGGAATCCGGAACGCACAAGGCAGGCGGCGCAATTCGACCCGAGCCCGCCGAGACCGGCGATCCCCACGACGGTTGATTGAATTTTCTTCAAGCCCGTCTCGCCGAAAACCCGCATCAATGCTTTTTCAAAGGCGTTCATAGCGCCTGCCAATCCTTGCACACCGGTTGATACCCTCTCCGCTCGATCATTTCCCTGACTTCGCGCACGCTGCTGGTGTCCGCGATCTCGAACTGCCCTTCTTCGTTCGCGCCGAGCGCATACCCTCCCACCTGCGTGCGCGACCCTGCGGACATGCGCGTGACCCCCAGTCCGATAAGATTTTTTCGCAACGCGCCGTTCTCCCGGGTGGAAATCGTAATCCCCGCCTGCGGAAGGAACAGGCGCACGGCGACCAGCGACTGAACCAGTTCCCGGTCGGTCAGAGGATTCGCGCATATAAAACCGCCCGCCTGCGGTTGTATCCGGGGAAAGGAAACCCCCAGTTCGATCCCGGGATAATTGTTTTGCAGCCAGCGTCCGTGCAGCCCCATGAAGAACACGTCTTTCGGGAACGCGCCCAGACCCAGAAGCGCACCGATATTCACCTGCCGCATCCGCGCCTCGGCGGCGCGCTGCGGGGCGTCGAGGCGATAGCGGTAATCACTCTTGGGGCCGCTGGGGTGCAGCGCGCCGTACAAATCCCTGTCGTAAGTTTCCTGATAAAGCGTCAGACCGTCCGCGCCGTCCGCGATGAGCGAGGCATATTCGCTTTCTTCGAGCGGATAGATTTCGATGGAAACGGAGGTGAAATGTCGGGTCAGTGTCTGAAGGGCTTCTCCGATATAGGAAACCGGCGACACGACCCTTGATTCCCCTGTCAGAAGAAGCACGTGCCGGATGCCGCTTTTGGCTATCTCTTGCGCCTCGAGCTCTATTTTTCTCAAAGGAAGTTTTCTTCTCTGCATGGGATTCGATTGCCTGAAACCGCAATAAAGACATTCGTTTTCGCAGTAATTCGAAATATAAAGCGGAGTATACAGGGAGATCACCCTGCCGAAATGCGCGAGGGTGGTTGCGCGGGCTCTCCGCGCCATCGGCTCGAGATATTCAGTGGCGGCGGGGGAAAGCAAAGTAAGAAAATCGAGTTCGTTGAGGGTTTCTTTCAGCAGCACGCGCCCGACGTCTTCCCCCCGCGCCCTTTCGAGGAAAGAGGGGAAATCAAAATCGCCGAAACGCGCCAGCTCGTCTGAAAATGAACCTTTCATGTTATCTGAGAAACCCGGTCAGGGGGGAAGACGCCTCCGCCCTCTCCTTCGGCGCGGCGATGCCCGCGCAATACGCCAGCCGTCCCGCCTCCACCGCGAGGGAGAACGCCCGCGCCGTCTGCACGGGATCCTCTGCGGTCGCCACTGCGGTATTCACCAGCACGGCGGCCGCGCCCAGCTCCATCGCCTCTGCGGCGTGCGAGGGGCGGCCAATGCCGGCGTCCACCACGACGGGCAAATCGATTTCCTCCACCAGTATTTTAATCAGTTCGCGCATGCAGACGCCCTTGTTGGTGCCTATGGGCGCGCCCAAGGGCATGACCGAAGCGGCTCCGGCGTCGCGGAGGCGCCGGGCGTCCGCAAGATCTGGGTTCATGTAGGGCATGACGATAAAGCCCTCTTTTGCAAGCACTTCAGTGGCAAGGATCGTCTGGGCATTGTCGGGAAGAAGGTGTTTATTGTCCGGGATGACCTCTATTTTAATCCAGTCTCCGCAACCTGCGGCGCGGGCGATCCGGGCGATGCGTACCGCCTCGTCGGCATCGCGCGCGCCGGAGGTGTTGGGCATGAGGATGCATTCTTTGGGAAGATATTCCAGGATGTTGTCGTGTGAAGACTGCGTATCGACGCGGCGCAACGCGACGGTGACGATATGGGCGCGCGAGGCGGTGATGGTATCTCTCATCAACAGGTGAGATGCGAACTTGCCCGTCCCCAGAAAAAAACGATTCTTTATCGTATGTCCGGCGATGATAAAAGGATCTTCCATATTCACCCTCCTCCTACAAGAGACAAAATTTCAAGTGAATCGTTTTCCTTAATTTTTGCCCCGTCCCATTTATCCCGGGCAAGGATGACTCCGTTATGTTCCACGACCACCGTTTCCGGACGCAGTTTACGCAGCGTAATCACTGCCGCAACCGTCGTCATGGAAGCAAGCGGCTGATCTTCCCCGTTAATTCGTACACGCATGACGCCCTCCAAATAAAAAACCCCTATGCCACGCATAAGGGGTTATGTTCATTCATTTTTCCCTCCGCTGGCATTATCCAGATCAGGTTATCAGGGTCATCCGCTTGCTTGCGGAACTCTCAGACCGTCATACGGCCTCCCCGCTTTGAAATATGTTCAGAACAGGTTTATCGCGTTTTCCCTTCTTGTCAAGGGGATAGTCGATTTTATGGATAGATGTAAAGGGGGTTGGAGCCTCTTCGTACTTTCTTAATTCTTTACATGCGACAATGAGGAGTAAGGCAGGGGAGCAGAAGAATCCCCGCTGGTTTTGTGTGAGAGCTGTAACGTCTTTTAGAAAAGGGACATGCTCGTGGTAAGTTCTGTTTCCAGTGCATCGGCGGCGTCCAGCGCCTACGCGGCTTCTTCCGCTGCGTTGGCGAAAGAGGCGCTTGGCCTGCTGCTGAAATCGCCGGATCTGCTGGAATCACTGGCTTCCCGGTCGTTCGAATACCTGCCTCCTTCCAATAAAATGATTCTTTCGACGTTGTGGGGGTTGCTCAACCAGGACGGGGACAGCGAAATTACGCAGTCAGACGTGGAAAAAGCCGTTTATGAAGTCGGTGCTTCCGCGGCTCCCGCCTTTGCCCTTTGGGGTCAGATGAGCCCGGACTACACAACAACAATGAGTGTCGTGGACTTTGCCGCGAACGAATATCTGCTGGACACTATCCCGTCAATGACCGCAACAGTGCGGGAAGATGTGGAGCAATCCCGGGAGGAGAGCGCAAGCGCGTCGCCTGTCAGTAATAGCCTGCTGGATTATATAGCGCCATATGGCGCAAGCGGCACCATTCTGGATATTTTTGCCTGATTTCCCCTGTGCGGATTTTTTTGGAGCCTTATTCGGAGTCAGACGAATAAGGAAAACTTTTTATCCATTTTTAATGAAAACAGCGTTTGCTGATGTTCGGCGTTTGCTGATATTTTAGTGGATATTCTGACGGAGGTTTTTCGTATGAAGTGCCTGGTCGGGTTTGGCTCGAATCTCGGGGACCGTTTTGAAAATCTTGAAGGCGCGGCGAAGCGGCTTTGCCTTCTTGCGCCTGTGTCCCGCTTTCGCGTGTCACCGGTCTATGAAACGACGGCGCTCGTTCCGCCCGGCGCGCCCGATACATGGCATATCCCGTTCCTCAACGCCGTCGTCGAATTCGAATGGGAAGGATCGTGCGAAGACCTCCTCACGGCGATAAAGCAAATCGAGTCTTTTATGGGGCGTGTTTCGGCGGAACGCTGGGCGCCCCGGCTGATCGACATGGACATTCTGTTCTTCGGCGACGCGAAGATCAACACAGACACCCTGAAAGTGCCTCATCCGGGCGTCTGGGAGAGGGATTTCGTTCTGGCGCCCCTCCGGGAGATCGCTCCGACCCTGCGCTTTCCCGGAAAAGACGAAACCGTTTTCTCGCGGGCGAGGAAACTTTGCAGGAACATGCCCTTGTGGATGGGGATTTTGAATCTGACTCCGGATTCTTTTTCGGACGGCGGCGCTCTGGCCGACACCGGGGCGTTCAGGCAGAAGGTGGATGCCTTTGAACAGTCCGGCGTTGCTTTTTTCGATGTCGGCGCGGAATCGACGCGGCCGGGCGCGAGTGAGGTTTCACCCTCCGAGGAGTGGGCGCGTCTGCTGCCGGCGCTTGAATTTCTGAAGGAACGCTATCGGGACAGGATTTTCCGTCCCCGGATCAGCGTTGACACCCGCCGGAGCTATATTGCCGGAAAAGCCCTGGAATGCGGGGCGAACTGCATCAACGACGTCAGCGGCCTTTCCGATCCCGCCATGCTCCGGCTTCTCAGGGAAAGCTCCTGCGACATCGTCCTGATGCACAGCCTGTCCGTTCCCGCCGACGGAAAGGTCACGCTCTCCGAGGAATGCGACGTCGTCGGAATGGCGAAAACATGGGCGGAACGCAGAATCGTGGGGCTCGCCGACGTCGGGATCGATCCGTCCCGCATCATCTTCGATCCTGGCATCGGCTTTGGCAAGACGGCCCGGCAGTCCCTCGCCCTGCTTCAGGGAGCGGAGACGTTCCTCTCGCTTCCGGTGCGGATTCTCATCGGTCACTCGCGCAAGTCGTTCATTAACGCGTGGGGCGAACGGAGAGCCGGGGACCGGGATTGGGAGAGCGTCGGCATTTCCCTGCGCATGTCCATGCGCGGGATGGACATCCTTCGGGTTCACGAACCCCAGTTTCATATCCGGGCGCACCGGGCCTTCCAGGGGGCGCGCGCATGGAAAACCTGAGCGTTTGCCCGGTCAGAACCCGGATTTTCCGATCCGGCGAAAGTCTCTCCGGATTCGTCGTCGAAAGCGTACCTATCTCCTGCGTGCGGGAAAGGATGCTCCTGGCGGTCACGTCCAAGATCGTGAGCCTCTCGGAAAATCGCCTTGTCTCCCGCGAGAAAATAGACAAGGAGTCCCTTGTCCGGCGCGAAGCCGACGTGTTTCTGGCCAAGGTCTGTCATGGATGCTTCCTGACGGTCAAGGACGGCCTCTTCATCCCTTCCGCCGGAATCGATGAATCGAATTCGGAAACGGGAGACTTCATCCTTTATCCCGCCGATCCGTTCTCCAGCGCGAAAGAGTTGTGGCGCGGGCTTAAGGAGGCATGGGGGCTTCGGGAGATGGGGATACTTGTAACGGACTCGCATGTCACGCCGCTGCGCCGCGGGGTTACGGGAGTCAGCCTTTCGCACTGGGGGTTCGAGGCCGTGAGAAAACTGGTCGGGACGGAGGATCTCTTCGGGCGCAGGCTCGATATGACGAACATGAATGTGGCCGACGGTCTCGCGGCCTCCGCCGTGATGATGATGGGGGAAGGAAACGAAGCGCAGCCCCTGGCCGTCATTTCCAACGCTCCGGTCATCTTTTGCGAGGAAAGCAGTCCGGAAGAGACCAGGATGCCATTGGAGGAAGACCTCTATTATTCGTTCTTCAAAGGGGTTCCGGGGCTGAAGTGAGGGAGCTAAGAACGCGCTTTCGCCACACGATCATGACGGCGAAAACGCCATTCATCAAAACCAGACTCGCGGGATAGAGCGCGGTCGTCCAGTTGAATTTCTCAAGCGCAAACAGCGCGACTACATATTTAAACGCGCCTAAAGTCCAGGGGAGGGGAGGTTCTTCCTGAGGCTTGTTCCATGATTTTCTGTACGTCGGATAAAATCCCAGGGCATCGATGACCGTGATAAGAATGACGGCGTACAGGGGATCTTTCGTGGCGTACCAGACGGGAATGGCGGATAAGGCGCCGATAAAAGTGATCCAGTCCGACCGCGTTATCTGTTTCTCGCCCTTGAAAAGGGCGAAGGCGACGATAATGAAAGCCACGATTGCGGAGAGTCCCGTCGCCCACGCCCCCGGCCCCGCTCCGCCCGTATCCTGCGCGAAAAAAGCTATCGCCATCAAAAGCGCCCAGACAAACCAGCTGAACGCATGCGGCTTCGTTTTCCCTGACAGAATTGTCCTGAGGTAGGGGACGTAACTCACCACCCCAATCAGCAGGGAAAACAAGCCTAAAATTTCGGAAGTGCTGTCGGGCATGAGAGGAAGACCTTTATTGGCACCATGAAACGCTTCGGCATCGCCTCCCAGCGCTGGCGCAACCCGCGCCACACCCACCCAAAGCTGGCCGCGTCCATGGGCGGCCTCTTATTTCTGCTATTTCTGCACAGGTTTCTTCTTTTTCGGCGCGGACTTTTCGTCGGGCTCCGTTTTCTGAGGGGGGGAGGTTCCGGCGGCTCCCGGGACAGCGCCCGTCGCCAGATCCAGGAAACGCTGCTGCATCTCCTTCCAGAGTGTCAGGTTGCGTTCGGTCAGATTCTGCATGATCTGGATCGGGGAGTTGACGATATCCCCCATCTGATCCTGCAATATTTTCTGCTGCTCCCCGAACATCTTGAGGTTGCGGTCCAGAAACTCCCCGAACAGCGCCTGCGAAGTGTCGTCGTAAACCCGGATAAAGCGGGTCAGCATGTCGGTCGTGAAGATCGGCGCCGAGCCGCCCTCCCTCTCCGTGATGACCTGGACGAGGACGGAACGGGTGATGTCTTCGCCGCTGTTCGCATCAACGACCTGAAACTCCACGTTCTGGCGGGTTAGCTTCAGCACGTCCGCCACGGTTATGTAAGTACTTCTTTCCGTATCATACAGGCGCCGGTTGGGATATTTCTTGATGATGCGTGTGGTCAAGTCTTCCTCCATGTTAACGAGGGTTTCAGACATATGAAAAGAGAACACGGAATATTCAGATCGCTGCCCGACGATTCATGCGGTTTAAAAAAGTCCTTGTCCGACAGACACTTTTAACTTGTCTAAATCTAAACTTTATCGTAATTTCGAGCAAGTGTTTTTTGGAAATTATTAGGGGAAGCTGAAGATCGCCGATCTTTGACAGGGTCGCACTTTCTAACTAAATTACCATGTCGCACAAATTCAAGAGTTATCAGATCCCCTTCAGGAAAGGACGACACACCATGATGAACGCTCAGTCGGCACCAAGCAACGATTGGTTCAGGACGCAGCAGCACTACTGGGATGCGTGGCTCGAGCAGCAGCGCAAATCCTTCTGCGAACAGGGGCAGATGTCCCCGTGTTTTCAGGGGGGAGGGCCGTGGATCGATCTGTTCAAAGAATGGCAAAACGCCCTTTCCGGTGGGCAGAAAGTTCCGGACGTGACGGTGTTCCAACAGCAGTTCACCAGAGCCGGCGAAATGTTTCTGAACATGATGCAGAAGTTCTCCCAGGCAACGGGGCAGGCCAAGCCGATTGACCAGATGATGATGGAATGGGCGGATTCCCTGCAGAGGTTTTTCTCCGGCGCCCTCGCCTCCAACACCCGGCCTTTTGACGCTTCCGAGGGGCAGAGGGTTTTCATGGACACCCTCTCCAGATCGGGGCAGATGTTGTCGTCCATGCTTCAGTCGGGCGGCACGGGGAAGGATCCGTTCTCGGCCTGCGATCCCCTCGGTTTCTTCAGCTCCATGCCCGGAGTCGGCTATTCCCGCGAAAAACAGGAACAACTGAGCCAGCTCTACACGCAGTGGGGCGAGTATCAGCGAAAAGCTCGCGCCTACGACGCAGGCATGTCCAGAGTCGGCATGGAAGCGGTGCAGCACTTCCAGGATTTTCTCGTCAATCCCCCCGAAGGCCAGGAGCCGCTCACGTCGCTCAAGGACGTCTACGCCAAATGGACGGACATCTGCGAGGACGTCTACGCCGGGTACGCCATGAGCGATGAATACGTCACGCTCTACGGCGATGTCGTCAACACGCTGATGGCGTTTAAAAAGAAGCTGTATGAACTGGCGGACGACATGATGGAGCAGTTCAACCTGCCGACCCGCAAGGAGATCGACAGTCTGCACGAACGCCTTCATACACAGCGCCGCGACAATCTCCAGCTCAGAAAGGACATCGCGGAACTGAAAGCCATGTTCGGAATGAGGAAAGCCTCCGCCGGAACCGCCACGACCGGAAAACCCCCTAAAAAAGGTAAAAAATCATGATCGCAGTTCAACTCAGCCCCGACCGGATTTTCAGAGAAGTCACCCGGTTCAACATGAAACTGGCGAGAGGGGTCAGAACCATGCGCTCCGTGGGGGAAATTCCCTCTGGCGTCACCCCGAAGGAGGAAGTGTACCGCGAGGACAAGCTGGTGCTGTACCGCTACAAAAACCCGACCGGCAAGAAGTCCGCGAACAAGACCCCCCTGCTGATTTCCTACGCGCTGGTCAACCGCCCGTACATGACCGACCTGCAGGAAAACCGGTCGATGGTGCGCGGCCTGCTTGAGACCGGCCAGGACGTCTACCTGATCGACTGGGGCTATCCAGACCGTTCCGACCGCTACCTGACGATGGACGATTACATCAACGGCTATACGGATCGTTGCGTCGATGTGCTGCGCGAACGTCATGGCGTGAAATCCGTCAATATGCTCGGCATCTGCCAGGGCGGCACCTTCAGCCTGTGCTACGCCGCGCTGCATCCCGGAAAAATCAAAAATCTGGTCACGATGGTGACGCCGGTGGATTTCCACACCGCCGACAATATGCTTGCGCTCTGGGTGCGCAAGATGGACATCGATCTGCTGGTGGATACGCTCGGCAATGTTTCCGGCGACCTGCTGAACTGGACGTTCCTGAACATGAAGCCCTACCGCATGATGGGGCAGAAATACATCGACATGGTCGACATTCTCGACGACAAGGAAAAAATCTGTAATTTCATGCACATGGAAAAATGGATTTTCGACAGCCCCGACCAGGCCGGCGAGACCTATCGCCAGTTCATAAATGATTGCTACAAGGGCAACAAGCTGGTGAAGGGCGGCCTCAACCTCGGCGGGAAGGAAGTGAAGCTCGGCGAGATCAAAATGCCGGTGCTGAACATCTTCGCGCAGGACGACCACCTTGTGCCTCCGGACGCCTCAAAGGCTCTGAAAAAACACGTCGGTACGAAAGACTACACCGAGTTGTCATTCAAGGGAGGGCATATCGGCATTTATGTGAGCAGCCGCGCCCAGCGCGAAGTCCCGCCGTCCATCGGCAAATGGCTGAACGCGCGGTAGCAGGGTTTCCTGACTGAAAACATCGTCATGCCCGCTTTACGCGGGCGTCCGGAATGACGTTCCAAGAGCCTGCGTCGCCGATCACCAGCGACCGGGAGTTTATCGGCAATCTGTGGTTCGTGTGGCTGAAGAAGAGGGACATCCGCTTTTGCCTCTCTGCCGCACGGCGCGAGCCTGACGCTGCTTTCTCCTTCTTCCGCTACGGCCCCGAAACGCTCCGCCGTTGCATCGCAGGCCCCCCCTCACGACCCAACACCCCATCCTGTTCAGGTGTCTGCATCAAAACAGGGGGATATTATGAGAGAAAATGAGTCGTGCACTGTGGGGGGTTTGTATAAGGGATTGATTCCGGCTTGCTTTTATTGAAATTCTTTTTTATATTCGGGACGACCGTTTTTTTACGGGGCTGTAGCTCAGCTGGGAGAGCGCCTGCATGGCATGCAGGAGGTCGACGGTTCGATCCCGTTCAGCTCCACCAAACCTTCCCCTATAAAGAGACTATTCACGCAGTACGCGCGCTGTTGGCGCATGCCTCGCGATGCCTGCGCGCCGCCAAACTTCAGAGACAATGTCAGTGATTTTCTTTTTGCGTCCGGAGATCCTCGGGACTGTCTTTTGTCATCATGATTTCTCCCCGTTCTTCGGCGGAGTCTCAGTCCCTTCGTCCGGAGAAGCGGGCGTTTCCGGTTCGTCGGGCAGTATCAATTCCGGAACGGTGAGCGGGCCTCCGCCGTCCGGTTTGATCCCTTTGCCCCCCTCTCCGGGGCAGGGAGCGAATTCACACTGCGGGCCGGTGCGGGAAACGTAGCTGCCGTCCGGGCAGGACTTCACATCCATGGTGCAGGCGACGGAATAGGAAGACGCCGGCATCGCCGCATATATCAGACCGGCGAGGGCGGCGAGAAATACGACAATTTTTATATTAGCGTGTTTTCCAGCTGCCATCGGCGTCCTGATACTGATCGCCGGGGGTGAGTTTTTCGATGATCTGCTGCGCGGCGAGAGTGGCAACGACCTTGACGGGCTGGTTGTTCTGTTTGGAGATGCGCTCGTATTCCTGCGCGCGCTTTCCGTTGACTTCTTTGGCGAGCGTTTCAGCTTCCGGGGTCTTTTTCAAAACCGCGACGTACCCGTCGTTCTTTTCGCCCAGAATGCCCGCGTTGCGCGCCTGATGGAGATCGAGGGCGAAAGCGGGGAACGTCAGCAACACGCTTGCAGCGACGATCATGCTCATAAACCGCAGTTTCATGGAAAGCCTCCGTTAAAAGATGTCTTTATTCTTTGAAATCGCCTGTTTGACGTCCTTGTCGATCGAGATTTTGACGTGCTGTTCGATGTTGATGTTCAGATTGATCTCGATGGGTTTTTCGGGAGCCTGCAACTTCACCGTCGGCGAGCAGGCCGAAAGGAAAAACGCTGTCAGGATGAACATACCGGTTTTTTTCATGGGCGACCTTGCTTCAGCATCGATTTCGGATCCGTCAGAAATATCATGTTCTGCCTGATGAAATCTAGCACATCCCCGCCCAGACGGACATTTATTTTTACGGGCTGCCCGTCGTACATGTCGGGATTATTGCCTTCCAGAGCCATCAGAAGGGGAGCCGCGCCGCCGCTTACGGAGATGGAAAGGGTTCCGTAGTGAAAGTTTTTCAGGATGTCGCGCGTCAGAGCCACCTGTTCGTTGTCGCCGGGTATGGCGTCGGCGGGCAGGGTGATGGTTCCGGGGCCGTTGGCGCGCAGTTCCCCTTTTCCAAAAGAAAACGAGCCGTCCTGCCCGATCACCACCGGCAAATCTCCGGAAACGGAACCCGTGGCGGAAACCTTCTCTCCCGTCAACGCCTGCATCAGCGCGTCGACGGAAACCTGCTGCACCTGCAGAACCAGCCTTACCGGCTGTTTGCCCGCCAGAGGAATCGATGCGTCCCTGACCGTGAGCGTGCCTCCCTTCCAGGGAAGGGTTGCGTGGATCAGCGTCAATTTGTTGGAAGGAGTTTCAAAATTAAACTCGGCCTGCCATGCGTCGTCCGCGCTTTTGAAACGTCCGGAGAGCGAGAGAGCGCCGCCCCCGGCTTTCAGGGTGCCCCTGCCTTCCAGCGCAGGCATCTCTGTCTCTCCGGATCCGGCCTGAACATCATAAAGCCGCCAGTTTCCTTCCCAATGATCCGGCCGGGTCATTTTGACTTGAACATACCCGTAGGCGATGCTTGCCTTCACTTCGGGATCGTCCGAACGCAGGGCGAAAGAAAGGCCGTTTATCGTTAGTCCGGGAAGTTTTCCCGGCAGAAAATCGAGCAGGGAATAACGCACCGCAAGGGTTTTCAATGAAAGATTCCCGGCGGTGATGTCCTGTAGTATTGCTTCATGAAAGCCCAGATCGGACAACGTGAAACGAACGCCCTGAACCCCCCTGGCCTCCAGAAAGGACTGCATCTTGTTCGCCGCAAAGTTCTTCCATGGAAGGAACGTCATCGAGACCCATCCCAGACCGAGGGAAAGGCCTATGATCGACAACAATAATATTCCGGCGCGTGTTTTCATGCGGTTTCCAGACCGGCCAGTGAATGGTAAAAAGCATTCCGGCTGTCCATCGTTTTCTCCTCCAGTTTCCCGACCGCCCTGATGCCGGAAAGACTGTTGGTCAGATAGATTCCTTCGGCTTCGGCAAGACGTTCCGGCGTGAGGGATCGTTCCTCGACAGCAGTATGCAGCATGACAAGAGCGCGGGTGATGCCGTCCAGCGCACCGTCCGACAAGGGAGGCGTCAGCAGACGGCCTTTTTCAAGGATGAAAATATTTCCCGTGGTGGCGCACGACACATGCCCCGCCGTATTGAGGAGCAGGGCCTCGTTCGCGCCCCTGTCCTTCGCCTCCAGCAGAGCCAGCAGGTTGTCCCCGTATTGCAGCGACTTGATGCGCGAAAGGGGCGAGAACTCGTTGCGCCGCGTGGTCCGGGCGATAACCGCATGAACGGGCGGCAGGGAGTCGGGAGAAGCGGCGGGGGTGATCCGCATCAGCAGGGTGGGAACGGGCTCATCCGGCGGCAGAAGCCCCCGGACGCCCGCCCCGCGCGTGATCGTGGTGCGGAGGGCATGGCGTCCCCGCGCAAACCCGTTTTCCTCCAGCAGGCGGAACGCCGCGCGTTCCAGAGTCTCCGGCGTTTCGCCCGTCTTTATCTGCAGAACGGAAGCATGCTTCAGCAGCCTCGTAAAATGCGCCTCCGCGTGCCGGAGCCGTCCGTCCAGCGCCAGCAGGGTGTCGAACACGCCATCGCCCAGCGTGAACCCCCGGTCGGCGGGAGAGATGCGGGCGGCCGCCTCTTCCATGAAGACATTGTTGAGACATACGATCATGCCGTCCTGCGCCTTTTCGCGTTCCATTCGTCGGCTATCGTAAAAAAGTTGCGGAGCAGGTCAAGCCCGTGTTCCGTCAGGACGGATTCGGGATGGAACTGGAGGCCGAACACAGGATACCGTTTGTGCCTCATCGCCATGATGGTGCCCTGACCCTGCACGCGGGCCGTGACTTCCAGCGGCGCGTCGGCTGGAAGCTCCGTGACCAGCGAATGATAACGCCCTCCCCTGAAGAGCTGCGGCAATCCCTGGAACAGTCCTTCCCCGTTGTGGTCGATCAGGCTGGCCTTGCCGTGCACGGGCTTTTCGGCGCGGACGGTGCGCCCGCCGAAAGCCTCTCCGATGCACTGGTGGCCGAGGCAGACGCCCAGTATGGGAATGGCCTGATGGAATTCCCTGATGAGAGGCAGGCAGACTCCGGCCTCGGCGGGCGTGCAGGGGCCGGGCGACAGGATGATCGCCCTGGGCGGATCGCGGATGATTTCGACGAGGCTGACGGCATCGTTGCGCACCACCAGACGGCGTTTTCCGAGTTGCCCCGCGTAGCGGGACAGGTTGTAGACGAAGGAATCATAATTGTCGACGAGCAGGATCATGTGAAGCTTCCGAAAATCGCCGCAGCCTTGTCCAGCGTTTCCTGGTATTCCGCCGCCGGCACGGAATCGGCGGTGATGCCCCCGCCCGTGTTGAAACGAACCCTGTCCCCCTCGTAGACCAGCGTGCGGATGACGATGTTCGTATCCATGGCGCCGCTGAATCCGATATACCCCATGGCGCCGCAATAGGGGCCGCGCGTGACGCCTTCCATCTCCGCGATAATCTCCATCGAGCGCACTTTCGGCGCGCCGGTGACCGACCCCCCGGGAAAGCAGGCGCGCAGGAGGTCGACGGGCGTTTGTCCGGCACGGAGCGTGCCGGTCACCGTCGATACCAGATGATGGACAGCGGCGAAACTTTCCGGCGCGCAGAGCTGCGGCACGTCAACGGAGAAATCCCCGCATACCTTCGACAGGTCGTTGCGCAGCAGATCGACGATCATGACGTTTTCGGCGCGGTCCTTCCCGCTGAGCAGAAGCTCCTGCCGCATTTCCTCATCCTTGCGCGGATCGGACAGACGCGGGCGCGTTCCCTTGATAGGCCTCGTTTCGACCCGTCCGCCCTGTACGCACAGGAAACGCTCCGGAGAGGCAGACGACAGCTGCAAACCACCGAAATTCATATAGGCGGCGAAAGGCGCGGCGTTGACCTGCCGCAGATGGCAGTAATGGGCGAAGGAATCGAACTCCGGCGGTATCGTCGCCTCGAAACGCTGCGAGAGGTTCGCCTGAAAGATATCCCCCGCATGGATATAGTCTCTGACGCGGCGGACGGCCTGTTCATAGCCCTGGCGCGTGAAAGAGGACGACCATTCCGGCTGAAAGGAGGAGGCGACGAAGCCGCCGCCCTTTGCATCGACCTGATGGAGAAAACGCCGGTATCCGGCTTCCGCCGTTTTTTCATCGGCGGCCAGAACGACATACCATGCCTCGCCCTTCTGATGATCGAAAGAGGCGACCTGGTCATAAAGGCCCACCGCCATGTCGGGCGCTTCGGAGGCTGACGGCAGGACGGGAAGTTTTTCAATCCCCTGCGCGAGATCATAGCCGAAGAATCCGGCGGCTCCGCCCTGAAAGGGAGGCAGATCGTCGCGGTGCGGGACGTTCATATTCCGCTTCGCCAGCCGTTCTTTGAGGACGGAAAAAGGGTCGCCGTGAAAGGAAAGACGCTCATCGCGGTTAATGACGGTTATCTGACCGGCTTTGGACTCAATCGTCTCAAAAGGCTGGCAGGCGATAAAACTGTAGCGCGCGGAGGGATGATCCCTGTCCGCGCTGTCCAGAAACAGGCTGTAAGGGTCGTCGCGGAACCGGGTGAAAATTTCCACCGGGTCGTCATCGTCCATGGAAAAGGCGAAAAGCGTCATGCGGCGGGTGACTCCGGATCTTTAAGGACAACGGATGGTAGCCATAGACAGCCGCAAGGTAAAGAGAAGTCTGCCGAGTATGATAGAATATCATTGAAATCAACGGGTTGTTGATCCTTCAAGCAGCCCTCTGTTTGCATTGACGTAATATCAAGAATCCATTATACTGTCTCTGAAAGTCAGGAATGGCGTTTTGTTAAGGAGAATGCGCGATGAGATTGTCTTCGTTTTTTAAAAGATTTGCTCCCAAAGAACTCGGGGGGGTAAAGCTGGAGCTGGAATCTTTTCCCGTTGTTCAGAAGAACTACGGTGACGACAAAAAAGTTGTCAATAATGTAAAAGACCTTATCAAAAAAGCCGGTGGAGACAAGGCCGAGGATATCGATGAACTTTGCAATACGGTTCTTCGTTTGTCGATGAACGGCTATGTGTGCGATACCGCCGAGGCCGAAACGACCCGTCAAAATGCCTTTAAACTCCAATTCCATGCGGCGCAGACAGGACGAGAAGCATCTTTGTACGGGGGTAGCCGTCATGATGATGCACGGCATAGGAACGCCGCAAAATACCGGTACGGCCATGGAGTTTCTTGAAAGGATAGTTCAGGAGACAAAAAATGAAACGTGGAAGGAAATGGTGGGAAGAGATAAGGAGACTTTGCGGGAAAAAATTCAGGCAGGCATTCTGCCCCCGCCGCCGACAGTGACTTATTATACCATCAGTGACGATGGCGCGCTTAAAAAACTGGAGGAATCCGGTGCCGCAAAAACAACGAAAACTCAGGGCTTTAAAAAATAGGCTCCTAACCGAAAAGGATTGTCATTCGTTTTCAAGGGGATTCCCGCTTCACCCTGCATGACGCAAAAGAGCGTTTTTCAGCAGGCCGTCAAACATCGAGGTTCGACACTTCCAGAGCGTGCTCCTGAATGAAGTCGCGGCGGGGTTCGACGATATCGCCCATAAGGGTGGAGAAGATTTCGGAGGCGACGTCCTCTTTCTCGACCTTCACCTGCAGCAACGACCGCGTTTCCGGATCGAGGGTAGTCTCCCACAACTGCTCGGGGTTCATTTCGCCGAGGCCCTTGTAGCGCTGGATGGCCAGTCCCTTTTTCGCACCCTCGATCACCTTTTTGAACAGGTCGTAGGGGCCGGTGACCGGAGTTTCCCTGCCGTCGCCCGCCACCAGCGCGCCGACGCCGTTGAAGAATTCGGCGAAGACCTCATGCGCCTTGACCAGACGCTGCCCGTCATGGCTGTTGAGATAGTCGGCGCCGAGTTCGATCCGCGTTTCCACGCCCCGGACGGTGTGCGCGAAGACGAAGGCGCCGCCTTCCGTAAGCGTTCCGATCCAGCCCCTTTCATAGGCGGGGGACAGGGCGTCCAGCCTTTTGGAAACGGCATCGGCTGTTTTCTGCGTGCGACGGTCGGGAGCGAAGCCGTTGCAGGCGGCGGTCTGCTCGACAACATGCTGGTGGCCGACGCGCTCGATGATCGGCTCCAGATTTTGCTTGACGGCTCGGGCGATGCGGAGGATGCGCTGAAGGTCTTTCCCTGCGGTGACTTCGCCGCCGGGCAGCCTGAAGCGGAGATCCTCGACGGCGCTGTCGATCAGGAACTCCTCGAGATCATGGTCGTTCTTGATGTACTGCTCGCCGCCCTTGCCGCGCTTGACCTTGTAAAGCGGCGGCTGGGCGATGTAGAGATAGCCGCGCCGGATGACCTCGTGCATCTGGCGGTAGAAGAACGTCAAAAGCAGGGTGCGGATGTGGGAGCCGTCCACGTCGGCGTCCGTCATGATGATGATCTTGTGGTATCTCAGCTTCTCGATGTTGAATTCCTCGTGGCCGATGCTGGTGCCGAGAGCCGTGATGAGCGTGCCGATCTCGGCGGAGCCGAGCATCCTGTCGAAACGCGCCCTCTCCACGTTGAGGATCTTCCCGCGCAGGGGAAGGATGGCCTGATTGGCGCGGTTGCGCGCCTGCTTCGCGGAGCCGCCCGCCGAGTCCCCTTCGACGATGAACAGTTCGGACAAGGCCGGGTCTTTCTCCGAGCAGTCGGCGAGCTTGCCGGGCAGGGAGGAGACGTCCAGAAGCCCCTTGCGGCGGGTGAGGTCGCGCGCCTTCCGCGCTGCTTCCCGCGCGGCGGCGGCCTCGATGACCTTGCCCACGACCTTTTTGGCGTCGGAGGGATTTTCTTCGAACCAGTTGGACAACATTTCCGACAAAACATTCTCGACCACAGGGCGGACTTCGGAGGAAACGAGTTTATCTTTCGTCTGGCTGGAGAACTTCGGATCGGGCACCTTGACCGACAAAATGCAGGTCAGCCCTTCCCGCATGTCCTCGCCGGAGAGTTCGACCTTTTCTTTTTTGAGCAAGCCGGATTTTTCGGCATATTGGTTGATGGTGCGCGTGATGGCGGCGCGAAATCCCGCGAGGTGCGTGCCCCCGTCGCGCTGGGGGATGTTGTTGGTGAAGCAGATGGTGTCCTCGTGGTAGGCATCCGTCCATTCCATGGCCGCCTCGACGATGATGCCCGCCTGTTCGCCCTTCACGCAGATGGGCGGCCTGTGCAGCACGGTCTTGGAGCGGTCGAGATAACTGACGAAGGCCGTCAGGCCGCCTTCATAGAAAAGCTCGACGGTCTTGGGTTCGGCCTTGCGGTTGTCGGTCAGCGTCAGCCGGACGCCGGAATTCAGGAACGCCAGCTCCCGCAGACGGTGCTCCAGCGTGCTGAAGTTGAATTCGAGCATCGTGAAGGTTTCTTCCGACGGCGTGAAGGTCACCTCGGTGCCGGTCTTCTCGTTGTCGCAGGAGGCGACCACCTTCAGCGGCGCGTCGGGGACGCCGTGGCGGAAGCGCATGTACCACTCCCTGCCGTCGCGCCTGATCCGCAGGTCGAGGATGCGCGACAGCGCGTTGACGACGGAAACGCCCACGCCGTGCAGCCCGCCGGAGACCTTGTACGAATTCTGGTCGAACTTTCCGCCCGCGTGCAATTGCGTCATGATGACCTCGGCGGCGGAGACGCCTTCCTCCTTGTGGATTTCGACCGGGATGCCGCGCCCGTTGTCGCGCACCGTCACCGAGCCGTCGGCGTTGAGCAGCACGTCCACCTTGTCGCAATATCCGGCCAGCGCCTCGTCGATGGCGTTGTCGACGACTTCGTAGACCATGTGGTGCAGACCCGAGCCGTCGTCCGTATCGCCGATATACATGCCGGGGCGCTTGCGGACGGCATCCAACCCCTTCAAAACCTTGATGGAATCGGCGCCATAGTCGTCGATTGCCGTCTGCTTGTCAGACTTCACTTTGGCGGCATCGGTCATGTCTTTTTCCTGTTTCATTCCTGTTTGATTCCGTTCGGAGAATATAGCAGATTTTATGCTGCAAGGAGAGTCTTTAAAACCGTAAAAATACATGGAGAATCAACAGGTTATTTTTTTACATAAAACAAAAACAGTGGGCTGGAAACGTGGGTTTCTGAGCCAGATTCCGCCATCAACACGAAGCCAACGCCTTCCCGTAAAGGCGATACATAAATCGAATTTGAATAGGATGTCTGTTGCCGGGATCAGGCGCACGGTGCCTCCTCGACGGAGGCGGAAGGGACAAGCAAAAAGGATCGACAGTCCGTTACACTTCCTGTAGAGCGACCAGGGGGCCGATGGTTTTGATGAAAAAGCGTCCGGCGATGATCTGCCTGTCAATCAGGGCATAGGTGGGGTTGATCCCCCAGCACTTGTATCCCATTGTTTCATAAAGATGAATCGCTGTTTCCTGGGTTTCACGCACGTCCAGTTGTATAACCTTATATCCCATTTCAAGGGCAAGTTTTTCCGATGTTTCCATCAGCTTGCGTCCGGCTCCGCGCCCCCGCGCCCAGGGAGCTATGAAGCACGCCAGCAGCGTCGTCGCGAAAGACTGCGATTCATTGTGGCGGCCTGGCTCGACGAGTTGCGCAGCGCCGCAGATCATGCCGTCCATCCTGGCCACCAGCAGATGCCTCTCCGGCACCGTCATCACGCCTCTCCAGTATCTTTCCAGCACTTCGCGGGCGGGGGGCGTGACCCATCCAAAACCGCCGCCGCCGGCCTCTATGGCCGCGTCCGTCGCATCGCACAGATCGTACAGATCCGCCGTTGACAAGGTATCGAGGATTTCGATGGAAGTATGGGGGCGCAAATCTGACAAGACCTGCGAACTCGACGCTTTCATGCCTTACTCCTTTAAAAGCCTGCCGGTTGGAACCCGTGTATTAGAACAGCAAAAAATAAATAAATGGTAAATATCCGGCGAACCTCTGAGGATCCCGTAAAACCTCCCTTGTAGTACAAGAAAGAGCCGTCAACTGTCAACTGTCAATTGCCAACCGGCGCTGCATTCCTTCTCCCGGACTTCAGGCCCGGGGTCCGTTTTTAATGTCCATGAAAGCCCAGCCGTTCTCATTTGCCGGCGCATCTCATTGAACACGGACGCCTCCCCCCTTATGGGAGGGGGGAGGCCCAGGCGAGAGCCGGGCCACAACCTACGGCTGAGAGTCCGGATTCGTCTGGTACGGATTCGTTTCCCGCGTTTCCGGATTGGAATAGAAAACGGCGGGGCGGACAAGGAACAGATGGTCGGTCGATTGGTGTGCAGACATGTTTTTTCTTGCCGGAGCGATGACGAATCCTGATTGTCAGGGAACGGGGTCAGGGTTGCTTTTATCCGCCAGATTCGCCAGATATTGCTGCAACCTTTGCGGCGTTGACGTCTCTTCTATCATGATCTCGCGGATTTTTGGATCCAGGCGCTCCAGCACATCACGCAACTGCTCCATGTTCTTCAGGTCGAGCACCTCCAGCGCCCGGGTGTCATGATTGATATAGGCGCGAATCAATTCTTCCAGCGTATCAAAATCCCCGTTGTTCGCGTCAAACTGGCCGGACAAAGCGTTCCTGCTGCCAGGCGACGGGAAGGGCTTCTTTTTTTCAGGTTTCGGCATGGTCTTTTCCTCTATTACATCAGCTTCCTCAGGATGTCCATCGGCAGAGGCAGGAGGATGGTGTTGGTTCTTTCGTTGGCGATGTCCTGAACGGCGGAGAGATAACGGAGCTGCATGGCGCCCGGCTCCAGCGTCAGCAGGCGGGCGGCCTCGGCGAGCTTCCCGGCGGCCTGCAATTCACCTTCCGCGCTGATGATTTTGGCGCGACGCTCCCGTTCCGCTTCGGCCTGGCGGCCTATCGCCTGAATCATGCTTTCGGCGATGTCGATGTTTTTCAGCTCTACGCTGTCCACCTTGATTCCCCAGTGCTCCGTCTTTTCATCGAGAATGTTGCGGATGTCCGCGCTGAGCTTGTCGCGCTCGCTCAGCATGTCGTCGAGTTCGTGCTTGCCCAAAACGGCGCGGAGGGTCGTCTGCGCCAGCTCGGACGTCGCCCGCCCGAAATCCGCGACCTGGTTGATGCACTTGTCCGCATCGATGACGCGGAAATAGACCACCGCGTTCACTTTCACGGAGATGTTGTCCCGCGAGATGACATCCTGGCTGGGGATGTTCATGGTCTGCACGCGGAGATCCACGCGCACCATTTTTTGCACCCCGGGGATCAGGATGATCAGGCCGGGGCCTTTGACGGGGGATGACCTGCCGAGAGTATAAACGACGGCGCGTTCATATTCGTTGAGCACCCTGAAGATGTACGGGATGAGGATGAGGGCGAGGACGATAGGAAAAGCGAAAACACCAATGTTTCCCATGTAAAACTCCTTGTTTTCAGTTGAGGGGTTGAATAATCAGACAGAGCCCGTCGATTTCGGAGACCTTGACCCTATCGCCTTTTTTGAAGATGCCATCGGCCGAACTCCTTGCTTTCCAGACGGTTCCCGCGATCATGACTTCGCCTTTCGCGCCGGACCATTCGGTGATTTCTCCGACGGAATGCAGCAATCCCTCCACACCCGTCGAGATCTGTTTTTTTCTCGTGCGGAGGAGCATCTTCAGCCCGACGGAAAGGACGCCGAGACTTATGAGCGTCATGCTGCCGATCAGCCACGGAGAGACGCCGGTTCCGGGCAGGCTGCTGTCGATGAAAATCCTTCCGCCAACCGCGAAGCCTATGGCGCCGGCGAGGGCGAGAATGCCATAGGAACGAACGAAAGCTCCGGTTGTCATGCAGCCGATACCAAGGATCATCAGAAGAATGCCGAAGTAATTGACGGGTACCTGGTTTATAGCCAATGCTGCCAGAAGCAGACAGATCGCGCCCGCAATGCCCGGCAGGAAGACTCCGGGGCTGACGAATTCGTAGATGAGGCCGTAGAGGCCAAGAGTCATCAGAAGGAAGATGGCGTCAGGGCTTGTAAAAACTTCCATCATGTGCAGGTGACCACTTCATAATGTTTTCAACCCTTGAACTTATAGCATTTCCCGTCTTCGGTGTCGATTTATAAAGCGAACGACGTCCGGACAAAGCAAAACACTCCCTGCGGAGGGGGTGCTTAAGAAAATCTCATGCAGGGGTCGTCAGCCCGTCGCGGCTTTTTTTTCCGGAACGGAGTCCGTTGATTTCCCTTTCGGGCCGGGAGCCGAATCATTTTCAGAAACGTCCGTGCGCTCCGTAATGCGCGCGGATTTTCCGCTGCGGTCGCGCAAGTAATAGAGTTTCGCGCGGCGGACGGTGCCGCGGCGGACGAGTTCGATCGAATCGATGCTGGGGCTGTACAGCGGGAAAATGCGCTCGACGCCTTCGCCGTAGCTGATCTTGCGGACGGTGAAGGTCAGGTTGACGCCCTTGCCGCCCCGTGCGATGCAGACGCCTTCATAGGCCTGAATGCGGGTTTTGGCTTCTTCGCCGGTGCCCTCGACCACGCGCACGTTGACGCGCACGGTGTCGCCGGGGACGAAGGCCGGAATTTTCTTGTCCGTGGCGAGATTTTTGATCTGTCGTTGTTCAAACTTTTCCAAGTCGTTCATGGCTCAAATACCCTTTTGTCGGAACCCGATATCGAAAACTCCCTTGCGGGCGCTCCGGCGGTCCCATCTTGTTGCTTTATGGGCAGATCGAAGTACATGCGGCATTTCAATCTAACCACGCCTTCTACTCCAAAATGGGGCTGAATATCAAGCTTTTATTTGGATTTCTTTATTTTTTCGGATCAAGTCCTTGATTTTATGTATTTCTCCCACAGATCGGGGCGTCTGGTTTTTGTGAGGACTTCGGATTCCGCTTGCCGCCATGCCGCGACTTTGGCGTGGTGGCCTGAAACAAGAACATCCGGAACTTTGCGCACCACACCGTCCGGGCCCGTCCATTCGGCGGGGCGGGTGTAGTGCGGGTATTCCAGCAGGCCGTTCTCGAAACTCTCCTCGGCATGCGTCTCCGCGTTGCCCGGAACGCCGGGGAGAAGGCGGATGCAGGCGTCGAGCAGAATCATCGCCGCAGGCTCCCCGCCCGACAGCACATAGTCGCCGATGGAGATTTCCTCGGCGTTGTAAGAATCAAGCAACCGCTGATCGACCCCCTCGTACCGTCCGCAGAGGATGGTCAGCAAAGGCTCTCCGGCAAGTTCATGCGCGAGCGCTTGCGTGAGGGGCTTGCCGCGCGGGGACATATATATGAACCGCCCGATGGGCTGGCGGGCGCGGAGGGCCTTGTCGAGAATGTCCGGCTTCATCACCATCCCCGCGCCGCCGCCGAAGGGCGTGTCGTCCACGGTTTTGTGGTTGTCCCCGGCGAAATCGCGGAGCTGTATGGTTTCGAGCGACCAGAGCCCCTTCTCCAGCGCCTTGCCCGACAGGCTCATGCCGGTCATCCCCGGAAACATTTCAGGGAACAGGGTGAGGATTTTGATGTGGAAGGGGGAGGTCATTTCAATCCAGCAACCCCTCCGGAACATCTACGGTCATTTCGCGCTTCTCCATGTCCACCTTCGGCACGACGGTTTTGGTGAAGGGAACATAGTAGCTGGCGCCCTTGACGGGTTTTATTTCCAGCAGGTCGCCCGCGCCGAAGTTTGCCACCTGAACGATCTTGCCGATCACGTCCCCCTCGGGATTTTTCGCCGGGAGGCCGATCAGGTCGACGTGATAAAAGGTGTCTTTCTCCCTGATTTCCGGAAGGCGCTCGCGGGGAACGTAAAGCTTCGTGCCGCGCAGCTTTTCGGCGGCGGTGCGGTCAAAGATGCCGTCCAGCGTCGCCAGATAAATATTTCCATGCGCCGCGAAGGTCAGGAACTTGAATTCCTTCTTTCCAGCGGCGTCGCGGAGAGGCATGTACTCCATCAGCTTGTCAGGGCTGTCGCCGAAAGCTTTCAGTTTCAGCACGCCCTTCACGCCATGTACGCCGACAATCTCGGCCATGCAGATCAGGCTGGAGGTCATGGTTCACCTGCGGAGGAGAGTCCTTTGCCATTATACCAACTCACGTTAAGAATGACCCAAGGATGCTGTCATCCCGACAGCTGCATGGTGTAGGCACATGCCATGCAGCGAAGGATCTTGTTCGTTGCGACAGGGAAGATCCCTCACATGCGTTCGGGATGACAGCATAATAGAGAATCATGGGTCACTATCCAAACTGACTTGGTATTAACCCTTTGCTTCTTCAGCCGGGGCTTCTGCAGCGGGAGCAGGAGCGGCGGTGGTGGGAGCAGCGGCAGGAGCGTTGGCTTTATCGGCCTTGGCTTTTCTGCGCTCGGTCATCTTCGTTTTCGCCACGGCCTTTTGCGGGTTGTTCTTCCTGGCGGGCATCGGGGCGATGCCGGCTTTGCCCATGAAGATCGCCACGCGGTCGGACACCTGTGCGCCCTTGCCGATCCAGAACATGATGCGTTCCCCGTTCAGTTTCACGCGGTCAACGTTGTCGCGTGGCAGTTTCGGATCGTAGGTGCCGAGCTTCTCCAGGAATTTTCCGTCGCGCGGCGCGCGGGATTCGGCGACGACAATGTGATAGTAGGGCTTTTTTCTGGCGCCCATCCGTGTCATGCGAATTTTTAACATCTGTATTTCTCCGTTTGTTCGTTTTTATCCGGCTGCCTGTCAGATTCCATGAGGCTGCAACCTTTACGCCTCAAATTCTATTTCTTGATCCACTTCTCGTCGTTCAATGGAAACGGGTTGGGGCCGAGAATGCCGCCGCCCTGTGCCTCCATTTTTTTTGCCATTTCCTCCATCTCGCCCATGGCGCTGTCGCCGAGCAACCCGGCAAGCCCGCGCGCCATGCCCTTGCCGCCCAGCTTGTTCATGCGCTTCGTCATCGTCTGCATGTCCTGAAACTGCTTCAGCAGGCGGTTCACCTCCTGCACGGTCGTGCCCGAACCGGCGGCGATGCGCTTGCGGCGGGACGCGTTGAGCACCTCCGGCTTCGCGCGTTCCTTCAGCGTCATCGACAGGATGATCGCCTCCTGACGTTTCAGGATGCCGTCATCGACTTGAGCGTTCTGCATCATGCCCTTTATTTTGCCCATGCCGGGCATCATGCCCATCAGTCCCGACAGGCCGCCCATCTTCTGCATCTGACGCAGCTGGCCCAGAAAATCTCCCAGGTCGAACTTGCCTTTCATCATTTTTTCGGCGGCGCGTCTGGCGTCTTCGATCTCGATGTTTTCGGAGGCCTTTTCGACGAGGCTGACGATGTCGCCCATGTCGAGGATGCGCCCGGCGATACGCCCGGCGTCAAAAGGTTGAAGGGCGTCCAGCTGTTCGCCCGTGCCGAGGAACTTGATCGGCTTGCCGGTGACCGCGCGCATGGAGAGCGCCGCGCCGCCGCGCGCGTCGCCGTCCACGCGGGTCAGGAGGATGCCGGTGATGCCGATTTTCTCGTTGAAGTTCTTCGCGGTGTTGACGGCGTCCTGCCCTGTCAGGGCGTCAGCGACGAGCAGGGTTTCGATGGGGTGGGCCAAGTCGCGCACCGCCGCCAGTTCCGTCATCAGTTCGTAATCAATAGACAAACGGCCCGCGCTGTCGAGGATAATAACGTCGTAGCCTTCCAGCTTGCCGGTTTCGAGTGCGCGTTTGGCGATCTGCAGCGGCTTTTCGCCCGCGACGACCGGCAGCGAACCGGCATTGATTTGTCTGGCGAGGATATCCAGTTGCTCCTGCGCCGCCGGACGGTAGACGTCGAGCGAGGCGAGCAGGACTTTCTTGCGCTGCTTGTCTTTCAGGAATTTGGCGAGTTTCCCGGCGCTGGTGGTCTTGCCGGAGCCCTGCAGCCCCGCCATGAGGATGACGGCGGGAGGCGTGGTGTTCAGGTTCAGTTCGGAGTTTTCGGAGCCGAGGGTCTGCACCAGCGCGTTGTGAACGATCTTAACGACCTGCTGGCCCGGAGAGATGGAGCGCAGCACTTTTTCGCCAACCGCTTCAGCGCGCACCTTCTCGATGAAATCTTTGACGACGGGGAGGGCGACGTCCGCTTCCAGCAGGGCTACGCGGATCTCGCGCAGCGCGGCATCGACGTCTTCTTCCTTGAGGGCGCCGCGTTTTCTCAGGCCGTCAAAGACGCCGCCCAGCTTGTTCGTCAGACTTTCAAACATCGTCTTTCCTCAAAAGGTAATCCGCCCCGGTGAGCGTAACTTCGCCGACCGGGGGACGCAGAGCGCTCAACTTCCAAACTGTTGGAGAGTTTTGCCTCAATAAAACTGCTGGATTTATATAACTCTTCGGGGCAGGGAGTCAAGAAAATACGGTTTTAGGCCACGGTAATCGCTTGAATAAGTAAAACACACCCCACTTTCAAAAACGCAAGGAAATTCAACAAAACTGGAGGATTTTTGCTTCTCTATTTCGGCAGCCTGATTCACTGGAATACACGACGCCCAAAAAACATCGGAAGTATGTACTTAGCTAAACATATATTATGGTTAAATAATGAGCAATAGCAGATTTTGCCTTACTTCTTACCATCCTTCGGCCAGCCCGAATCAGGTCTTTTTTTATCAAGAGCCTTTTTTACGGCATCTTCCCAGTTCTCGTCGATGTGTAGGGTATCGGGTTTTGGGCCTGTTTTTTTCTTGTCATCTTTCTTTGTAGTCATACTTTTCTCGCAGCACGATACAATTTGCCCTCTTTCTCCACTTCCTTACGCTCATGAATGAGCCTTGAGAGGACATTATAAAGATGAGTTTTATGCCTCAGAGACTGGTGAAAATCAGGGGTTTTCATCATCTCTTTTTCTAATTCCTTAGAATTTACACTACGGGGATATATCTTATTGAGATATTCAGTGATGGCTTCACCCATAGGTGATCTGTGGGGATGTCCGCTGTGAAGGGGTTTTTCATCTTTGATTAATCCTGCCGCAACATCTTTCTGAAATCGCTCGTATGCTTCAGGAGTAAACAGCCTTCCGTTGTGACGGACTATTTTTTCATCTCTATCAGCCAATCGAAGAATAGCATTATAAAAACCTTGTTCACTGCTTTCTAACCTTTTAGCCAAGGATGTTTTTCTAATCTTTTCTTTTACCTCTCTATAGGTCAATCCATGGTTGGCCTCAGTAATGATTTTAAGAATGGTGTATGTCCATGTATCTTTTCCAGCCCGTTTTGTGATTGTATTTTTTTCAGACACCGATTTTTTTAGATTATATTTTCTTATTTTCTTCTTTGCGGAGGGCAAAGCAAGACTATCGCTATCTGCAATTTCAATTAATTGTTCTAACTTTTTGCGTCTTTCCTCCAAAGCTGGAAGACTTTTAATTTTGGTTTTTAAATCATCTATCTCACCTGTAACGCGCACATATTCCCGTTGCCAGAGATTTATCTGATCTTCGGATACTAAAGGGTTCTGTGTTTTTTTCTTTATGCGGATAGCCATAGGTCATTCTATACACCACACCGTATATCGGCGCAAGAAAATTCATTCTTACACTCCCAATGTCTTGACTCGATACATAAAGAGAGGATAGGATGATAAGTCTTCACGATTCGAAGATAAAGAAACGGCGGAAGCGCCCTTGAGAAGCTTTCCCGCCGTTTCTGAAACCAACTGAAGGAGGTGAACTCCAAATGCCGGTTATAATAATCGTCATTATCATCCCGCCATAACGGGATTTTAGTGCCATTCCTGATGCGCTCTGCGTTAGCGGTGCATCAGGCCCTTATGCCCCTGTGCCGGAATACGGTAGACGGATCAGCTTTGGAAGTTGATGGACCTCCGGGTCCGTCCGGGTTCGATGCCCGGCAGGGACACCACACTTCTAGGGTAATGCTCTTGTTTCTTTTTTGCAACAAGAAAATTACTCTGACAATTAATTGTATGGATTTTTGCTATGTCAATCTCAGCTCATGTTGAAAAAGGCGCCCTTCTTTGGTGTGATTTTAATAGCGGATTTAAAGAGCCTGAAATGATAAAAAGACGTCTTGTTGTTGCTATTAGCCCGAAAATAAAAGCGCGTCCAAATCTTTGTACGGTTGTAGCTCTCAGTACAACACCGCCCGATCCTATTATGCCTTACCATGCACAGATTGACATCCACCCTCCATTGCCAAAAAGACTACAGAGCAATGGCGTATGGGTGAAAGGGGATATGGTTTATGCCGTTGGGTTCCATCGACTTGAACTTATAAGAACAAGAGGTAAATACGGCGAAAGAGCCTATTATTTCAATAGGTTAACTTCTGATTAGGCACTTTAGACAGGTTATGCTATTTTTAGCTTATGCCGGAAGGGACGCGCTATACAGAGATGAGTTTGCTTGGTTTTCAGGATAAATTTCCGACGGAACAGGTGTGCTGGGATTATCTGGTCAAGATGAGG
>JAZDGQ010000141.1:0-14800 GCA_043806835.1 Pseudomonadota bacterium | reverse complement strand
TCTTGACACGCTCCCCCACGCATCAGGCTTTCAGCCCCTTCGCAAGGCAATGTTTGCGAAGGGGCAGTATTCATTTTCAGCAAGTGAAGAAATCTCCTCAAGAACATGAATTTATGACACGAAATGTTTCACAGGAAGGTAAGCTAACCCTTTGAAATGTTTCACGTGAAACAATTATTCAAAGTAAAAAGGAGATACGCTTATGACCAAGAATGAAGCCCAACTGAAACAGGAACTGAGAAACTTTCACGGCACGGAGACATGGTTCCGGCACGAGATTTTCAGGATGTTCACCTATACCGAAGGCGTGCAGTTTCTGGCGGAGCAGGCGGGAGCCTACTGGCTTGTAGACCAGATTTTCGGTTTGCAGTACGAAAGCGCCACCGTCAAAGAAGAGCTTTTCCAATTCTGGAAGCTGAAAGTCGAGAACAATGTCGGCCTTCTCACCTGCGAGGATGGAAACGGTCAGGCTGTTTTTACGCATACGGTCGAGTTCACTGATTTTCCGATGAAGGAGATCAGCCTGTACTTTACGGATAACGTCCTTCTTCTCCCTTCCGAATATTGAGGGGAGGGAAGTTATGAAACACGATTACGCTTCTTTCAAGCAGACCATCAATCTGACCCAATACGCCGCCACGATGGGTTACGAGCTGGACAAGAAAAAAAGCACCAAAAGCAGCGTTGCCATGCGCCACGGCAACGGCGACAAGGTCATTATTTCCCGCCGGGGCAATAACTGGGTGTATTTCTCGGTTCACGACGATGGAGACAACGGCACCATTGTTGACTTCATCCAGAAGCGCACGACCAAGACCATCGGGGAGATCGGCCAGGAGCTTCAGGCGTGGCTTGGGGGAGGGGAGTCATTCCCAGACCCCCACACCTACGCCCAGGACGTCGAGGAGCAGAAATACGACCGGCCACGGGTTCAGGCGGTATTCAAAAACGCCCGGTCTGTTACGGCGCACCCGTACCTTGTCACCGAGCGCAAAATTCCCGCAGCAGTCATGGCAGAGCCTCGCTTCAAGGGCAGGATATATAAAGACCGTTATGGCAACGTCATGTTCCCGCACCGTGACGCTGAAGGCATCTGCGGCCTTGAACTGAAAAACACAGGCAAGAGCTTTCTGGTGAAGGGGAGCGCAAAGGGACTCTGGACGAGCAACATTTTTGCGTCCGACAAAACGCTGGTCATTGCCGAAGTCGCCATAGATGCCCTGAGTTACTGCGCGATATTCAGGAAACCGGACACGGCCTATGCCGCCGTCAGCGGCGCGATGGGGCCGAGGCAGTATGTCACGGTCACGGAACTTGTACGGAAAATGCAGTCTCTCGAAACAATCATCCTTGCGACCGATAACGACGAGGGCGGCGACAGCATCGCGGAGAAGCTGGAAGCGCATATCAGGGAGCAGGGGTTCGCCGGAGAGATCGTCCGGCACTCGCCTATGAGCCGGGGAGAGGACTGGAATGATGAGCTGAAGATGCTCCCGTACTGACATAGAAACTGATCTCAAAAACTTCAAAGGCTGTCCTCACGGGCAGTCTTTTTTTATGACATCGGCGGCACGGTGGAAGGGCAATGGGGGAAAGGAGGATGAGGAAAGAAGGCAGGGAGAAAGTGTTATGGAGTAGTAATACAAGATAAAAGATATGAGTTTTATATTTGGTAATATTCTGTAGTTTATAGCTTTATTGCGACTTTTTAATATTGCAAAAAGGCGTTTAGAGTTGTAGTTTTGATGGCAGGAGATTCGTTTTCAGGGTGAGCAATTCATGCGTTTAGCCGATTACAACATCGAAGAATTCAAGACGCGACTGGACGAAGGGCGTCCGCTGATCGTGACGACGAATAACGCGCGCAAGGCTCTGATGAGCAAGATCAACAGGTCCGGTGGGCTGGCGATGGTTCGCAAGAAATCGCGCCTGACCCGTCGCGGCATCATGACGCGCGGCAACTCTTTTGCGGGTTATTCCTTTGGTCAGCGCGTCGTCGTTAAAATCCGCTATGTGAAGCACAAGGCAAAATTCGCTCAGGCACTGGCTGGCGCGGAAGGCGTTGGGAAGGGCAGGGCAGGGGGCGGCGGTGCGTCTTCCCTCCGTTCGCACGTCCGGTACATCTCGCGGGGCGCGGCGGGGAAGGACGGCGAGAAGGCAGTCCTGTTCAACGCTGTCGAGGCAGGGGTAGAGGCGGGCGCTTTTGTGGCCGTCTGCGAACATGACCGGCATCACTGGCGGTTTATCATATCTCCGGAGAACGGGCACCAGATCGAGGACTTTCAGGGTTACGTCCGGGGCATCATGGGGAAGGTCGAAGAAGACCTCGGTACGAAGCTGGAATGGGTTTCTGCGGTGCATTACGACACGGATGACATCCATGCGCATGTGATTGTCAGGGGTCGGAATGACAGCGGTCAGGATTTGGTGATCGGGCAGGACTACATCAAGGAGGGCATCCGGCGCCGGGCGCAGGAGATTGCCACGGAACTCCTGGGAGAGCGTTCCCTGAAGGAAATCCAGAAAAGCCTTGAAGCGGAGGTAAATGCCCTGCGGTCTACCTCTCTGGACAGGTTCATCGAGAAACAGGCCAGCCAGGAGCACGTCATTGACGTTCGCAAGAAGCAGAATTTTGACAAATCCCTGTTCTACGAGGGGCTCATCAAGGGACGGCTGCGGTATCTGGCTTCTGCCGGTCTTGCGAAGGAGGAACCGTCCGGCGTGTTCACGCTGAAAGAAGATTACAAGCAGGCTTTGGCTCAGGTTTCCGAGAAAAACGACGTTATCAAGCGCCTCTATAAGAGCGGTGTGACGACCGGCCTTGACGACCTTTCCCTGTATTCGCTGAAAGGCGGAGAGGGCAGGGGGGTCGAAGGCCGCGTGGTGGGCAAGGGTCTGCACGACGAGATGACGGATCGCCAGTACATCGTGGTCAAGGACGTGGCGGCCAAACTGCATTATGTTCCTGTGCTGGAATCCGAGCGGTATCATCAGCTGCGGGCAGGGTCTCTGGTCAGGGTATCCCCCGGCGACCAGTCCACGGGCAAGGCCGACCACAATATCCGGCAGATGGCCGAAAAAAACAGAGGCATTTACGACCCGGAACAGCACCGTGCTCATATCGAAAAGCACATGTCGTTCATTGCTGCTGAAAACAGGCCAAAATATCTGGAATCGCATCAGGTACGCCTTGCCACGCTCGAAAAGAACGGAATCGTCAAGGCGCTTGGCAAGGGCCGCTATGAAATCCCCGCCGATGTTGTTGAACGCGGCGCCGAAGTCACGCGCGAGATCAACGCCAGGGAGAAAAAGCGGTTTTATCCGAAGTTGGACGTGCTTTCGGTCAAGCCACCGGAACGGCTTGTTTCCTCCAGCAAGAAAACATGGCTGGACAAGGAGTTGTTCCAGCAGGCCAAAGGCACACCTTCCCTGTCATCTTACGATGAGGCTACTACGAAAGCTCTGGAATCCCGCAAGGCATGGCTGGTGCAGCAGGATCTCGGGGTGATTCAGTCCAACGGCACATTTGCGCTGCGTGATGGCGCATTGAAAAAGCTCGACCGTATGGAAGTCTATGCCGCTGGCGAGAAACTGGCCGGAAAACTCGGCTTGCGGTTCAGCGACGAAATGGTGAGGGAAGGGAAGGCCATGCGCTTTGAAGGGCATGTCCAGCTCGAAACAGGTATATGGGCTGTCGTCTCCAAAGGACGGTCCTTGCATCTGGCGCCCGTCGAGGAGCAGCCCAAGGCTGGGTACGGCCAGCAGGTGACATTCAAGCAGCTTGAGTCGGGCAAGTTTGAAGTGCAAGCCGCCCGGGTTCGCAGCCGCGGCAAGGATAAAGAACAGGAAATGGAGCTCTAAAAATGGCAAGAGAACAGGTATTGCAGCAGGTAAAGGAAAAGAAGAGCCGTCGTGTCCAGAAAACCATCCGGTTCGACCCAGATGTGTGGGAAGCCCTCGAAGCGCATATGAAGCGGCAGCGTGTGGACAATATCTCGATCGCCGTCAGCGATGCCGTGAAATATTCTCTATTCCCGGAGCATCGAAGCGACCGGGAGGCCGATCTGGTGAAGCTTTATCACCAGCTTTCGTTCTCGCTGGCGGAACACCGCAAGAAGACGGCGCGGGATATGACTTTTTTACAGGAAATGCTGTTCCAGTACATCCATCATTACTTCATGCATACGCACCAGATTCCGGCTGCGGAGCAGGGGGCAGCGGAAGCACAGGCCAATGTCCGGCTGGATGCCTTTATGGAGCAGTTGGTAGCGAAGCTGCCGCAAAAGAAATCGTCAGTAACACCGGAGTGACACTACCTGTGGAGAAAAAATTCCTTGTGGCGAGGTTTTCTTTTTTGCGGGCGACGCGCTATGCTGTTTGCAGCTTTAAAAAAGGAGTCAGATTCATGAGGTTTTTCCTGATACTTGTTGCAGCCCTGCTTCTGGGAGTACACCCGGCAGCCGCCGACTCGCTGAAGTCTCCTTCCCGACCTGCCGCAATAGGGACATCGCCCTCCGTCCAGAATGCGGTACCGGGCGTGGTAAAAGGACAAGATGTCGAAAGTGCAGCCGGGCAAGCCATGATGCAATCCGCGCAGGACTCCAGCCAGGACCTGAAGGCGACCTTGGGGGATATGCAGAAAACCAATCAGCAGAAATCTCAAATGCGCGGTTTTGCCGGGAAAAAGGGCGGACGCTCCAATGAAGCGGCGCTGCGCGGTATTGAAAGTGAAATAAATGACCTGCAGCAAAAGCTCGACAGCCTTAGCGATCTGAGCGAGGAGGAATCCATCAAGATTCAGGGGCTGCAGGATCGCATGTCCCGGATGATGAGCACCCTGTCGAACATTTTGAAAAAGTACAGTGACGCTCAGTCAGGCATCATCCAGAACATGAAATAACAAAAGCCTTAGGGCTTGGGACAAAATAACAGAATCGGAATATAAAGAATCCACCGCAGGGTAGAAACGTAGGATAAGGAATTTCTGCCTTATGTTTAATGTTAAACTGACGCTGTTATTTTGTCCCAAGCCCTTAGATCTAAAATCAGGGGGAACCCGTGCTTTAAATTATCCTGAACCCCGGATAGGCAAAAGCCCCCTGGATTTTTTCGCAATCGCGCTCTGTAACGCCTTCCGCTCTCAGGGTTTTGTACCAGGAGTTCCTCACCTTTTTTTCTATTTCTGAAACGATTTTCTCCGCTGCCTCGCGCTCTATGAGAAAGCGCATGCTTTGTGAAATGATATTTTCAGCATTGGCATAGCGGCCTTGATCCCCGCAGATCAGAGCCAGATCCCGGCGCTCCTGGCTGACAGGGCTCGTTGGCGTGAGATCGTAGGCGGGAGAGAGATTCCAGTTTTTATCCTTGGCTATGAGGGCATGATTGCGAGGATGATCGTCGATATTGGAGATCAGTGCGTTAAAGCACATCCGGCGGAACAATTCGGCGGCATCCTGCTGCGGTTGAGCCGAGACGCGGCGCAGTTCCTCCACCATGAGAATATAGGACCATTTGTCGCGGGAACGATGGCTGTCTTCGGCGCGAAGCAGGGTCAACCCGCTGACCATGCGGAACCGCAGATAACCATCTTTTGTTTTTTCACGGTCAAATCGCCTGACAAGCAGCACATCACGTTTCCCGACCGATATTACTTTGCTTTCAGCCGCCGTAATGCCGCATTTACGGGCCAGCACAAGCATGGCGTGTTCCACTCTTGCGGCATTCCATTTATCGTCTGCCCTGTTGAATTTGGAGATCCAAAGGCCGTCTTTATCTTCAACAACAGCCTTTGGCCTTGCGCCGCCCATAGACGTGCCGACCAGCATTAATTCCTCGACCTGAGCGGCGGTTTCGTCTGCGGGTAATTCTTCATCCTTTACTATGGCGTCCGCGATTTTCTGCAGCTTTGCCAGATCAATCGTTTTGTTAAACTCCCGACGCGGGGCCGGGGGCTTTTGCCCAAGCCCGAAGCCAAGAGCGCCCGCGCGATCATCCGAAGAATGCAGAAGATAATCAATTTCGCTCAAGGGCGATTTCCTGACATGGCGTTCAATGACGCGGCGGCCCCAATAGTCCGGTCCCGCGTCTCGCAAGGCGCCAAATACCCCGTTTAGCGCCGTGGTTTCATAGACGCGCGGAGCCAATTTCAGTTCTATGGGGTCAAGAGGCACCGCGTCTTTGTTTTCAAGGTAGCTGCGCCCATAAACAAAGCGGCCCAAGGGCATGTCAGGGCGCAGCTCGAAGCGCCCTGCGGTCACGGCTTCGGTCTGTCCCGGCAGGGTAATGTACACGAAGCACTCTGTCGGCTGGGCGTCAGAAGTCATTGTTCAACCCTCCGCTGGCCCGGGCTCGGCGGCGTCCTTTGGCATGAGCCAGGGCTTTGCCTTCTTCGTCCTTGTCGGGATCGGCAGCTTGCTTGAGCTGGCCGAGCAAGTCAAATGCCCAAAGCAGGGCGGCATAGACCGCAATGCTGGTGGAAGGCTTGCCTTTTTCGGCGTCTGAAATGGCGCGCGTCCCGGCGCCGATTTTCTGGGCTACTTCCGCGATCGTCAGATTGCGCCGCAGACGCGCCGTGCGTATATCCGCGCCGAGCTTTTTCAGGGCCTGTTCGACCGGGTAAGGGGGGGCGGAAAGAAGGGGGTTACGCGCTGTCATTTTGCACCTCAAGAGCGTCTAAAGTGGCTCAACATACTCTTAAAAGCGTATCATGACTTGTGGGAACAATACAAGATATATGCCCTTAAGAGTATATTAAGTCTATTAATATGCTCTTAAGGACTTGAAAAATCATTATTTCTTATGCTCTGCCCCCGTTATCCTCTTCCGCATCCTTGTCATCAGAATCATCGTCGTTCAGCCATTCTCCCAGCCGGGGCGGAGTCTGCGGAGGCGTCGCGGGGAACAGGCTTCCCTGACTGGAAGGGTCGTCAGGTTTCTTGGGCTTCTGAATATCGAAGGTTGGAATGGCGGTGCTCACGATTTTCAGAACAGGAACTTCAGGCGGAGGGAGGAGCCGCTGCATGAAGCCTTTATCACTGAAATACTCAATTTTCCTCGCCCGGACAGGAAAAGAAGATTCTGTAATAATGATTTCTTCATGGTTCGGGAGCTGCTTGACCTTTTCCTTGCTGATAAGCAGGCGGGCCCGGTAGCTGGTATTTGTGCTGGGCGGCTCGTATTTGAAGGATTTCTTTTGCGACGTGGAGACCGTTTTTACGGTTTTCTCTCCGCAGGACTGACTGACATAGGAGGCCGTTTCAAGGTCGTTGGCGGCGAAGAATATCTGGTGGGCGCAGCAGGACAGGATGCCGTCGCGCTTGTCGCGGCCATAAACGTCGTCCAGCCATTTGAGGCCCTGCACCACGGCCATGACACGGCAGTTATAGCCCCCGAGCAGCGTAAAAGCCGAAGTCATGGAGGGCATTTCGCCGAGCATGTGGAATTCATCCATCATCAGGAGGATTTTGTGGGGCTCGCTTTCGTCCGGCTCCTTGAGGGAAAGAGTCGTCATCACCTGTTCAAAGAATATGCGGAGCAGGGGAGCAAGCGTTGAAATCTGCCCCGTCAGGACGCCCACATAGATCGCCGTTCTTTTCTTGCGGAGATTGGCAATAGAGAAGTCGCTGGCCGAGGTCGCGGCATCGATGACGGGATTGTCCCACAGGTTGATGGCCTGATTGAGGGAGGATTTGACGCCGCTGCGCTCCTTGGCGGCTTTGTTGGCGAAGTTCATCAATGTTTTATTGAGGGTGGGGGACAGCTCAGTGTGGTTTTTCACGATATGGCGGCAGACATCCCCCAAATCCTGCTCTGTGCCCAAAAGCCTGTTGATGGCGCCGATGGTGGTAGGCATGTCCGGGCTGTCCATGACATACAGGGCAAGCCCTATGAACAGGGCGCGCGCTTCAGAAGCCCAGACAGGGTCGCTTTTGACGGGGTCTTGAATCAGGATTCTGGCGATGACCTGCAGATCGCTAATTCTCTGATGAGGGTCTTTGCTGACGGCATCGAGGGGGTTGTACCTGTGTGATCTGCCGTTGCTGTCGAGCGGAGACCACATGAAGACGTCGTGGCCGTATGATTTCCTGAATCCCGCTGTTTTCTTGAAGTTCTCCTGTTTGATATCAAGGCAGATGAGGGAGTCTTTCCAGTTCAGAAGGTTCGGAACAACGAGGCCAACGCCCTTGCCGGAGCGGGTGGGGGCGATCACCATGACGTGCGTGGGAGAATCGCTCACAAGGTACTTTCCTTTGTATTTTCCAAGGAGAAGTCCTTCTTTTTCAAAGAGGCCAGCCTTATAAAGGTCCTGCCGTGTTGCCCATCTTGCATCGCCAAATTCCGGCTCTTTGCGTATGAAAAAACTGACTGTCGCGCCGATCAACAGGGCGTGAGTAACGGCAAGTGACAGAAGGGCTCGGCCATTGAAGATGGGATCTCCCACAAAATACCAGACCGACCACGGTCTTGCCATATCAGGATCGAGGCCCAGAAGAGCGTACAACAGGACAGAAGCAAGCCAGGATGCGGCCAAAAGGCCAAGCAGAACGCCAGCCCCAATAAATACAGCCTTGTTATTGTCTATGAATGTCATGGATACCATACCTCCGATATGACGCGCTTTCCGCCCGTCCGTTTGAGTTGAACAACGATGTCGACGATAGAACGTATGTAATCCATGACCTGATCGTGCCGGAGGCCGAGGTTGGCCTGCATGACCATAAGGCCGATCTGCTCAAGAGCCCCGTGGGGGGTATCGGCATGGACGGTGGTGAGAGAGCCGGGATGCCCCGTGTTGACGGCGCGCAGGAAGGTATAGGCTTCCTTGCCGCGCAGCTCGCCCAGAAGGATACGGTCAGGCCGCAGGCGCAGGGCAGCTTCAAGAAGGTCCTGTATGGTGACTTTGGCAGTGCCCTGATCTCCTTTCGAGGCGATCAGGGACAGATGATTTGCATGAGGCGGATGAATTTCCGCCGTATCCTCGATGGTGATGATGCGCTCGTCCTGATCGATTTCCCGGAGAATGGCGTTCAGGAGGGTGGTTTTTCCGGTGGAGGTGCCGCCGGAAATGATGATGTTCTTACGCGATTTTGCGGCTTCGCTTATAAAGGCGCGGAAATTCTTCGCTGCGGCGAGGGCGCGCAGGGGCTTGTCCTCCTGCCTTTCCTGTGCATCCGTTATGAGGCCGGTGTTGTCGAAAGCTCCCGTTTTCGCGTAGTCATCGAGGCTCATAGGACGCACGACCTGTTTTCGGATGGAAAGGGCGATGCCGTTGCGGGACACAGGCGGCAGGACGACCTGCACGCGCTCGCCCGTGGGCAGACAGGCTGACAAAAGCGGTGAGTCCATGTTGATCGCCTGATCGGAAATGCGCGCAATCTGCCGCGCGAGGCGCATCATGGCATCATGTGTGACGGGTTTGTGCTCTCTGCGCTCCATGGCCGGCGCGCCCATGCGCTCGATCCACATTTCTCCCGGACGGTTGACGCAGATTTCAGAAACGAGAGGATCGTTCAGGAATTCCCGGAAAATATCGAGATACCTCCCGATATAGACGCCTGTTTCAAGAACGATAAGCTGATTTGCGGCTTTCATGAGGATCACAACCCGGACGGATTGTTGCTGACACGCGAAAAGTCCAGATCCTTGCCGACAAACACCTTGATGCGCGTGCCCTGATCGACGTTCACGGTCGGAGGAATGGCGATGGAGTTCTGCAGCGCGATCTCCGCCGCCCTGGAGAAGTCATTGCCTGTATTGACGGCCACCGTCGCGGAAGCCCCGTTATTGGCATTTCCCGCGCCGACCTGAAGGCCGGTGTCGATCAGGGAGAGAAGGACGGACGATCCGAACCGCTCGAAGAAGTGCGTATCGACATCGCCGCCGAGACCGCTCCGGCCCAGATCGTCGGCGCCGGTGGAGCCTATGTTGATGCTGACGCCGTCATTCCGGATCAGCCGGTTCCAGATCACAAAAACACGGCTCTGGCCGCGCACCAGCCCGGAGCGGTACTGGCCGATCAGGCGCGATCCTTGCGGGATCAGAAGGCGCGCACCGTCGAAGGAGTAAATATTCTCGCTGACGATGGCCCGCACCATGCCCGGCAGGTCGCTCTGGATGGCGGTTTCCAGGATGCCGGAAATCATGGCTCCCTGCGCGATCAGTGCATGAAGGTTCTGCATCTGGCTCGCCTGCGCTGTTTCCACGTCTTTATTGGCGTTCTGGGTTGCAAAAGCGGTATTGGCATCCTCGGCGCCGCTGCCTGCAACCAGGCTTTCGGAGCCGGGATTTGCTGCAGTGGACGTCGTCTGAGCTGCAAAAACAGCCGTCTGGTTGCCGGCAGGCGCCTGATTCTTGGACTGGTCGTAGACGATTTGCGGGGATTGGATTCTTTGCGCTAGTTTCTTTTGCTGTTCCTGGGCCATATGCAGGGCTTCCTGCTGCAGGGCAAGCTCCTTTTGCGTCGCCACAGGATCGGCGGAAGAGGAATGGGATGGGGCCCTTTCCTTCCCTTCTGTCTTTATATAAGGGGCCGCGGAGCCGGGTGTTTTGAAGACCACTTCCCTGGGCTCGACCAGGGATTTCGGGGCCGATTTCTGCGCGCCGTCGATGACGACAAGGACCATAACCAGAGCTGCGAGGACAAGGAAGCAGCCTGCGATGATTTTTTGGCTCTTCGGTGTGATCGCCACGGAGGGAGCGCCTCGGTCCGCAGGGGCTCCTTCGTTTTCGTTGTTTTCAGGGGAGGTCATGGGGGCGCTCACGGGTTATAGCTGCTGGCATCGGCGGTTGTTGTATCCACATGGAAGTTTTTGAAAAAATCCAGCATGGGAGGGTCTGGGATGTCATGTTTCGCTGTGCGGGATTTTTTAGCCGTGATGCTCGCGGTTTTCTTTTCCCTGATCTTCCCGACAGGAACGACCGCGCTTTCCCTTCCCGCAGGACGGCTATAGGCTTCATTGAAGATGCAGGTCGATATGTCGCCGTCGCGCAGGGTGAATTGCCGGGCGGTCCTCTCGACGACAAGGGTATCTCCCTGCATGGTGAAATTCACGAGGCTTTCATTGCCTTTTTCGTCCACGGAGAAGATCGCGGGCGTGACATCAATGGCGTCGAACTGAAAATATGTGAATTTGTCGTCATCAAAGACCCTTTCCGGCTGCAGGAATTTCGATCCCGAATAGGAGTAATTGAAGTTCATATCCTTGACGGAGGCCGTGTTCTGTGTGCTTTCGACGGTTTCTGCCGCGCTGCTGAAATTGAGCACTCCGCCCCCGGCATTCTCCGGATAGGTGAATCTCAGGCGGAAAGTCAGATCGGCGGAATCCGGCGTATCCGCTTTTTCGGCGGAGAGCTGGAAGGTGTAGATCCTCTGGGAGGTCAGTACGGTCATATTCGTATCCGCATTTTGCTCCAGAGGCTTCACGAACAGCACATTCTGGCGGTTCGGCTTGACGACCTGCCAGGCTTCGGAATCCCCGAGGGAAACGGTTTCTATTTTCTCTTTTGGAGAAAACTCCACGATGGTCGTGAATCCGTAATGGCCTTTGAGCCTGTAAACGTCATTGTCATGCCAGGCGACGAGCTTCACGCGCGCGTCGGCGGTGCCGGCCTGCGGGATTTTCTCGGCAAGGGCGGGAACCATTGTTGCGCTCAGAAACAATAATCCCAAAATGACAAGTCTTTTTCGGTTCATTTTACATTCTCCACAGCTTCGGGGTTGACGCGGTAACTGGTGATCTGGAAGCCGAGCGGATTCAGGAAACGGTCTTCCATTTTCATAGGCTTTTGCACATACTGGAAATCCATGACGGCGTTCCAGTCGCTCGTTTTGACCTGATTGTTTTCCCTGTATTCACGCAGGAAACGAACGGCGGCGGTTTTCTCATTGAGGAAAGAAACGGATTTGATCTTGATGTCGATGGACGCCTGTTTGCCCATCCTGACGCTGGGATTATCGGGGTTCTGGCCGTCCCAGAGCTGCTGGAACTCCTTCAGGGCGTTTCCGGAGGACATCAATCCCACAAAATCGTAGTTTTCCCTTAAAACGGAAGGGTTGTAAGACTCTCTCGCGCTGACATAACGCACAAGGCTGGATTCCGTCACGGCATCGTCTTCCGTCAGCTTGCTCTCATAAAGGCCCTTCGTGACTTCCACATAACCCGTGCTTTTATCTACGGTGACGACATAGGGTGAGAATGTTTTCAGGGGGAGCAGCAGCAAAAGAGCCAGCAGGGACAAAATCGCCATCCCCATGCTGAAAAACGACAGGAGCCATGCCCGGTTTCTGGACTGCAGCATGTTGGCGAAAATCTCCTGATCCCAGGTTTCCCCTGCCTCGAAGTATTTCCTTAAGCGCGCTTTATCCGGGATCATCATCATGAGGTGGCCTCACGGTTCTTTTGCAGGGATTGTTTCAGGGCATTCTGTTCATTCTTGTTTTTGTCGGGATCAGGGTTTTTGTCGGGAGCGGGGTTTTTCCCGGGTAATGCGCCAAGCGCCAGACTTTCCCCGAGATACCGAAGTCCGGTGATTGCCATGACGCCCCCGCCCATCGTGGACAGGGCGATGCCCCCTGTGATACTGGCAGCCATGTTCATGATCTGGGCCAGAAGCATGATGGAAATGGAGCAGATCAGCAGGAAGGGGCCGACCGAGGTGAAGAACTGGTCGTAGACGCCATTGTGCTGTTCCATGTATCTCAGCGGCGCTTCCGCCAGAGCCAGCAGGATCGCCAGCAACGTGTACACGAATACCGGTATGATGGCGTAGTTCAGCAAAGCCCTGAGCCAGCCTTCAAAGAGCTTTCTGGTATCGGTGAAGATCAGCAGCAGGATAAATATGGGGCCCACCGCCAGCAGAACGGCCACGGCGAGTTTCGAGAGGACAATCAGCATGGTGGCGTATGCCGTAAACCCGAGAGCGCAGAGCCAGGTGATGAGGGCATAAAAATAAAGACCTGTCTGGTGCCAGCCAGCCCCTTCCAGAAGTTGAGCCGCGACCCGCACGGACCTGTCATAGAACTGCTCCAGAGCGTTGCTGGCGGTGATGGGATCGCTGGCGACGGCGGCATTCCCGAAGGCGGCTGACGCCGCCTGCATGATCTGTCCCGCGATATCCGAAGGGAGATCCGTCACCATGCGGTAGACAAACAGGAAGAACGCGCTCCATTGGGTCGCCAGCACCAGCAGAACGATGATCTTCACGCAATTCATGACGAGATCCGACGCGGAAAACTTTCCGCTGATGATGATTTTATAGCCGTAAACAGCTATAAAGACGATGAACATCATCCGCCAGAGCGTCTGCACCGTTCCGGTCAGTCCTCCGAAGGAACCCTGAACGAAAGTCAGGACGATATTGTCGATATTGGCGATAATCTGATCCATTTAATTCAATTCTTCCTCGCCTTTGTAACGGAGGGGTGCGCCGTTGAGAGGCTGGTGCGCGCAGGGACTTCCCCAAAAACTGGAGACAGGCCCGCATGGGGCTTTGAGGGTCGAATGCCCGTCCGCGCAGGAACCTAAAGAGAGGACGGCCAAAGGCAGAAGAAGCATAAGAAGGCGCATAAACATCACTCCTCCAGCCTGAAGGCGTCTGCCGCCTTCGTCGCGTCAAACCGGTTGGCGGTGCTGGCCTGGTGGAAAGACGTCAGGTATTCGTTGTCTTCTGCGGCCTTTTGCTGGATACCAATGGCATTGAGGCGCATCAGCTCGTTCAGGATCATGCCGTTTTCGGCGGAGATGCGGGATTGCAGGTCGATGGAGGCTTTGAGGTCCGTCGTCGTGTTGAGCTTGTTCAGCAGGGTTTCGTAGGTGGCGATCCGGGAAGAGGCGCTGTTATACGCCTGCTCGCTTGCCGCCATCGCTGCGTAAGTGGTCCCGGTTCTCCGGTCGAGAGCCTGCGCGATGGGGCCTGTAGGGTCGCGTGTGAGCGCGGCGGAGCCTTTTATGGGATTATAGGTTGTGGTGAGGCTGTTATAGAGACTTTGCGTTTCCGTCGCGCTTCCCGACAGTCCTGCCGCGTTCATCATGGTCATGGTGTCCTGCCATGTTTCGGGAAGATAACGGCGCAACTCCTGTTCCAGCGTGCCGTTGGCAAGGGTGCCCATGCTGCGCGTGCCCGTGAGGGCGCCCGTCTGCTTGATCGCCTGATCGAGTTGCTGCAGTTGCTTTTGGTATTCCTGGGCCATCTGGTTGAGCTGTGCGACGAGCTTGGAATAACTGGAAGGATCGAACACCACCATGGCCCGGGCGGGTGTGCTCAAGAAAAGGCTTATGAAGAACAAGGCGGTAATAACGAGAGAGGGAAGAGGCCTCATAGTTGTTTTCTCCTTATCAGAAAGCGTGGCAGCCAGTCGTCCGGGGAGGAACCGTATTGATCCATCAGGTCGTGCATCAGGCGGACGGTTTCCGTGCGTCCGGAAAGAACGGCCACGAAATCATCCATCCCCGAGAGATCAAGACGTGCGATCACGGAGTCCGTGCCATGCCGCAGCAGAAAGCAGCGGGATTCCGGCGTCAATTTACGAATGAGCGTCAGTTCATGTCTGGAAAGGCCGAAGCCCTCGCAATAGTCTTTTTCAGCGGCGCGGGCGTTCGGGAGGAATATTTGCGTCGGCGATTGCTCGATGATGGCGTCCCCCACGCTGCTGCCGAGGGCGTCGCGCGCGGATTGCGTCGCAAAGCCGAGAATGCCGTTCTGTTTCCGGATGGTCTTCATCCAGTCCTTGATGCGCGCGGAGAACACGGGATCGTCCAGCATCTTCCAGCCTTCATCGAGCATGATGATGACCTTCTCGCCG
>JAZDGQ010000140.1:0-5663 GCA_043806835.1 Pseudomonadota bacterium | reverse complement strand
TCCAGATCGGGGGCAGGGAGACGGTCAAAAGCGGCCTCCTCCCCATTCAGAACTCCATGGTGGTCGGGAACAGGGAATATCGCTTCACCGTCGCGGCGGGGGAACGCTCTTTTATCAGCGTCACATCCGACTCGTGCGACTATCCCTGACGCTGAGATCGCCGTTTCCCATCAGGATGACATGCTTTTCTCTCCCCCGCTTACTGCTTCACCAGTTCCGCTTCGCTTTTCTGGACGACGGGGTCGCGGCGGAGGTTCATGTAGAGCAGAAGCGGCGACGAGACGAAGTTCGACGAAACCGGCCCGAAAAAGATGCCGATCAGCATCGCGTAGCAGAACCCCCTGATCGCCTCCGTTCCGAAGATGGCGAGGGAAGCCATACAAATGAACGTCATCAGGCTCGTCGTGACGGTGCGCGACAGGGTGTCGTTGAGGGCGAGGTTGAGCAGCTCCGGCAGCGGCATCTTGCGGTATTTCCTCAGCATCTCGCGGATGCGGTCGAAAACGACGACCGTTTCGTTGAGGGAATAGCCCGCGATCAGCAGCACCGCCGCCACCGTCGAAAGGTCGAACTCGAAGCCGGTCAGGATGAAGAACAGCATGGTCGCGCAGGAGTCGTGGACGAGCGCGAGTACCGCCGTCAGGCCGAACTGCCACTCGAACCGGAACCAGATATAGGCGAGGATGGCTCCCATCGCCCAGAGGAACGCATAGACGCTCGTCATGACCAGCTCGCCGCCGACCTGCGGACCCACATATTCCGTGCGGCGAAATTCGACGGAACTTCCCAGCCTTGTCTGAATCTCGGCGTAAATTTTTTTCTGTGCGGCGGTGTCGGCCTCCTTGCCGGGGATCTTTATCATGGCGGAATCGGAACCGAATTCCTGGATGACCGGCGTGCCTTCGCTCATGCCTTCCAGCGACTTGCGGAGATCCTCGATGTGGACGGACGCGGGTTTCTTGATCTCGATCAGGATGCCGCCCGTGAAGTCGATGCCCATGTTGAGACCCTTGGTGAACAGCAGCACGCCTGTCGTCAGCACCATCAGAAGGGCAAGCGCCAGCGTGATCCTGTGCGCGCCCATGAAGTCGATCTCGGGCTTGTCCTTGATGATCCGGAAGCGGAAACTCATGGCATGGAACCTCTGATTAAAGGTGAATCTGCGTGGGGCGCGTCTTTCTGAGCCACACGATGACCATCAGGCGCGTCAGCATGATGGCGGAAAACAGGGACGTTACGATCCCTATGCACATCGACACGGCGAAGCCCTTGATGGGGCCGGTGCCGAAAGAAAAGAGGATGAACGCCACGATCAGCGTCGTCAGGTTGGCGTCGGTGATCGTCGGCAGCGCCAGCCTGTAGCCGGTGTCCACCGCCGCGAGCACTGTCCTCCCCTGGCGGAGTTCCTCGCGGATGCGCTCGTAGATCAGGACGTTGGCGTCCACCGCAATGCCGATGGTCAGGATGATGCCCGCGATGCCCGGCAGCGTCAGCGTCGCCTGCAGTATCGACAGGATGGCGATGATGAAAGTGATGTTGAGGATAAGGGCGATATTGGCGAAAAGCCCGAAAAGCCCGTAGATCATCGCCATGCTCAGAAAAACGAGGACGAAGGCGACGACCGCCGCGTGCTTCCCGGCGGCGATTGAATCCGAGCCGAGGGTCGGTCCCACGCTCCGCTCCTCCACGACGTTCAGCGGCGCGGGCAATGCCCCCGCCCGCAGCAGCAATGAGAGATCATGCGCCTCCCTGACGGTGAAGCTGCCGCTGATGATGCCGCCGCCGCCGCAGATCGCCTCGTTGATCCGGGGGGCGCTGATGACCTCGTTGTCGAGCACGATGGCGAAGGGCTTGCCGACATTGTCGCGGGTCACGTCGCAGAAGCGCCGCGCGCCGAGGGCGTTGAACCGGAACGACACGACGGGTGCGCCCTGTTCGAAGGTCGGCTGGGAATCGACGAGCATGTCGCCGCTGATCATCACCCTCTTTCTGACGAGGACAGACTGGCCGCCCTCCCCGAGCATCGGCATCCTTTTGGAGCCGGGGGAGACGCCCCCGGCCTCCGGCGCGTCCATATCCACAAGATGGAAGGTCATCTTCGCGGTCCTGCCCAGCAGTTCCTTGACGCGTTCCGGATCGCCCACGCCCGGCAACTGCACCACGATGCGGTTCATTCCCTGCCGCTGGATCACGGGCTCTTTCGTGCCGGATTCATCGATGCGGCGCCGGACGATTTCGATGGAGTGGTTGACGACCTGCGTGCTGATGTCCCTGAGAGCCTTTTCACCAAGTGTAACGTCCACCCTGCCGTCGTCGCCGATGCGGACATCCGCGTTCTGCTCCTGCCCGCGGGCGATTTTCCGGGCGGCGTCGCGATCCTGCGCCGGATCGCGCAGCCTGAACGTCACGCCGTCGCGCCTGACCCCAAGATCCGTATATCCGATGTTCTGTTTGCGCATTTCCGTGCGCATCGCGTCCACCATCGAATCCAGCCGGTCGCTGATGACCGTCCTGGTATCGGCTTCGAGAAGAAGATGCGAGCCTCCCTGCAAATCCAGCCCCAGATTGATGGTGTTGGCGGGCAGCCCGCCCGGCATGTTTTCAGCCAGCCACGCTTTCACCTGCCCCGGCATCACGTTCGGGGCGGCATACAGAACGCCCAGAACCGTCAGAGCCAGGACGAGGATGATCTTCCATCTTTCGATGTGCAGCATTGCGGCTACTCTTTTTTCTCGGACGGCTCCGACTTGGAGCGCATCATCATGATGGTCGAGCGCAGGGCATGAACCTGCACGCCTTCCGTCAGATCCAGAATCACTTCATCACTGCCAACCGTCTTTCTGACCGTCGCGATCAGGCCCCCGCCCGTCACCACCTTGTCCCCTTTTTGCAGACCATTCACCATGCTGCGGTGTTCCTGCAATCTCTTGTTCTGCGGACGGATAACCATAAAATAAAAAACCGCCAGGATAAGGAAAATAGGCGCCATCGACAGCAGCATGTTCCCGCCTCCAGCGGCGACTTCTGCGGCTGTTCCTGTCGTGGCTTCTGCAAATGCGGGGGAAATAAACATATTATTCTACTCCGGTTACGGGGGTGCTGGCGGGACTGCCATTATATTGCTCAATGAGTCCGAAAAGACAATAGCAGACTGTTAAACTCCCTCAATCTCTTTCTTCAGCGCGGTGAGCGCGGCCTCGACCGTTTTCAGCCTGACTTCCGTGCGGTCGCCGGAGAAGCTGTTTTGCAGGGTATGGCTCGCGCCCTTCTCGCGGAGGGCGACGCCCAGATAGACGGTGCCTGCCGGCTTGTCGGCAGTGCCTCCGCCGGGCCCCGCAATTCCTGTGGCGGAAACGGCGATGTCCGCGCCGGAGGCGCGCAGGGCGCCCTCCGCCATCTCAAGGGCGACCTCGGCGCTGACGGAGCCGCAATCGAGGATGGTCCTGCGCGAAACGCCCAGATACATCATTTTGGAATTGTTCGAATAGGCGATGAACCCCTGGTCGAAAACGTCGGAAGCGCCGGGGATCTCCGTCAGGCAGGCGCCGATCAGGCCACCTGTGCAGGATTCCGCCGTCACGATCCGCATTTTTTTGTCCCGCGCGGCGCGAACGACGGATTCCGCCAGCATCTTCAGGGACTGCGAAAAGACCTGCATCTGTTTTCCCCTTCACACAGACGCGACGGCAAGCGCGGCGATGGAAACGCCCGGCAGGGCATAGATTCCGGCGACAACGTCATCCATCATGACGTCGAATCCGCCTCTGGAACGCTTGTCGTAGAACGACGCCGGCCACGGCTTCCAGATATCGAAAAGCCGGAACAAAAGAAACGCCACCAGCCACAGGCGAAGATCCAGACCTGCGGGGATGGCGGCGATCCACATCCCGACGACCTCGTCGACGACGATGGACTGGTCGTCCGTCACGCCGGATTTTTTCCCGTAGAGGGTGGCAGGCCGGGTGGCGACGATCAGAAGCAGGATCGCGCACAGAAGCAGCCCGGAATTCCCCATCAACATGACGATTCCGTACCCGAAGGGAATGGCGGCGAGCGAGCCGATCGTTCCGGGCGCGGGGCGGAGGAGCCCTGCCCCGAACCACGTCGAGATCAGCACGCTCGGGTTGGTGAACGCAGCTCCGGGCGGCAAAGGCAGGATGCGGGGTTTGAGTTTATTCATCAGTGCGCCCATTTTTCGGTGTCCTTTTCGTTGATGATACACCTTGGGGGAAGATGCGCCGTGACCACCGCCTGCGCGGCGATGCCCTCCCGGCGTCCGGTGAATCCGAGTCCTTCCGTCGTGGTGGCCTTGACGCTGATCCTGCGGACGGGCAGCCCCAGAATTTCCGCGATCCTTTGCCGCATGGCGTCGCGGTGCGGGGATATGTGCGGTGCTTCGCAAATGAGCGTGACATCGACATGCGTTATCATGCCGCCCTGCCGCAGCACCAATTCCGCCGCGTGTTTCAGGAACAGGGTGCTGTCGGCATTTTTCCAGCGCATGTCTTTGGGGCTGAAATGCCGGCCAATATCGCCGTCGCAGATCGTGGCCAGAACCGCGTCGGTGACGGCGTGCAGGCCGACGTCCGCATCCGAATGGCCTTCCAGCACTTTGTCGTGCGGAACGGCGACGCCGCACAGCATAAGTTTTCTCTCCGGAGTTGCAGGCGCGATCAGGCGGTGAACGTCATACCCCTGCCCCGTCCGCACATCCCCGCGCCTTGAGAAAAGATATTGTTCGGCCAGCATAAGGTCTTCCGGATGGGTGATCTTGATGTTGTCGCGCTGCCCGGGAACGATGGCGACGGAATGACGGTCGGCCTCGCACAGCGCCGCGTCGTCGGTGAAAGACTGCTCCCGGTATTTTTGATGCAGCCCGTCGATCAGGTCGAAGCGGAAGGCCTGCGGCGTCTGCACCGTGTAAAGCCCCTCGCGGCTTTCCGTCCGCAATCCCTCCTGAATGCGGCGCCTGACCGTATCCGTCACCGGGATTCCGGGGATGGCGGCGCCGGAGGCAGTCGCCTCGCGGCAAAGAGCGGAGATCAGGTCTTCCGAAACAAGCGGGCGGGCGGCATCGTGGATCAGCACGATATCCGGTTTGTCGGCGCGGAGAGCCTCCAGCCCCTTTCGCACGGACTCCTGACGGTTGCTTCCTCCGGTGACAGGCGGCGGCAGAGTGAGACTCTTTGTCGCGTCGCTGAATAAGGACTGATGATCCGGATGAATAACGACGTGACACCCGGAAACCATCGGATGGTTTTGAAAAGCGGCGACGCTCCGGCACAGGACGGGTCTGCCCATGAGAGGGAGGTATTGCTTGGGGCTGCGCCCCCCAAACCTCTCTCCGGCTCCGGCAGCAACGATCAGCGCCACTATTTTATTGTTTTTTGTTTTCATAAAACAAATACCTTTTCTGATGCTTGATTATATCAAGTTGTCATCCGAGGGATAGCTTTTTGCGAGGCATTAAATGTATTTACTTTTCATAGAATTAATCATAGAATTGTCTCCTCGCAGAGAGATTAGGGCTTGGGACAAAATAACAGCGTCAGTTTAACGGGGATTGCGTGCCCTCCGTTTTGCGAGTGGCGCGATGGTGTAGTTCCAGTCGCCGTGAAAGGCGTCATACCGAATGTTGATATTTTTGAGAGCCGTTTTCGGGA
>JAZDGQ010000139.1:0-6381 GCA_043806835.1 Pseudomonadota bacterium | reverse complement strand
AGACATGCCACCCCGCCGAAGGGCGGGGTCTGGCCGCGCGAAGCGCCTTTATAAACAGCGGCTTCGCCGCATGCCGGATGCCGCCCTTCGGCGGCATGGCGAAACGGAGAGGTCTATCAATAATTTCTGGCTCAGCTATATTTACTCAGGCTGGGCCATCGCGGGAGCTCTGCGGGTTCCGCTTCCGGCCCACAGAACAACGGCGGACGGGGTGGCTTTATCCGGGGTTTTCTCTTCGCGGGTTCCGCTTCCAGCCCACAGTACGCGAGGCCGGTTTACGCCGTTTTCGCTGCTGGCTTCAGCGTTCCGGTTGAAGCCGTTCCGGAGGGCGGAGTCGATTTCCTTGAAAACTTTGCACGCCTGCGCCGCTTCGTTCAGAGGCAGGGTTTCCATCGCCGCGCGCAGATGTGTTATGCGCTGTCCATGGAAAAACTTGCGAAAAATGTGGTACTCCCTGGCATTTTTTTCCGCCCCCGGCCTGTTTGCCTCCTCAAACGCGCTTTTGAGGTATCCGGTCAGGGCGTTGATCGCGGGGATCATATCGTTCTCCAGAAGCTCTTTCCGTTCCGCGTCATGAGCGACCGCTTTTCTGAATTCATTGCCGAGGCCGTCTTTCTTCGGGGCTGCGTTTTTTTCCGACAGGATCAGACCGGCGACGGTTGTCCTCCGCTTCTTCGCCGTTCTTCCGGCATGCACGAGAGCGTCGAAGATGGTTTTGTCGCCGCGGAGGACTTTAAGATCCTTGTACAGCCGACTTGTCATGTAAAGAGTCTGCCTGATTTTGTTGGAGAGATTCTGCGTTGGTTTTTTTACGCCGTATAAAAGATGCCCCGGATCCTGCGGCGGGGCGACGAAGCCGGACAGGCCGGGACCTGTTTCCGGGATCAGCATCAGCATCCACGCGCTTTCGCGGTACTTCATGTGTCTGACGCCCTGCAGTTCGTCCAGCGTGTGTTTGAATCCGTGCACCTGTTCGGGCAGCAAAATGAGATTGTTGAAGTGGTTGACCGGAAAGAGCCGCCTGTCGTACGCGGGTCTCAGCGGATCGATCTCTTTTTTCTTCGACCATGGCCCGCCGCCGGCGCGGGGGAGGGTATGGTCGATAGCAACGGCATAGCGAACGCCGTCCTTATCGACGGGATCCTTGCCCGTCTTCATGCGGTCGATGCCGTTCTCGCAAATGCCGAGCTGAGCAAGCTCGACCGCGTGGTCGGTTGCCAGATATTTCAAAAAGTCGGCACGCACGTGAAAACTGAATTCGCGCATCACGCTGGAATTTCGATCGATGTTAATCTTGGAATACCAGACCGGCGTCAGGCGAAATCCCCGGGGCACGTTCTTCACGATGTCTTCGAATTCCTGCACCCGTTTCCCCACATCCGGCCTGACTCCTGATTTGTCCGTCAGGCGGAGGTCGCGGCGGATATCATCGATCATTTGTTCGGTGGTGGGGGCGGGGGGGGCTGGGCGATTCGGAAAAGCACCGGCTGCGGTCAACTCGCTGATATTACGGGTGGACATCTTCTCCAGCATGCACGTACTCACTGCGGCAATAGCATTTAACAGATGATTTTAACTGTATTAGCAATAATTAGCCATGTCAACCGCAAGAATGGGTTATTTTATTACCTAAAGCGTGATTGCGGGTCTTTTGTGCAAAACTGTTCCTTTTTGAATGGGCTCGGTGGCTTTTATCAGGAATGCGGCGGTCTTGGCATCGATCAGCGGCAGCAGGGTTTTCCGCACCTCGGCATGGTAGTCGTTGAGCCATTTGAGCTCATCTTTGTGGAGCAGGGAGGTCAGGATGAGATTGCGGTCGATGGGTGCCATGGTCAGGGTCTTGAAGCCGAGCAGGGCCTTGCCGTCCTCGTCCTTCTTTCCGGTATCGACCACCACGACCAGATTTTCGATGCGGATGCCGTAGGCACCTTCCTTGTAGTACCCCGGCTCGTTCGAAAGAACCATGCCGGGTTGAAAAGGCATGCGGGGATAGGGTGCTACGGAGGAGACAGGCGGAAGCGGCGAAATATTGTAATGGCCCGCGTGCACGGAAAGATAATTGTCAACGCCGTGACTAGTGCCATGACCGTAATCCAGCCCGACCTTTTTCAGAGACTCGTGGGCTTTCGGGTCCAGCATGTCGCCGGTGGTGCCTTCGGGGAAGACTGACATCGCGATCTGGATATGCCCTTTCAGGACGCGGGTGAAGTGCTCCCGCATCTGATCGGTGATCTTTTCGGGGGCGACCGCAATCGTGCGGGTGACGTCGGTGGTGCCGTCCGGATATTGCGCGCCGGAGTCAACCAGATAGACAGGACCGGTGAGAAGGGGCTGGTTGCTCTCCGGCGTGGTTTCGTAATGCACGATAGCGCCGTGGTCTCCGGAGGCGGAAATGGTGGGGAAGCTGAGACCTTTGAAGTTTTTCCCTTCTGCGCGGAATTTCTCCAGCAGGTCGGCGGCGGAAAGTTCGTCGAATGTCGCGGCGGCGCCGGGTTCGGAAATCGCGGCGATAAAACGGGTGAGCGCCACGCCGTCGCGGATATGGGCGTCGATGGTGCCTTTTATCTCCGTGTCATTCTTCGCGGATTTCATCACTTGCACCGGGCTGGGCTCGGCATGGGGGACGCCCCCGTTCTGCGTGACGAGGCCCTGGATCTTGATGGGGGCTTCGTAAGGATCCACCCAGACCTTGCCGCCCTGACGGACCACCGTTGCCAGCGTATCCTGAAATTCCGGCAGATCATGGACGCGCACGTCCGCGCCGATCCATTTTTTCGCTTCCTCGTTCATCTTGCGCGGGTCGATGAACCAGTCCACGGTGCCGTCCTTGTGGGCGATGGCATAGGACAGGGCGAGGGGCGTGTTGGGCACGTCGTTGCCGCGAATATTGAGAAGCCAGCAGATTTCTTCCGGCTGGGTAATGGCGAGAACGTCGGCGCCCTTCGATTTCAGGATTGCGGCAAGCTCTTTGCGTTTTTCTTCCGAGGACTTGCCTGCGAATTCCAGCGGGTGTGGTACGACGGGGGTCATGGGCGCGTCCGGACGGTCTTTCCACGCCGCATCCAGAGGATTGCTGTCCACGAACGTCAGCGTTCCGCCGGCTTTTTCGACGGCCTCCCGGATGATTTTGACGCCATTCGGAGAGTGCAGCCACGGGTCGATGCCGAGTGTTGCTCCCTTGGGAAGATTTTCCTCGATCCATTTTTCGGGCTTGAGGGTGGGGGTCAAAGGTTCGTCGGGGGGGAACATGTTGTAGATTTGAAAATCCGCGGGGTTTATTTCCTTGCGCGCCGGAAGCGTATAGATGCTGTTGGTGAAGAAACCCGCCTTGTCCTTCATCACGACGGCAACACTGCCGGTGCATTTGAAATTGGTGATATGGGCGAGGCGTTCGGCGCAGGCAGGGACGTGTTCGTTGCGAAATTCATCGCCGTTGGGAATAATGAAGCCGTCAATGTTGCGTTTGGCCATTTCCGTGCGGAGGGCATTGAGTTCGTCAGACATTGTTTTTTCCTTTTTACAGACTGTCATTCCAAGAAGGCGAAACCCGTGAAGAATCCCGCTTTGTATGCGGGGAGAATCTTCGCTTCTCTCAGGAGGACAAATTAACCCACATCACTTTATGCTTATTATGATAAAGATGGAACACGGATGAGTCAACAACCTCTCCTGATTTCTCCAAGCTCCGACATGGCAGAGATGTCGGGCAGGGAGGCGGCATTCGTAGGTATCGGCCGCTTTATCTACGTGTTCAAAACGTCCTTTTTTTCAGCCTTTTCAGACGCTTCGGCGTCCAGATTGCGGATGGTCTCGATGCCCGCCTTCATGTAATCCCAGCCGGACACGACCGTCATGACGGTCGCGACCACCAGCCCGAAAAGGCCGATTGCATATGAATGGGGGACGAGCGCGGGGCCGTAGTCTCCCGCCATGAGAAAGCCGCAGGCGAACATCTGCGCCAGAGTTTTCAGCTTCCCTATGCGGGAGATAGGCACAGATATCTTGTAGAGGCCGAGGAACTCGCGCAGCCCCGACACGAGGATTTCGCGGATGAAAATGATGAGCGCGGGGATGATCCAGACCCCCGTTATCCGGTCGAAGGCGACCAGCAGCATCAGGACACCGCCGATCATGATTTTGTCCGCAGTTGCATCGAGAAATTTTCCGTAGATGGATGTTTGTCCGGTGGAGCGCGCGATATAGCCGTCCAGACCATCGGAAACGCAGGCGAAAAAGAAGATCACCACGTTGATCCATGTGGCTGTTGCCCCGTCGATATAGAAAAACAAGGTCAGAACCGGCAGAATCGCGATGCGGTAGCTGGAAAGAAGATTTGGAATGTTATACATGAGCTTCGGCATGTTCTTTTCCTATGTTCCACTGTCGTGAAAGAAATTGTAAATTTTCTCAGCCACGGTCTTGCTGATACCTTCCACCTTTTGTAAATCAGTCATGCCCGCTTCGGCAACAGCTTTTGCAGAACCGAAGTGGAGGAGGAGGGTTTTTTTACGTTTTCTGCCGATTCCGGGAACATCATCGAGCAAACTGAGGGCGGCGGCCTTCGATCTTTTGGCTCTATGGGAAGTGATGGCGAACCGGTGCGCCTCGTCACGGGCGCGTTGCAGAAAGTAAAGCATCGGGTCATCCGGCTCCAGAGACAGGGGTGGTTTGCCGTGAATGAAGAGCTTTTCGTGTCCGGTATTGCGCTCAGAGCCCTTGGCGAGGGCGACGACAGGGACTCCGGAAATGCCCATATCCGCCATGACCCGAAGCACCGCATTGAGCTGACCCTGACCACCGTCGATAAGAATCATATCTGGCCATACCGCCTTTTCGCCGTCTTTCAGAAGCGGCTGGAAGCGGCGGGCCAGCATTTCGCGCATCATGGCGATGTCGTCGCCGGGTCTGGCGTTGTAGTCCATATTGAACTTACGATACGCGCTTTTCTGAAAGCCTTCCGGTCCTGCGACAATCATCGCGCCCAGCGCGTGGGTGCCGGAAATATGGCTGTTATCGTAAACCTCGATACGCTCCGGCGCAGTCTCCAGCCCGAGACATACGGCCAATTTTTCGAGAATTTCGCTCTGGCTGGCATCGGCGGCGCGTTTTCTTTCCAGGGCTTCTCTGGCGTTCTTCTCAGCCATCCGAATCAGCTCTTTCTTACCGCCGCGCACAGGGAGGGTGAGGGTGGTCTTAAGTGCTTTCCCGATCACCTTTTTTTCAGGAAGAGTCACGTTGACAAGGATTTCCTTCGGAACGGCTCTGCCGGAATAGAACTGTGTGATAAAAGCGGAGAGGACGTCTTCCGGCGTTTCCCCCTTTTCATGACGCGGAAAGTAAGAACGGTTGCCGAAGTTCTGACCGGCACGAAAAAAGAATACCTGCACGCAGCTTATACCAGCATCCTGATGTATCACATGAATATCTCCGTCGAAGCGGATATGCCGGTGCGACTGGATATTCGTCAGGGCGCGGATGCGGTCGCGGAGGACGGCGGCGTTTTCAAAATCCATCCGCGCGCTTGCCTGCTGCATTTCGCGGGCGAAACGATCCTGTATTTTTTGACTTTTTCCGGAGAGAAACTGCCGTGTCCTATCGACCTGCTTCGCGTAGGCCTTCCGCGACACTCTGGCGACGCAGGGTGCCGTGCAGCGCTTGATCTGGTATTGCAGACAGGGACGGCTGCGCAGCGCGAACACGTTGTCCGAACAACTGCGGAGTTGGAAGACCCTGTGCAGCACGGCGAGGGTTTCGTTCACCGCGCCGCCCGAGGCGAAGGGGCCGAAGTATTCCCCCTTGCGGTCCCTCGCGCCGCGATGCTTCGTCACCTGCGGGAAGTCATGGTCTCCGGTGATGAGGATATAGGAAAATGATTTGTCGTCGCGAAGGAGGATATTGTAGCGCGGCTTCAGTTTCTTGATAAGGTTCGCTTCGAGCAGCAGGGCTTCCTCTTCCGTATGGGTGGTGGTGAACTCCATATGGGATGTCTGCGCGATCATGCGCTGGATACGCAGGGGCTGCTTCTGCGGTCTGACGTAGCTGAGGACTCGCTTTTTAAGGCTTCTGGCCTTGCCGACGTAAAGAACGTCCCCGTCCGCGTTCTGCATCCGGTACACGCCGGGCAACCCGGGCAAAGACCTTGCAAAGGACTCAATCACCAGAGCACCTGATTTAGGGACTTTCCCGATCATCGCTTTATTTTAAAGGAACGATTGGCCTTCGGTAGAAAAATTTTTTTCTTTAGGGCTTGGGACAAAATAACAGCGTCAGTTTAACGGGGATTGCGTGCCATCCGTTTTGCGAGTGGCGCGATGGTGTAGTTCCAGTCGCCGTGAAAGGCATCATACCGAATGTTGATATTTTTGAGAGCCGTTTTCGGGA
>JAZDGQ010000138.1:0-7031 GCA_043806835.1 Pseudomonadota bacterium | reverse complement strand
TTGGCTCCCTGGGCAAGATTCGAACTTGCGACCAAGCGATTAACAGTCGCTTGCTCTACCACTGAGCTACCAGGGAATACCGCGTACCCTGTTTAGCAAATTGGCGCGATTTGGCAAGCGGCAAATCATGGGAATCTCCTCTCTCCGCCAGGATTCTGTTCGTTGGTGGGGCGCGTTTGTACGATCCATGTCCCATAATCCCTCCTTGTCTGGTCGGTTGAGGGCTCTATGCTCTGAAATGAATCAATTCAGAGCCTTCTTCAACCCGCATCTGAGTGCGATGATAAATTACTGAAAAAGCTTTGTATTGTCTGATAAAGATCAAAAAAGCGGATATTTCTGAATTTGACTCCCGGGAGGATAAGATCGACAATGCAGAGGATCGCTTAATACTGATAGAGAGAATAAAAATAATCATCCCAAAGGAGAAAACCCATGCCCGCCGCATCCAAGCTCAAAATCCAGCCCAGCCCCGTGATTGCCCTTCTCAACCAGTCTCTGGCGGGGGCCATAGACCTCAAACTGCAAGCCAAACAGGCGCACTGGAACGTGAAAGGGGAGACTTTCATCGCCCTGCATGAATTGTTCGACACGGTATCGACTCAAGCCGACAACTATGCGGACATGATCGCCGAGCGTGCCGTGCAACTGGGCGGAATCGCCCAAGGCACAGTTCAGACGGTCGCCAGGGATACAAAGCTCGCCGTCTATCCCGTGGACATGCAGGACAGTCAGCGGCATGTTAAAACGCTCGGCACCGCCATCGGCACCCTTGCGGAATTCCTGCGGAGCGCCATCGACAGTTCCGATGAGAGCGGAGATGCCGTTACCGCCGATCTGTTCACGGAAGTGACGCGCGGTCTCGACAAGCTGCGCTGGTTCGTCGAGTCGCATATTTCCGCGTGATCTTAATACTGTTAAAGCACTTTGCCTCAGGAAGCCTCGCGGGCTTTTCTGGGCTGCAGAGCGAATAAAGGACGCAGGGAACGCTCTCTCTGCGTCCTCTGCGGTTCAGGCCTCTTTCGAGGTCTGCATCGGTGTTTCCGGATAAGAAGTTGCGTGAACTGCATGAATAAGTCCAGCGAGCTTTGACCCCATGGCGCAACCCTATATGTCCTTCTTCATCAGGTGGCTTAATTTCTATCGCAACGTCAAAGGCCGCTATGACCTGATGGCGATGATGTGCAAGTGGGACAGGAATTACCGCAGGGAGCTGATCGTCACGTTGCTGGCTGTCGTGCTGTTTTCCTATTCCACGGCGACATGGAACAGTTTTCTCGACCTGATCGCGATGGCGCTGGAGGCGAGCATCATCATGATTCAGCTCGGCACGGAGATGTCCATCCTGCCGGCGGAATACCGCCCCTCCCACGGTGGCGTCAGGTACTCCTCACAACTGAGCACGCATATCGCCTATGACGAGCTGAGTTTCCTGTTGGCCTACGTCTATCCTGTGCCGGTGGAGGAAGCCCTCGGCTTTTGCAATCCCATCGCCGGACTGGGAATTTGCAAAGACAGCCCGCTCGTCAGCGACCGTGTGGATGATATCCTGATGACGCGCGAAATCCTCCGTTATCACGAGGAAAAGAGCGAAACGAACTATATTCGCTCAGCGCATCAACTGAGGTATATCGCCATCCGCGTGGCGAACAAGGTGACGCACACCACGAACGGGGTGAAGCTGGAGCTTTACGATCTGGCTGACACCCTCGCAGGCGACAGACCCATGACTGTGAGAAAAAACTTCTATTATAACGGGTTGTTGACGGCGGAAGCCTTCCGGAGCCGCATCTTCCGCGACAACCTGCAGGGCGAGAGGGAAGTCTTTACGGACCTCACTACTTATTTCCCTGTGGAAAGGGAAGTGATCGATAGCCGGGACAGCGTCCGCTTCAAGCCGGATTTCTACAAGACATCCACCGCCGCCATCGGGGTCACGTCCCTGCTGCTGACGGAGAACCGGCGCATGGTCATGCAGTTCCAGGGAGCCAGCAATGTCGTCGGGGCGAATCAGGTATGCCTGGGCGGGTCTGGATCCATGAATTACTCGGAGATGGAGGCGGCGGGTCATCCGGAGGATTTCCGCGACGTCGCCCTCCACGGAATGGCGCGCGAAGTGTGCGAGGAAACCGGCATGTCCATGAAGTGGTTCGGGGACGTGCGGAAAAACACGATGCTGACAGGATTTTTCAGGTGGATCGACCGCGGCGGGAACGCCGAGTTCGTCGGCATCACGCGCGCCGGGAACGTTCCTTTCGCGAAGGAAAAAGCGATCGACGGGGACGAGATCATCCGATGCGAGGAGATCCCCATCACCATCGACACACCGGACGACTTTCACAAGGTGATGGCTTATCTCCGCGAGCACAAGGTGGATGTCGTGCTGTCATCGCTGATGGCGCTGCACCGCATGACGGTCATCGCCGGATACAAGGCGGAAGACGCGACCAGTGAGCAAAAGAAAATCTACCGGACGGTTTCAGCTTTTCTGGCGGAGACGCAGGCCTGATTTATTTTCCTAAATCCTGAAGCTCTTTACGCATGCGCGCTTTGCTGAGTTCGCGGGAGAGTTTGCGTTCTTCAAGATCCGGCCCGATACGCAGGGCGAAGACGGAGAGAAGCGGCGGAATCGTAAGCACTGCCGCAAAAAAGCGGTTATTGCCGTAGCCCGTCAGAAACGTATAGACAGCGAATACCAGCAGCAGGATGTTTGCCACGCATGCTGTATAGTGAACGATTTTATCCATTGAAGCACAGCCTTTCACAAAAATACTTCGTATGCTATATTTACGACAGTTTTTATCGTTTCTCAAGCCAATCGTTTGGAGGAAGTTATCATGCGCCGTGCCCTGCTTATTGCTTCGTGCCTCTTTTTGTCCGTTCCGTCACAAGCCTTCTCCGCGGACGACATCATCGCGGAAAGCCGTCTGAAAGCGGTTACGGTCTATACAAATCGTGCCATGCTGACGCGCCGGGCGGCTGTCGACGTCCCGGCGGGCGCGCACACGATTGTTTTCAACGGCCTTTCCGTGAGTCTGTTGCCGGATTCCCTGCGTGCGGAAGGCAAAGCCGCCGCCGACGTCAAATTTGGCGCCGTTGCATCCAAAATCGTCCCGGGCGATGAGCTTGTCGCCCCGCGCGAGAAAGAGCTGAATGACCAGCTTGAAGCGTTGCAGGACAATCGCCGCAGCATCGAGGCGGAAAAACAGGCGCTTTCCTTCAAACAGACTTTTTTGAACACGCTCGGCAATCAGGGCGCCTTGCGCTCCCAGGAAAATATCGCCGAGATCAACCTCAAGCCGGAGCAATGGGCGGCGGCGGCGCAGGCGGTTTACGTTGGCGTTTCCGATGTGCTGAAAGGCCGGATCGTGCAGGACATCGCGCTGCGCGATCTCGACCGCCGGAGCGCAAAAATCAGGGAAGAGTTGAGCCAGTTGCAAACCGGCCAGCGCAGCGTTTATCAGGTCATGATCCCCGTCGAGGCTTCCGCGGCGACGAAGCTGACGATAGATCTGAGTTACCAGTTGCCCGAAGCGACATGGACGCCGCTTTACGACGCGCGTCTGGATACCGGCAAAGGCGCGCTGGAACTGGTGCAGTATGGCTCCGTCCGCCAGACTTCCGGCGAGGACTGGAGCGGCGTCGCGTTGACGCTCTCGACCGCCCAGCCGCAGCGCGGGGCGGGATTGCCCGATCTGCAGACGAAGTGGGTGGGCTTGTATCAGACCGGGAGGCAAGTCATGGGAATGATGCACAACAAGCAGCTTGATGAGGCATATACCCAGAGCGGCGGCGTTGCGGCTTACAGCAATACCGACGGCGAGCCTATGGAGATGAGTTTGGGCATAGCTGATGCAGCACCCCCCGTACAAAAAGAAGCCACATTCGTCCCCGCCGTTCTCGAAACCGGCGGATTTGTCAGCGAATACAAAATTCCGGGGCCGAGCACGGTCAGGGCCGACGGCACGGAAAGCAAGCTGATGATCGGCGTGTTTGACACCGAAAGCGAACTCCGCATTCAGGTCAAGCCGCAGATAAGCAATGAGGCTTATCTTGTCCCGCATCTGAAGCTGAAAGGCGAGGCGCCCATTCTGGCAGGCCCTGTCAGCCTTTTCCGCGATGGCGCATTCGTGGGACAGTCCCGGCTGCCGCTGCTGCGCCCGGGTCAGGAGAACGACCTTGCCTTCGGCGTGGACGATCAGATCTCCGTCAGGCGGCGCGTGCTGAAAGACGAGCGCAGCGAAGCGGGCGTCATCGCGCGGGACAACGTTCAGGAACGTCATTTCGTGACGGAACTGCAAAACCTGCATAAGGAAAAGGTCAAAATCGTCGTGCTGGAAACCGTTCCCGTCCCGCAGGACAAGCAGATAGGCGTCGAAATCGTGGCCGGACAGACAACGCCCGGCTATGAAAAGGACAAGGATAACGTGAAGGGTCTGCTGCGCTGGGAAGTGCCGCTGGAATCCAGACAGAAATCGGAACTCAGGCTCGGCTGGAAAGTCACCTGGCCCAAAGACCAGGCGATCAGCGGATTATAAATGCGGAAAGCTTCCCGCGAAATCTGAAGTCAGAAATCAGAAGCCGGAAGTATCGCTTCCGGCTTCTGATTTCAGAGCTCAAACTTCAGAATTACGCGCTTACGTCTATTTTCGTGCCCCGATCATATGAAGACGGACGCTTGTCGTTTTTTTCTAAATCGCCGCGCTGCGTGTCGGCAGCCGGAGCCTGCTTGGGCTGCGTCTGACCGCTTTTCAGCTCCTGCATCGGCGTATTGACCGGCCCGCCCTGATAGGCAACCGCGGGCTGATAGCTGGTACCGGATACGTCTGTCATTTCTGTGACCCTCCGCGAATCACGCCAGATAGCCTTCTGGCATTCTACTGTTCCAGAATAGCAGCTTAAAGTTAACAGGAAGTTAATCATCTTCCGTTGCGGGCATTTCAGGGCGATTCCCGTTCAGCAGGAATCAACCCGCCCCCTCACCCCTTCCACCCCCGCAAATCGCAGTAGAGCGACAGGCCGCGCATCAGGTTTTCCCGTGTGGAGCCGTTCTTCAAACGGCGGTCGCGGTCGATCATGCGGCAGCTGAATCCGAAGCACAGCACGTCCACCGTCATCGCGTGGCTGATCTTTTTCTTCGCGCATTCTTGCGCCCACGCCATGTAGACGTTCATCATCCGCGCATGGGCCTCCGAAATGTTCGACTGCCCCCGGCATCCGGGGATGCGCTGCCAGTTGCTGAGGACATAGCCCATGCCGCGCCCCATCATCTCGAAGGCGGCGGCGATCTCGACCGCGGCGTCCTGCTGCGCTGGCGTCATCGCGTCCCAGAGGCGGGCGTCCACGATGCGGCGCTGGCTCCTGTGCATCTGCTTTTCCGCCGTCAGGCGGACGGAGACCTGTTCCGTCGGGGAATGGCGCTCCTGCGCGTCCTGCGGCGTGCGTTTCTTCCCCGTCCACACCGGCTTCCAGTCCGACCAGGGGTCTTTGAGAAGATCCGCGGAGGGCGGCTCGAAGGGGCGTTTCTCATCGACGGTCATCATGCGGGCATCTCCGGCGCGGGGGTTAAAGGCATTCTGACGGGGAAGGACGCTCCGCAATCGTCCGGCCACGCTTTCTATGACGAACCAGCATTTCGTCGCGCAATCTTTCGCGCCGCCCGGCAATGGCCTCCTCGCTCTCGCAGTCGTCCTTTTCCTTCCGGCGGGCGCGGAAAGCGCGGGTGCGTGGCGTGGAGAGCGCCTGACCTTTGTCCCATCCGGTCAGGAACCCGTCCGGCGATATCCTCTTTTTGTCATGAAGCGCCTTCATCGCACTCTCGAGAGAGGCGGGATCGAACTCAAGGGCGACGGCGATTTCCTCCAGGTCGATGTCCCGGACAGAGCCGCGAGGGGTGGACTGGCTGGCGTGATCGAGCAGGGTCACCCATAAGGCCAGCATCTCCCCGCGCCGGAGGCCGGCCCGTTTGGCGATGACGGCCAGTTTCGCATCCAGAGGGGCGCCGTGATACATTTTGTACCAGTTCATCGGAGACATCCTCGTTTGTTCGAATCGGGGTATGTCTGCATATTGCGATATCTGCAATAAAAAGTCCATATAAATTTCGTTTGTAGCACTTTCTTTTTTAAAGATCGATTATTTCTTATTTAAATCAATGGATTAAAAATTGCTCTATCATCATTAAAAAAAATGCAGTAACATCAATACATGACCCATCGCATTCATGACCGGATTCGTGAAATCCTGGAAACGACGGACGGCCTGACTCAGAAGGGTCTCGCCGAACGAATGGGGCTTAATCCGGCAGCCGTCAACCGGATGCTTTATGGCCGCCGCAACATCATGGCCGAGGAAATCCCGATGATCGAGGATTATCTCGGCGTCCGGCTGGATCTGTCGGCGACCGCCGCATCGGCCAACATCGAATACCGGCAGGAGCAGGGCGCACCCCCTGTCCGGCGCGGGTTCTCCGATGCTCCGGCCGTGCCGTGGTCGTCCTCACCGGAAGTCGGGTCGAAGGTGCCTGTCTACGGCATCGCGGCGGGGGAACCCCAAAAGGGGCCGGTTTTTTCCGCCGGCAACGTGGTGGACTGGGTGCCCCGGCATCCGGCGCAGTCCGGCATCGGCAGCGCTTTCGCGATTTACGTTTTTTCGGACACGATGGAGCCCCGCTATTTCCAGGGGGAACTGGTCTATATCCATCCCGGTCGCCCGCCGGAAATGAACCGTGACTGCGCTATCGAAATGAAAAACGGGGATATCCTCATCAGACGTTTCCTGCGCCGGAACGAAGACAAAATCCGCGTGGCGCAATTCAATCCGCCGGAAGAAAAAGACATTCCCAGGGATGAAATCAAGGCCGTCTACGCCGTTGTCGGGCGCGGTTAGGTTTTATAGCTGAGCCAGAAATTATTGATAGACCTCTCCGTTTCGCCATGCCGCCGAAGGGCGGCATCCGGCATGCGGCGAAGCCGCTGTTTATAAAGGCGCTTCGCGCGGCCAGACCCCGCCCTTCGGCGGGGTGGCATGTC
>JAZDGQ010000137.1:0-2166 GCA_043806835.1 Pseudomonadota bacterium | reverse complement strand
GCGTTTTTGAAGAAAGAACCCGTTGCAAAGCTGCACTTCAAACGCTGGATTGGTTCGGAAGAGTTTATAAATGGCTCAGAAAGATGGTGTCTTTGGCTGGGTGACTGCACGCCTGACCAGCTTCAAAAAATGCCGGAATCTATGAAGCGCATTGAGGCTGTCAAGCAAACTCGCCTAGCCAGCAAAAGTGCGCCGACAAGAAAAATAGCCGCCACACCCACGCGTTTTCATGTTGAGAACATGCCCAGTAAAAGTTATTTAGTTGTTCCAAAAGTTTCTTCTGAGAGAAGAAATTACATCCCTATAGGATTTGAATTACCTAGCACGCTTGCAAGTGATCTGGTTTTTATTATTCCCAATGCGACACTATATCACCTCGGCATATTGTCTTCCGTCATGCACATGTCTTGGGTAAGGAGTGTCTGCGGACGGTTGGAAAGTCGCTACCGTTACTCTGCGGGCATCGTCTATAACAATTTTCCTTGGCCGGATGCAACCGGCAAGCAGCGCCAGAAAATTGAAAAAGCCGCGCAGGGCGTACTCGATGCCCGCGCAAAATATCCGAAGTCCACTTTGGCCGATCTGTACAACTCAACAACCATGCCGCCCGACCTGGTGAAAGCCCATGACGCGCTGGACAAGGCCGTTGACGAAGCCTATGGCAAAACCGGTTTCAAAAACGAAGCCCAGCGCGTGGCCTTCCTGTTCGAGCTATACCAGAAAATCACTTCCCCGCTTGCGCCGGAAACGAAAAAAGAAAAGCCCCGTAAACTCAAGGCAAAGAAAACAAGTTAACAGCATATGGAGATTGAAGAATGAGCTATATCACACCGAGATTCCGGCATCCCGACCTGACCGTCAACAGCATCGGTCGTGCCAAAAAGGATTATGAAGGCGTCATTTCCACCCTCTGCGCCGGATGCGGGCATGACTCCGTCAGCGCCGCCGTCGTTCAGGCCTGCTACGAACTGGAAATCGAGCCGCACAGGGTCGCCAAACTGTCCGGAATCGGCTGCTCGTCCAAGACGCCTGCCTATTTCCTCAAGCAATCCCACGGATTCAACTCGGTGCACGGGCGGATGCCCTCCGTCGCCACCGGCGCCAACCTCGCCAACCGCGACCTGATCTATCTGGGCGTTTCCGGCGACGGCGACACGGCCTCCATCGGCATGGGACAGTTCGTCCATGTCATGCGCCGCAATCTCAACATGCTCTATCTCGTCGAAAACAACGGCTGCTACGGCCTGACAAAAGGCCAGGACTCCGCGACCGCCGACGTCGGCTCCAAAACAAGAGGCGGCAGCGAAAACACTTTCGAGCCGGTGGATCTGGTCAGCCTGGCGCTCAATCTCGGCGCGACCTTCGTCGCGCGCAGCTTTTCCGGCGACAAGGCGCAACTGGTGCCTCTCCTCAAGGCGGGACTCAGCCATCGCGGATTCGCCCTGATCGACGTGATTTCGCCCTGCGTTTCCTTCAACAACGCCCCCGGCTCCACCAAGTCCTACGACTATGTGCGCGAGCATGTGGAGGCAATGGACGCGGTCGATTTCGTGCCGGAGGAAAAAGAAATCACGGCGGAATACGCCCCCGGCGAATCCATAGACATCAAAATGCACAGCGGCGATTCGCTGCGGCTCAGCAAGCTCCTCGGCCATCACGACCCCCGCGACAGGAAAGCCGCTCTGGACGCGGTGGCAAAGGCGAAGGATCGCAAGGAAATCCTGACCGGCCTGATCTACATCGACACCACGCCGCCCGATCTGCACGACATGCTCAACACGACCGAAACGCCCCTGCGCGACCTGGACGAGAAAAAGCTCTGCCCCGGCTCCAAAGCGCTGGAAAAGATCAACGCGGAGCTTCGGTAATTTCGGGGTGTTCTTTTAAAAGTTAACAAATGGTGAATTTTTTTCTCTTGACATATCTTTTAGAAATCTGCTAGCCTGATTTACCATAGACTTCTAATAAGAGGACAGAGGAAATCATACCCGTAAACGATTGAATTGCACCATATCCGACAGAAAGGTTAGGGCTTGGGACAAAATAACAGCGTCAGTTTAACGGGGATTGCGTGCCCTCCGTTTTGCGAGTGGCGCGATGGTGTAGTTCCAGTCGCCGTGAAAGGCGTCATACCGAATGTTGATATTTTTGAGAGCCGTTTTCGGG
>JAZDGQ010000136.1:0-3172 GCA_043806835.1 Pseudomonadota bacterium | reverse complement strand
GTTCAGTATGCGAAGGCCGAGGCGTTTTTCGAAAATGTCAGGGTCGGCAAGGAGAAGGCTGTCATCATGGAAAGCGTACTGGTCGAGTGCGTCTACATATTGATGAAATTTTACAAGGTTCCGAAGCGCGAGACGGCGGATGTTCTCACGGTGCTCCTGCAGTACAAGGGCATTGCGAACGTTGATCGGAAGACGTTGGTTGAGGCACTGCGGATCTTTGCCGAACAGAATCTCGACATCGTGGATTGCATCCTTTTGGCCAGGACAAAGCAGGGGAAGGGTCGGCTGTTTTCTTTCGACAGGGCGTTGAATAAACTACACGAGAAATAAGAACGTCGTTGACCACCGGGTCGGCAGGCGCTTCCGTTTCGGCGCTGAAAAGGCTTGATGAATGGTGACTATTTTTTAATGTACTAAAGAATAGTCTTGACTATTTTTTAATTGAGTAAATAATAGTCGGCATGGACACGCGAGAGCTCTACAGGAAAACCTGGCAGGAACTGGCGTCCGACAAGGAGATGGTCTTCCTTACCGGGCCTCGCCAGGCAGGCAAAACGACGCTCGCAACCATCATCGCCAAGGGTTTTGCCAATTCACTTTATTTCAACTGGGATATCCCCGCTCAGCGATCCAGGCTTCTCCAAAATCATTCGTTCTTTGAAGAAGTGGAGAGAAAGGACGCCAGCCTTCCGCTGATTGTTTTTGACGAGATTCACAAATACCGGGACTGGAAAAACTATCTGAAGGGAGTTTACGACGGCTCCAGAAATGAATACCGTTTTCTGGTGTCCGGCAGCGGTCGCCTGGATATTTATCAGAAAGGCGGCGATTCCCTGGCCGGACGTTATCTCCTCTTCCACCTTTTCCCCTTTACGTTGGCGGAGCTCGGCAGCGTGCGCAGGCCGTATGAAGATTTCGCGGCGGATCTGTTTGCCGTAAACGACTCAGCCGGTGCGGCATTGCGGGATACCTGGGATGCACTCGGCACGTTCAGCGGTTTTCCGGAACCCTTTATAGCCGCGAGAGCGGCAACCTATGCCCGCTGGTCGAATACCTATGCCCGGCAACTGATTCGCGAGGATATCAGGGATCTTACGGATGTACGTTCCGTGACGGCCATGGAGACGTTGTTTCATCTGCTTCCTTCCAGGGTTGGCAGTCCGCTTTCCGTCTCGGGCATGGCCCGCGATCTTCAGGTTTCTCCCGTATCGGTTAGAAGCTGGCTGGACCTGTTCGAACGTTTTTTCCTGATCTTTACCATTGCGCCTTGGACGGAAAAGGTGGCCAGGGCGATTGTGAAAGAAAGGAAGGCTTATCTATTTGATTTTCCGCGTATAAAAGATGAAGGCGCGCGGTTCGAGAACAAGGTGGCCCTTGAACTGTGGCGCGCCGTCACCTCTTGGAATGATCTGGGATGGGGTAATTTTGGCCTGCATTTCATCAAGAACAAGGAAAAACAGGAGGTCGATTTTCTGTTGTCGCGGGATCATGAACCGTTTCTGCTGGTAGAGGCGAAGTTCACTGAATGGGAACCGTCGGCGCCCTTGAGAAAATTTCAGCATGCATTGCATGTTCCCGCCCTGCAACTCGTCGAAGCAGGCGACAGGTATCGGCTCTTCACCAACGGGGATCAGCGGATCATGGTCGCCCCCGCCTGGCTCTGGCTGGCCGGGCTGCCGTAAACGCGGTTATCATGACGAAAGTGAGACGCCATCGGCAGATCGTGAGGAGAGGTCAGCCGAAGGAAAGATCATCAGCGGGGATTGGCGATGCCCGGGATAGCGGCCGAAGGAGGTCAGGGAAAATGAAAAAAATCTTGATCCTGTCGGTAGGCGGTTCGTCGGAGCCTGTGATAAATGCTGTCAACGCTGCAAAGGCCGACCACGTCTATTTTTTCTGTTCCTTCGGTCCCAAAGGAAGTGCGGCGACCATCGACGGCCCGGGCGATCCCTGCGCCGATTTGCGAAAAAGCACGTGTCCGGAATGCGGCAGAGAACATTACGTCGGACATACGAAAGGCAAGGCCATTGCGACGCGGGCGGCCCTGGATCGCTCCCGCTACACCGTCGTCACAGTCGAGGACCCTGACGATCTGAACGAATGCCATAATACACTCCTTATGGGGTACGGTTCGTGACCTGCGATGAAGTGCTATGGGCTGTCAAAGGCATGAATACCGTCTGGTAGTCGGCAGGTTCTTTGACAACTAAATATTGCAACATTGCAATCCTTGTCTGCGAACGGGGTTGCCATGCCCGACCGACACGACCTGATTTAAGAAGGGATTGCGACCTCTTCCGCCATGCCAGCATTTCAAAGATGGTCACGGGCTACCGATCCGACCTGATTTAAGAAGGGATTGCGACAGAATGATTTCGCGGCTTTAATGTCTGCAGGCAATGTCTTGTGACCGAACCGACCTGATTTAAGAAGGGATGCACCTGCCTTTTGTTGACAGAATCAAGTTTGAGGGGCATACTGGCCTCGCTTGAATCCAACGTAATGCGCTGCGGCGCCGATTGCTTTTTCTTACGGAGGAGACGATTGGCTGGACCAGCGCTTCCGCTGCATATTTTCCCGGCCAAGGACGCAGAATGACCGACCATGAGCGACGCTTTGACCCAAGAGGCAGAGAAATCCGGCGTGAAAAAGGCCCTGGTCTTTGATATCCAGCGTTTCTGTCTTCATGACGGGCCGGGAATCAGAACGGTTCTCTTCTTCAAGGGCTGCGCCCTCCGATGCGCTTGGTGCCACAACCCGGAATCCCACCAGGCGAGGCAGGAGGTCGCCTTTTTCGCCCACTGCTGCGTTCAGTGCTATGCCTGCCGCGAGGTCTGCCCGAAAACGGCCATTCTCACCGGCCCCGATCGCAGGATCGATCACGCGCTTTGCGACGGTTGCGGAAACTGCGCGGCTTCCTGCCTGACCCGGGCTCTGAGAATGATCGGAAAAACATGGGGGACGGCGGATCTGCTTGCGGAGGTGCGGAGGGATCGGGATTTTTTTATTTCCTCCGGGGGAGGGGTCACCCTGTCGGGCGGTGAACCCATGCTGCAGGCCGCTTTCTTGGAGGGTTTCCTGCCGTCCCTCAAGGCCGACGGCATCCATGTCACCCTGGAGACCTGCGGCCATTTCCGCTGGGCAGACATGGAAAGGATCGCCCCCTTCCTGG
>JAZDGQ010000135.1:0-2358 GCA_043806835.1 Pseudomonadota bacterium | reverse complement strand
ATTGTCATCCCGAGCATAGCGAGGGATCTTCGCCCTTGAATTCATTGAGAAGATTCCTCGCTGCATGGCATGTGCCTACACCATGCAGCCATCGGAATGACAGCGGGGGTTTTTAGAAGTGCCCATATATAACGTCCCATTCACGCTATGTCAAGGCAGTCTCCCCTCAGGGAGACTATAAACTTTATTAACCCCTTGTCTTAATTGAGAAAAGCCGCCTATATTCAAGAGGCTTAAAACAGGAAAAAAGAAAAGGATCATACCATACGCCCCTCAGGACGTGCCGCTGGCCGAGACGTTTACATCTTGTGGATAAGGCAGTTATCTGCACAGATACGGGCTTCTTTCTTGACGGGGATGTCGGCCTTTTTGTTACTCTGCGCCACATAGTCCGCAATTTCCTTTAACGTGAGCACTTTGTCCAGTTTCCCGTCCTTCCAATTTTCCATGTGGACGATTTGATTGTTCTCGAATTTGAACTTATTGACCAGTTTTCCATCCTTCCAGCTCTCCGCGTGGACGACATCACCCTCTCTGTTGAATATCTGACGGGCAAACTCACCATTGGAGCCGTCCTCGTAAGTGACGCCGTCATTGCCTCGGCGTGTCTGATAGTAAGGTATTCCTTTTTCATCGAATCCCCGGTCAGCGACGAGGTCGCCGTTCCTGTATTGAGCTTCATAGGAGGGCGTGCCATCGGGGTTAAGTTCCCACGCGATTTTATCACTTCCTTTGCGACGGCTTTCTATGCCGATATCCCCCTTCGATAGAGTCTTGAGAGCGGCAATAAGTGCTTCTCCCTCCAAATCCTTGACTTCTTTCAAGCTTTTTTCAAAAAAGTCCGTCCGTCGTGACGTCACTGTCAAAGTAACTATTGTACCATCTTTGAGTTCGGTGCTGTATTCAAACGGCTTACTCATGATTTCATCAATTCTTCTGTTGTTGGAGTTGATTGATTCCATGTATAAAACTTTAACTCACACTATGTCAAGGTAGCGTGTTCCATTTGAAGCCGGAATCTTTTATCAACCCCTTGTCTTAATTGAGAAAAGTCGCCTATATTCAGAAGCTGAAGAACAGGAAAAAAGAAAAGGATCATATCATGCGCCCCTCAGGACGTGCCGCCGACCAGTTGCGGGAGATCATTCTGGAGCCGGGCTTTTCAAGGCATGCGGAAGGGTCGTGCATGGCGCGGTTCGGCAATACGCATGTGCTGTGCACTGCCACCGTGGAATCGAAAGTCCCCTCCTGGATGAAAAACAAGGGGAAGGGCTGGGTCACCGCCGAATACGGGATGCTGCCCCGGGCGACAGGCACCCGCACCGACCGCGAGGCGGCGCGGGGCAAGCAGTCGGGGCGCACGCAGGAAATCCAGCGTCTGATCGGGCGCGCGATGCGGGCGGTGATGGATCCGGCTGTGCTTGGCGAGACGCAAATTCTCATCGACTGCGACGTGATACAGGCCGACGGCGGCACGCGCACGGCGGCCATCACCGGCTCCTACATCGCGCTCCATCAGGCCTGCGAGCATCTGAAAAAAATCGGAGCCGTCAAGCAAAGCCCGCTGATCGACGAGGTGGCGGCTGTATCCTGCGGCCTGTATAAAGGCGTCGCCGTCCTCGATCTCGACTATGCCGAAGATTCGACCGCCGAAGCGGACGCCAATTTCGTGATGACGGGGAAGGGCGGCCTTGTCGAGGTGCAGGGCACGGCGGAGCAGCGCGCCTTCAGCGAGGAACAGTTTCTGGAACTGATGAAACTCGCCCGCGCCGGCATCAACGGCCTTATCGAACATCAACGCCGCGCCTTGTCCGGTCAGAAATGACGCGCAGGTTCGAAGGCTCCGAACTGGTCGTCGCCACTCATAACAAGGGCAAGCGGGCGGAATTCGCCGAACTGTTCAAAGGCCGGGACATCCGGCTCTATTCGGCGACGGATTTCGGCCTTGAATCGCCGGAGGAAACCGGAACGACCTTCCTCGAAAACGCGCTGCTCAAGGCGCGGTTCGTCGCTTCGGTGACGGGAAAGATCGCGCTGGCGGACGACAGCGGCGTCTGTGTCGACGCGCTGGGCGGCGCGCCCGGAATTCATACGGCGGATTGGGCTGAAGAGGACGGCGGAAAGCGTGATTTCAATCGCGCCATGAAAAGGATACATGAGGGCATCGGGAATAACCCGGACACAAAAGCGCGGTTCGTCAGCGTGCTGGCGCTCTGCTGGCCGGAGGGACACTGCGAAACGGCGGAAGGCGTCGCCGAAGGGAGGATCGTCTGGCCGCCGCGCGGAAACCTCGGCCACGGCTGCGATCCGATCTTCATGCCGGACGGTTATTCCGTCACTTACGGCGAAATGGATCCG
>JAZDGQ010000134.1:0-7419 GCA_043806835.1 Pseudomonadota bacterium | reverse complement strand
CCGAAAACGGCTCTCAAAAATATCAACATTCGGTATGATGCCTTTCACGGCGACTGGAACTACACCATCGCGCCACTCGCAAAACGGATGGCACGCAATCCCCGTTAAACTGACGCTGTTATTTTGTCCCAAGCCCTTAGGAGCTGTGCCATTTCTTATTGCCTGTACAATCTCATTTAATCCGCTGTACTGGACAGGTTTATCGTTAGCAGGAAACAAAACTTTATTATTTTTGATATGGTTCTCCATTGTCGGCGAACGTGTTTTCTGTCCCGGCTTTAAATTTTTCTCTGTCGCAAAACGCCAAACAGTATTTGGATTACATGCGTACCAAATCCCATTTCTAGGATTTTGTATTGGATAAAAGGCATTTTTCCTTTGTTTGTATGTATGGGCTTTTGTTAAATCGCCTCGTTTCCAAGGGTCTTGACTGTTTTCATCAAAATTGGAATAGCTGGAAAAATCCTTTTCAAGTCCCTGAAAGGAAAAATTTGGATTGGCATAGCAAATAACATACTCATGGTCAGTGCTGGTAAAATAGCCCGTCGGATCATTCGCCCCGCTACGCCGCCGCCAAACAAACGTCCCAACTTTCATGCCGGAAAACACTTGATCCATGAGCAGGGTCAGATTTGCAAACTCATCTTCCCCGATTGAAACAAAAATAACCCCGTCTTCCCGCAGCAGGTCACGCGCCAGAACCAGACGGCGGTACATATATTCCAGCCATTTGGAATGTTTATACAGATCATCCTTGTCAATAAAGTGATCGTTATAGATAAAATCCTTGTTCCCCGTGTTATACGGCGGGTCAATGTAGATACATTTCACCTGCCCCGCGTGCGTCATGCGGAGATAGCGGAGGGCGTCAAAGTTGTCGCCTTCAATCAGCAGATTGCTGTAGGGGGCTTCGCCGCAAGAAAGTTCCGGTACAAGGTCAAGGGCGATAAAATCACCATTCACGGACTTGTCATGGTCAATTTCATCCCGTTCCCAGACAAGTCCGAATTTCGGCTTGCGCTCCCGCTCCCGCAGCAGCCGGATAAGGTCATCCTTGGAATATGTGCTGTACTTGTCGGCCAATTTCACCCCAAGGCTGAAATACCCCCAGAGAGCGGCAAGCCCTCTGGCGGCACAGGAGTTAGTGACCATGTTATAAGGATGGTGCGGCAGTCTTTAGCCGCGAGGCTTGGACATCCAGAATGGCGTTTACACGCCACCCCACTGCCGCCTCCTGGCCATATAGACCGAAGGCGGCATGTTCCCGGTACATACCAAACCGCTTATAACGGGGTCACTACACCCCAGCCTGCCCATAGCGAATGGACAGGCCGTTGCCATCATACTGTCTGTTGACGTTCAAGGAAAGCCGCATTTGTCCGCAGCCGTCCGGCAGTGTAATTGCTTGATAAAAATGGATTTATTGCTCCATTCAATGTGCTGTGTTAAAATTGCCTTATGATTTCGTACAATAACGGTGGCGGGCATGGGGGGAAGCGGCTCTGGAAACTGGTACAGGTTGGACAAGAAAACCTATCTGGATGATTGCCGTTGTCTTGACCTCAACTGCATGGTGAAGCTGGGCGCTATTCCACAATGCGGCAGGCGGGCGGGAGGCTGGATATGGAAGGACGCGGAAACCGGAGAGAGACTGACCGCGATAAGCTATGAGGCTGACACCCGCGACCCCTGCAACGCCTTCCTGAGAATCCATTACACTTTTACAGAGAGCCAGAAAAAGATCGATTGCAAAGTCAGGCTGTCACGGACAGAGGCGCACTATGGCGGCGGGCGCTGGTGGTTTATCTGCCCCTCCACAGGCAAGCGCGTTGCCAAGCTGTATCTGCCCTCCGGCGGCGATATATTCGCCTCCCGCCATGCCTACAGGCTGGCCTATGAATCCCAAAGCGAATGTCCTTTAGGCCGCGCCATTCGCCGGAAGTGGAGCATTGCCAAAAAAATCGGCGGGCAGGACTGGCCGCGCAGACCGAAAGGTATGCACCGGACGACTTTCGAGCGCCTTTGGGGAAAAGCTGGTCGGATGGAAGATATTGCTGACCGCTATTTCATACAGGGCGCAAGGAAAATTCTGGGAATGGAGCTATGACATCAGGAGACACACAGAAACACTTCACTAAAATTTGCCTTATGATTTCGGATAAAATAGAGGTGTGCCATGAGCGTGAAGGTTGAGAGAGCCGGACAAGTTCCTTGCTTCTATCCCCCATGCCAGTTCATTCCTGAATTGATGGGAGGAAAGATGGGATGGTTTATAAAAGTGCCAAAAAAGTAAACAATATCAAGTAGTAATGGCGGAGAGGATGAGATTCGAACTCACGATTCCTGTTACAGAATACCCGCTTTCCAGGCGAGCGCCTTCAACCACTCGGCCACCTCTCCGCAAGGACTTTATTGAACGGCGGAATTCAGAGCGCCAACACTAACGACTGCACATAAAAACCGCAAGACCCAAAATACAATAAATAACCTGTTTATTTCAACCCGTTAGCCAAGAGCGTCCCTGCGCTCCGGAGGGGATTTCGTTTTTTGCAAGACAGGCTTCCGGCTTTGGCATAGCTTTGAAGGGCGCATGCGATAATTGCCGATGCGGGGACGATTTTATGGGAGGCGTGATTCAGTATTATATCCGGCGCCTGATGCCGATGTTCTTTCTGTTCATGACGGAAGAGGCGGTGCTGCGCGTTTTTCTCGTCCTGCGCGAGTTCCGGCAGCTGAAGAAAGATGCCGGAGAGGTCTTCCTGTGTTTCGCAACCGGTGTTTTGTTCGATGCCGGAATTTTCGCCTGTTTCGTTATTCCCCTGGCCGCGTATCTGGCGGCTTTGCCGTGGCGGTTGCACGGAACGCGGACGGACAGGCTCCTTTGCGGCGGCCTTTATTTTTTCATGATCTATCTCATGCTGTTCACGGGCGTGGCGGAATGGATTTTCTGGGATGAATTTTCATCGCGCTTCAACTTCGTCGCGGTGGATTATCTGGTCTATGTCCGCGAAGTGATCGGCAATATCCGGGAGTCTTACCCGGTCGGACGGCTTTTGTCGGGGATCGGCGTCTCCGCGCTCCTGCTGACGCTGTGGCTGCTGAAGCATGTTCCCCCGGCTGGCGCGGCGGCAGCGCGTCCGGTTCAAAGGCTTGCGGTTCTCGCGGTTCCGGCGCTGACGGCTGTTTTGTCCCTCGGTCTGCTCGACCATAAAATGGCCGAGTTCGGGGACAACCGTTACTGGCAGGAAATATCCAGGAACGGATACTACGAAATTTCCCGCGCCTTCCTCGCCACCGATCTTCCCTATGAAGAATCCTATGCCAGCGGAGATCCGGCGGCGGCGCTCGACCGGACGAGAAAGAAGATCGATCCGGCGGCGGCGTTTACGGAGGACGGTATCGCCCGTCATATCGGCGCTTCCGGACCTGAAAAGCCTTACAACATCATGCTTGTCACCGTCGAGAGCCTGAGCGGAAAGTATCTGACGGACTCCGCCCCCGCCGGATATCCTCTGATGCCGCACATCAATGAAATCGCCGCCGGGTCCCTGTTTTTCACAAATTTTTACGCGACGGGCACGCGGACGGTTTACGGCCTTTCCGCCCTCACCTTGTCCATCCCGCCGATACCAGGGAATGCGATCATGCGCCGGACCGGCAGCGGGGGGATATTTTCTCTGGGGAAGGTTCTCGGCAGGAAGGGGTATGTCAGAAACTTCATATACGGGGGCTACGGCTCCTTCGACAAAATGAACGCCTTTTTCGGAAACAACGGCTACCGGGTCATCGACCGCAGCGGCTTTTCGGGGAAGGAAATAACTTTTTCGAACACCTGGGGCGTATGCGATGAAGACCTGTTCGCGCGCGCCATCAGGGAGGGAGATGACGCCTATCGGGAGGGCAGGCCGTTCTTCAATATGCTCATGACGACGTCCAACCACCGCCCCTACACCTATCCCGACGGAAAGATTAATTTTCCTTCCGGCGATGGAGGCAGGCCGGGCGCCGTGAAGTATACGGATTACGCGATCGGCAGGCTGATCGCCGAGGCAGGGAAAAAGCCGTGGTTCGACAATACGCTTTTCGTGATCGTCGCGGATCATGCGGCAAGAAGCGGCGGAAAGAAATCCCTCGATCCGGAGCGTTATCGCGTTCCTCTGATAATCTACGCGCCCGCGATCCTCTCCCCGCAGAAAATCGACGGGCTGGCCAGCCAGATCGACGTGGCGCCGACGTTGCTGGGGTTGATGAATATGAGCTACACAAGCCGCTTTTACGGCGCCGACATCATGAAAGAGCCGCCGGACAGGGCTTACATCTCCACCGACCGGAAGCTGGGATACATGACGCGGGACGCGCTCGTCATTCTGGAGCCGGGCAAGGAAATCACCCGTTATAAGAGGGCGGGCGGCGGCCTGACGAAAAAAGAGACGGACGGCAGCGACGATGAACGGGTCAAAGACGCCATCGCGACGTTCCAGACGGCATCAAGGTGGAAGCAGCTGAGCCGCGACGGACAATAGAATTCCTGCCCGTGTTTTATCAAGCAGCTTCACGGCGGGCGTCCTCGATAAAGCCCTCTTTCAGACTCTCCGACTCCAGCACATACAGGCTGGAGCGTCCGACGAACTCATAGCCGATCTTACGGTAGATGGAATTTGACGCCGGATTGCGCGCATCCGCGTAGAGGCAGCACATTTTCTTGCCCCGATCAAGCTGCAGATGGCTCAGGTGCGCCACCGTCGCGCCGGCGTAGCCGCGTCCGCGCCATTCCGGAGGCGTGTAAACACCGCCGAGCCGCGCCACGCTGTCCGTTCCGGAAACGGTCGCCATCGAGACCGGCGCCCCCTTTACCACCCAGACCGCCGCACGCCCCTCCCTGACCAGGTCATCCGCTTTTTTGAACGCGTTCTCCCCGCTCACCTGATCGGCTTTCGGCAAAGCCTCCCTGGCAAAGGAGGAAATCCACGCGGCGACGGCACCGGTATCTTCCGGCCCGGCGAGGCGAAACCCGCCTTCCGCCAGGGGCGGCAGTAAAACTTCTTTCAGCGTATAGACGATCTGATTCACGTATTCAACGGGCTTTTGCCCGGTGATCTGCGTCCATTTGCTGGCGAACCCGCTGGCCACGTCGCTGGGGCCGACGATCCCCGGAAACCTGCGATTGCGGCAGGCGAGTATCTCGGCCAGCTTTTCGATCTCCGGCTGGCCTGATTTGCTTAAAACCAGGTTGCGCGCCGGCGTCTGGACGGCAGCCACGACGAACTCGTCGTTGTCGAAAAGGGAGCTGAAGAAAATATCCGGCCTTCTCCCCTGTCTCTGTTTTTGCAGGGCGTCCTGGCACAGGGATAAAATCAGGCTATGCTCCGCCTCGTTCTGCTCGAGGTGAGCGCCGCACCTGCCCAGAAAGTCGCGCGGATCGGTTTGAAAGATGACCTGCATCATTGAAACACCTTACCGCGGCGCCAGCAACGCCAGAACGGCATTCAGTCGTTGCCGCCCCGCCGCCGTCGCCCGTATATGCCGATTCGTCAATTCCAAGAGTCCCTCATCAAGCAGCCCCCGCAAAATCTGCGGATTCACAAACTGCTGGAGGGGAGTTTGAGTTTCTTTCTGAAAATCGTCAAGTGAAAAACCCTCACGAAGGCGCAATCCCATCATCAGCATCTCCTGTCCACGCCCAAAAAAGTCAATAAGTTCAAACGGGTGAGAGCCATGACCCTGATCTTTTACCAGTTTTATCCATAACTCCGGTATTTTATGGGCACAGGTCGCCCATTTGCCTCCATCGAGCGTCAGACGCCCGTGTGCGCCGGGACCGATTCCCGCATAATCTCCGTACCGCCAGTAGACGAGATTATGCCGCGACTCCTCTCCGGCGCGGGCGTGGTTGGAGATTTCGTATGCAGGCAGCCCTTTGTCTTCCATCTTCCTCTGCGTCAGTTCAAACATATCCGCCGCTGCGTTTTCGTCGGGAAGTTTCAGGCCGCCCTTCCGGTACAGCGCGTGCCAGGCGGAGCCTTCTTCTATCGTCAACTGGTAGAGCGACATATGCCCTCCGGCGTATTCCAGTGCCTCGCCCAGTTCCCGTTCCCAGTCGGCCACACTCTGACCGGGACGCGCATATATGAGGTCGAAGGAATACCGGTCGAAAATCCGCGCCGCCGCCCTGACGGCGGACACGGCTTCGGCGGCGGAATGCTGCCGCCCCAGCTTTTTGAGCGCGTCGTCGCGCAGGGACTGGACACCCAGCGACACGCGGTTCACCCCCGCCGCCCTGAAATCCCGCAAACTGTCCGCCTCCGCCGACGTCGGGTTGGCCTCCAGCGTGATTTCGGTTCCGTCCGGCAGTCCCCAAAGCCTGTCCGCCTCCCCGATCACCGCCGCAACGGTCTCCGGCTCCATCAGCGAGGGCGTGCCTCCCCCGAAAAAAACGGACGCGATCCGGCGCGGCCCGGTCTTCTGCCGGTAGAAACGCAATTCCTCCAGATAAGCCTGCCGCCATGCGCTTTGGTCGATCCCGTCACGCACATAGCTGTTGAAATCGCAGTAAGGGCACTTGGACTTGCAGAACGGCCAGTGGATATAGAGGGCGAGGGGGAGGGTCATTCAGACTTCATTTCTTATACCAATCCCCGATCATTTTGAAGCAATGCGTTTCTGCCCCCTCTCCCGCTTTGCGGGAGAGGGGAAGAGAGTTTCAAAATGATCGGGGATTGGTATTACAGGCACTTTTTTAACCAATCTATTCCGCAAGTTTTGTCCTGTTGACCATTTTTCTGTAATTCTATACCCTGATTTACGTTTCAATCAATGGGGGGAATTAAATACAATGGTCGGAGGACTCGCAATAAGGGCAGAAATTGATAACGAAACGGTGAGAGGCCTTTTACTTATCAACGGCGGCGGTGCCGTAGCTCTTTTAGCATTTCTTCCAACAATCATAAATAAAAACGGTTTTGAATTGTTGGTTTTCGGTGCGCTGTTGGGCCTGTTGCTTTATCAGACTGGACTGCTGTTCGCCGTGCTGCACAACATGTTTAGGCGAAAGTGCTCCTTGATTTATGAACGTCATAACTACAGCCCACCAAAAAACGAGCTTGGTCCTTGCCGTTTGAGCAATAGATTTATGTGGATATCGGTGGTACTTTTTTACCTTGCCGGTCTGGTTGTTTTTATGTGTGGTATTCTGTCTTTTTATTGTGAAATTTTTTAAAAACATCTCTCCATCATCTTGCGGAAAGACTCAGCGCGGTGGCTGATTTTGTTTTTCACCGCCGGATCCATTTCGCCGTAAGTGACGGAATAACCGTCCGGCATGAAGATCGGATCGCAGCCGTGGCCGAGGTTTCCGCGCGGCGGCCAGACGATCCTCCCTTCGGCGACGCCTTCCGCCGTTTCGCAGTGTCCCTCCGGCCA
>JAZDGQ010000133.1:0-6409 GCA_043806835.1 Pseudomonadota bacterium | reverse complement strand
TGTATGCGACGAAATTCACGGCGGAGAGGGTTCTTCGATCCCTTGGCGAGCATCCCTGGGGCAACGAGCCGCGCGTTCACGTCGTCCCGCCGCAGGGCAAGATAAAGCTGGGGCCGTTCAGCCTCCGGTATATCCGCATGGCGCACTCGATACCGGAGGCGAACGCGCTGGCGATCACCGCCGGCGACGTGGGGACGATCCTGCACACCGGCGACTGGAAGATCGATCCCGATCCGGTCGAGGGCGACGTTACCGATGAAAAGACGCTGACCGAACTCGGCGACGCAGGCGTTCTGGCCGTCGTCGGCGACAGCACGAACGCGCTGGTTCCGGGGCATTCCGGCTCCGAGCGCGACGTACAGAACAACCTGATCGACCTGTTCGGCGAATTCAAGGAAAAAATCGCCATCTCCTGCTTTTCCACCAATGTGGCGCGGCTGCACAGCATTGATGCGGCGGCGAAGGCGCACGGACGCGCCGTATGCCTTGTCGGGCGCTCCCTGTGGAGAACGGACGAGGCGGCGCGGAACACGGGCTATCTCCGGAAAGTCCGGCCCTTTATCGACGAGGACGAGGCCATCGAGATGCCCGCCGATAAAATCGTCTATATCTGCACCGGCTCGCAGGGGGAGCCGCGCGCGGCGCTTTCCCGCATTTCGGCGGAGGATCATCCCCGCGTGCGGCTGGAGGCGAACGACGTGATCGTTTTCTCTTCCCGCGCCATTCCCGGCAACGTCCGCGCCATCGACCGCATCAAGAACCGCTTTTATGCCGCAGGCGTGAACGTCATCACCGACCGCGAGGCACCGATCCACGTTTCCGGCCATGCCTGCCGCGAGGAGATGAAGCAGCTTTACAAGTGGGTGCGCCCGAAAATCGTCCTTGCCGTCCACGGCGAGCAGATGCAGATGGAAAAACACGCGCTTCTCGCCAGGGAATGCGGCGCGGAGCAGACGATCATCCCGCTCGGCGGCAACGTGATCGAGATCGCGAAAGAGGGGATCGCCTCGTTCTACGGCGATGTCAAAAGCGGCTTTCTGGCGGTCGAAGGAAGCCGCATCGTCGCCATCGACCATGAGGCCATTCTCACCCGCAAGCGGATGATGTTCAACGGCAGCGCCGTCGTCACCGTCGTCGTCGATGAGCGCGGCGTCCTTGTGGCCGACCCGAAAGTGACCGCGCTCGGGCTGCTGGACGAAAACAGCGAGCTGGACGCGGAGCATATCCAGGATGTCGTCCGGGAGATTAAAAAAGTCGTCAAGAACATGCCGAAAAACCAGAGGGAGAACGACGCGGAGATGTCGGAAACCATCCGCGTGACCGCGCGCCGTTTCTTCAACGACCGCTTCGACCGCAAGCCCCAGACGCGGGTGCATCTGGTGAGGATATGAGAAAGATTGACCGGAAGGCGTCGTTTCTATAGGCTGTATCGTAACAAAATCAAGGTATCGTCATGACCGAAGCCGCAAAAAATATAAAAGCCCCCAGAACGGCCATCACCCCCACGCGGGCGGAGAATTTCCCGGAGTGGTACCAGAACGTCATCCGGGCGGCGGACATGGCCGAGAATGCGCCGGTGCGCGGCTGCATGATTATCAAACCTTACGGCTACGCCCTCTGGGAAAATATCCAGAAGACCTTCGACCGCATGATAAAAGCGGAAGACGTGCAGAACGCCTATTTCCCCCTGCTGATCCCCCTGAGCTATATCGCGAAGGAGGCCGAGCATATCGACGGCTTCGCCAAAGAATGTGCGATTGTGACGCACACCCGCCTCGAAAAGAATGAAAAAGGGGAACTCGTCCCCGCAAGCCCCTTGACGGAGCCGATGATTATCCGCCCGACCTCGGAAACGATCATCGGGGAGGCTTTCTCCAGATGGGTGCAGTCCTACCGCGACCTGCCGCTCAAGATCAACCAGTGGGCGAACGTGATGCGGTGGGAAATGCGCCCGCGCATTTTCCTTCGCACGACGGAATTCCTGTGGCAGGAAGGCCATAACGTCTTCGAAACGCACGACGGCGCGGAAAAAGACGCCCGTCGTATGATGGAAGTATACAGCGAATTCTACGAGCAATATATGGCCGTGCCCGGCTTCGTCGGCGCCAAGACGCCCGACGAAAGGTTTCCCGGCGCCATCGAAACCTACACGTATGAATCCTTCGCGCAGGACGGCAAGGCCATCCAGAGCTGCACGTCCCACAATCTCGGCCAGACTTTCGCCAAGTCGAGCGATATCAAGTTCCTCGACCGTGACGGTGTGCAGAAGCTGGCTTGGACGACCTCGTGGGGGTTGTCCACGCGGGCTATCGGCGCTCTCATCATGGTTCATGCGGACGACGACGGCATGGTGATGCCGCCGAAGCTGGCGCCGTATCAGGTCGCTATCTTGCCGATCATCCACGATGAAGCAGATAAGCCGAAGATTTTGGAGTTCTGTGAAAAAATCCGGAAAGAACTCAAGGCCAAAGGCGTGACTGCAAGGACGGATACATCCGAGCAACGCACCTCCGACAAAATGTGGGCGGCGATCAAGAAGGGCGTTCCGGTGCGGCTTGAAATCGGCGCGCGGGAAATCGCGGAAGGGCAGTTGACCTATACCCGCCGCGACCTCGGCAAGGAAGGCAAGAAGAAGGTTTCCGTGGATGAATTCCTCGGCTCCATTCAGGGCGTTCTGGCTCAGATGCAGAAAGACATGCTGGATCGGGCGCGTGTAAAAATGAACGCCATGATCGTTGACGTTAAATCCCTCAAGGAAATGCGCGACTTTTTCGCTGCGGACAAGATTGGCGGCGTGAGGATCGACTACGCGCTCATCCAGAACTCCGGCGAGTTTGAGGCGCTCAAGAAAGACTTTGCCGTGACGACGCGCTGCCTGCCGTTCGCGGACGGCTGCCGGAAGGTGATCGTGGCGAAAGCGTATTGAAATGTCCTTTTCCTTTGAAAGAATGGTGGCGGGGCGGTACCTGCGCTCCAGACGGAAAGAGGGGTTCATCTCCGTCATCGCCGGATTCTCTTTTCTGGGCATCCTGCTGGGCGTCGCGACGCTGATTATCGTCATGTCGGTGATGAACGGATTTCGCGAGGAACTGGTGGGGCGCATCCTCGGCCTGAACGGGCATATCAACGTCTATTCGCGCCTCGGCCCCCTGTATCCCTACGATCCCGTCATCGAGCGGATAAAGAAGGTTCCCGGCGTGGTCAGCGCGACGGCCTCGGTCGAGGGGCAGGCGCTCCTGACGGTCGATGGGAACGCGAGCGGGGTCATTGTGCGCGGCGTGACCCCGGATGATTTTTTCAAAAAGCCGATTATGTCGACCTCCATCGTCAGTAAGCTGCCGGAGAACAAGGGGTTCGGCGGGGAGCATGTCGCCGTCGGCAAGACCATGGCCGCGCGGTTCCGCCTCGGCGTCGGCGACAAGATCGTCCTGATCGCGCCGAAAGGCCGGGCGACGCCCTTCGGCACGATTCCCCGGTCGCGAGCCTTCATGGTCGGCTCGATCTTCGATGTCGGCATGTATGAGTACAACAACAATTTCGTGTTTATGCCTCTGGACATGGCGCAGGTCTTCTTCGATATGGGTTCCGGCGTCAGCGCCATCGAGATCATGACGCCGGACGCTTCAACCTTCGGGGAGACCGAGACGGGAATCAGGGACAGTCTGGGAACCGGATTTTCCGTTTCCGACTGGCGCGACACGAATTCGAGCTTCTACAATGCGTTGCAAGTCGAGAGCAACGTGATGTTCCTGATCCTGACGCTCATCATCATCGTCGCGGCCTTCAACATCATTTCGAGCCTCATCATGCTGGTGAAGGACAAAGGCCGGGACATCGCCATCCTCCGCACCATGGGCGCGACGCGGGGCATGATTATCCGCATTTTCTTCTATACGGGCGCGACCATCGGGATCGTCGGGACGGTCGCGGGGGCGGCGCTGGGCGTCGTGTTCTGCATGAATATCGAGAGCATCCGCCGATGGCTGGAAGGGCTGCTGCATAAAAATCTGTTCTCGGACGAGATTTATTTTCTCACCAAACTGCCCGCGAAGATGGACACTTCCGAAGTCCTGCTGATCGTGGGGATGTCTCTGGGGCTGTCGTTCCTGGCGACGCTCTATCCCGCATGGCGGGCGGCGAGGCTGGATCCGGTGGAGGCGTTGCGCCGTGAGTGACGTATTGCAGATGAAGGACATCAAGCGCAGCTTCGAGCAGGGCGGGCAGACGCTGGAAATTTTGCGCGGGATCAACCTGTCGATCAGCCGGGGGGAGATCGCGGCGCTGCTGGGGCCGAGCGGCTGCGGCAAGACGACTTTGCTGCAAATCGCGGGTCTGCTTGAAAAACCGACTTCCGGCGAAGTTATCATCAACGGCAAAAAAGTTGATGGCTCCGGCGACGGTCTGCGCACGATGCTTCGCCGCACGCAGATCGGTTTCGTGTACCAGTTCCACCACCTGTTGCCGGACTTCACGGCGCTTGAGAATCTTCTCCTGCCGCAGTACATCGCGGGGACGGGCAAGGCGGAAGCCAGAAACCGCGCCCTGAAACTGCTGGAGAGCGTCGGGCTGGAAAAACGCGCCACGCATTACCCGTCGGAAATGTCGGGCGGCGAACAGCAGCGTGTGGCGATTGCGCGGGCGCTCGTCAACCGTCCTGCATTGCTTCTGGCGGACGAGCCGACCGGAAACCTCGATCCCCAGACGGCGGAAGAGGTGTTTCAGGTGATGCTGCAAACCATCCGCAGCCTGAAGATCGGCGCGCTCGTCGTGACGCACAACGGCGAACTGGCCAGCCGCATGGACCACATTTTGCGGCTCAAGGACGGGCTGGTTCAGAAATAAGGAGAATGAAAATGGAAAAAAATCCCGAACGTTCTATCATAGAGCCATTCAAAATCAAGATGGTGGAGCCGCTTCACCGGCACACCCCGGAGGAGCGCGAGGCCGTGCTGAAAGAGGCGGGATACAACCTCTTTCTGGTGCGATCCAATCAGGTGACTTTCGATTTCCTGACGGACTCTGGCACCACCGCGATGAGCGCGGCGCAGTGGGCTGCGATGATCGTCGCGGACGAAAGCTACGCGGGGTCGGACAGCTTTGCGCGGTTTCTGGAGGCCGTCACGGAACTTACCGGTTTCCGGCATGTGATTCCCACGCACCAGGGACGCGCCGCAGAGCGGATTTTATTTTCTTACCTGATAAAACCCGGATGCAAGGTTCCGTCCAACAATCATTTCGACACGACCCGCGCCAATATCGAGCAACTGGGCGGCGAGGCCGTCGATCTCGTGATCGAGGAGGGGAAGAATCCCGCCAGCACCCACCCGTTCAAGGGGAATATCGACCTTGCGAAACTCGACGCTTATTGCGCGGCGAACAAAGGCAAAATACCGCTCGGGATGCTGACGATCACAAATAATACCGGTGGAGGGCAGCCTGTTTCCCTTGAGAATATTCGCGGAGCTTCAACGATTTACAAGAAGCATGGAATCCCCTTTATCCTCGACGCCTGCCGTTTCGCGGAAAACAGCTATTTCATCAAGCTGCGCGAGGAAGGCCAGAAAAGCAGAACCGCAAAGGCCATCGCGCAGGAGATATTCTCGCTCACGGACGGCTGCATGATGAGCGCGAAGAAGGACGCGCTCGTGAACATCGGCGGCATGATCGCATTGAAGGACGACCGCTGGATGGACAGCCTCCGCAACATCCTGATCCTCACCGAGGGGTTCCCCACCTACGGTGGCCTTGCGGCGCGCGATCTCGAGGCGATGGCGGTCGGTCTGAGGGAAGTCCTCGATGAAGGATACCTCGACTACAGGCTTGCGGTGAGCCGCTATATGGGAGAAGGGCTGAACCGCCTCGGGATCCCAACCGTACAGCCCCCCGGCGGACATGCGATTTACATCGACGCGAAGGCTTTTCTGCCGCATATCCCGCCGCACGAGTTTCCAGGGCAGTCCCTTGTGGTCGAGCTTTTTCGTTCCGAGGGGATACGCTCCTGCGAGATCGGATCGATCATGTTCGGAAAGACGGTTGACGGAAAATTCCAGCCCGCCGCGATGGAACTTGTCCGGCTGGCCTTCCCGCGCCGGGTGCACACCCAGAGCCATTTCGACTACATTCTCGAAGGCATGGAAGCCGTCGTGCACCGCAAAGACTCCCTGAAGGGGCTGAAGATTATTTACAATCCGCCCTTCCTCCGGCACTTTACGGTGCGCTTCGCTCCGCTATAACAAGAGCCGGTTTACTGACCGGAGATGGTCATCCCCCTAAGGGCTTGGGACAAAATAACAGCGTCAGTTTAACGGGGATTGCGTGCCATCCGTTTTGCGAGTGGCGCGATGGTGTAGTTCCAGTCGCCGTGAAAGGCATCATACCGAATGTTGATATTTTTGAGAGCCGTTTTCGG
>JAZDGQ010000132.1:0-6612 GCA_043806835.1 Pseudomonadota bacterium | reverse complement strand
GATGTTGATATTGCGCCATGATTATACACAACCTCCCTTGTTTTTTTTAGCGACCCCGCTTCGCGGGGACAGTAAATAATTGAATGATTAAATGATTCATCTCCGGGCGCCCTACCGACGGACACAACGCACAGAGAGAGCGTTGTTCTTATTGTTGTTGTTCTGGTTACCGTCGCTGAACCTCTGGTTCCAAGAATTGTTGTTATTGTTCTCGGACGAGGACCAGTAGTAACCGGCGGGATAAGAACCACAAGCGTATTGATGGCGGTCTTTTAGTGCGGGAGGACGATGTTCGTCCGCCCGACCCTGAAACCTTTCGGCTCCAGCTTTGGTATCCCTCCTTCGTGGAAAGATACCGCCGCCATCCGAGATGAATATGCTCACCGGGTCAAGCCTTGGCCTAAACCCGTTCTGGCGTCCCCTTTCCCGAACTTTTAAGCCAGCCCTGCGCCTGTCGCGCAAGACTGTCTGTCATTTCTGAAAGCGCCGCATAATTGCGGCGCGTCAATATCTTCATATCATGAGACAGGCGCATCATCAGCTGAATCGCCTGAACCCGTTCCACTATTGATCCGATATGCTGGCTCTTGTCGGCGGCGCTGTTGGCGCGGTAGATCATGACGACCAGCTCGATCAGCTCGTCTTTGATCTTTTGCCCCAGCGTGTATTTATACTCGCGCGGGAAATCCTTTGTCGCCGTCATCGTGCGCAGAAGGATGTCGTAGGTCTGCTTGTAGATCGGCAGATGTTGATATTGCGCCATGATTATACACAACCTCCCTTGTTTTTTTTAGCGACCCCGCTTCGCGGGGACAGTAAATAATTGAATGATTAAATGATTCATCTCCGGGCGCTCTACCGACGGACACAACGCACAGAGAGAGCGTAGACCTTAATGTCGTTGAACTGGCTACCGACGCTGAACCACTGGAGCCAAGAACTGAGGCTAAGGCCCTCGGACGAGGACCAGTAGTAACCGGCGGGATAAGAACCAGTTAAGTTAAATCCGCCAATGGCTACCCTGTTGGTCCAGAGGACGTTCAGTTCATTCTTGGCCGGTAAATACCAATCGCTATGCCCTCCAGAGATCTGGGCGGCACAAGCCCGCGCTGCCTTATACGGGGCGGGGCTTGGCGCTATGCCCAAGGCTACCAACCCTGTCGTATTCGCCTCTCCTGTCGTTGCGTTTGTGAAACCCGTGACCAGCCAATTCGCCGACCCATCGTTCCATGTGTAGAGCCCGAGATCACCGGACATGGCGAACATCTTCACATTCCCGTCCGGCGACAATCCGGCATAAACCGAGCCATCCGCGCAGACAGTTCCTACCGAAGGGCTTCCATCGCAGGGGTCGCAGGACGCCTTTCCCATGACTCTCCATGCCGCGCCATCGCAGAATTGCGGGACGTGGCAAAGAGCGTTGTGCATGACGTCGCCCTCACTCCCAACCGGACCGGAGCATCCGGCTCCCCCGCTCCCGCTTGTGCCCATGGCCCGCCATGCCGCGCCATCGCAGAACTGGAGGACGTGGTAATCGGTGTTGTACATGATATCGCCCTCATTCCCCGCCGGGCCGGAGCATCCGGCTCCACCGCTTCCGCTTGTGCCAATGGCTCTCCAGTTCGTGCCATCGCAATACTGGGGGACGTGGTAATCGGCGTTGTACATCATGTCGCCATCACTCCCAACCGGACTGGAGCAGGCGGCATAGGCGGGGGAGGAAGTCAGAAGCCAGAAACCGGAAATCAGAAGGCAGAAGGCAAAAACGAGGAATTTATAAAGGCCCGGAGAGACAGCAGCAGAAGACCCTAACCGAGGATTACCCCCCCCCTCATTTACATAATTTATAATGCCCATGACTGCAAAACCCTTCCTTCTGAACTCCCCTCATCTTACCTTCATTTTCATTGAAATAAAGTTAATTTTCGGGAAGCGGCGGGGATGTTTCATTTTTCTCTTTTCAATTTCTGAATTCTGACTTCCGGCTTCAGGCTTCTGATTTCAAGCCCCGCCTTTCCAGCGGAAATCTCGATACGGCTGTCATCCATAATCTTGCCTTCGATAATGAGATTGGCGAGCGGATTTTGAAGCTCTTTCTGGATAACGCGCTTCAAAGGCCGCGCGCCGTAGGCCGGATCGTATCCGGCGTCGGCCAGATATTGTTTTGCCTTGGCGTCCGGTTCGAGCCGGATGTTGCGCTCGTCCAGCATTTTTTGCAGGCCGAGCAACTGGATATCCACGATGCTCGCCATCACCTCGCGGCTCAGGCGGCTGAAAAGCAATATCTCGTCGATCCGGTTGAGGAACTCGGGGCGGAAGGCGCGGCGAACGTTTTCCATGACCTGTTCGCGCACCTTCTCGACGCTCTCGCCTTCTTTCTGCTCGACCAGATATTCGGAGCCGAGGTTCGAGGTCATGATGAGGACGGTATTGGAAAAATTCACCACGCGCCCCTGACCGTCCGTCAGGCGTCCATCGTCAAACACCTGCAACAAAATGTTGAACACGTCGGAATGCGCCTTCTCCACCTCGTCGAACAGGATCACCTGATACGGGCGGCGGCGCACCGCTTCGGTCAGAGACCCGCCTTCCTCATAACCGACATAGCCGGGAGGGGCGCCGATCATCCGCGCCACAGAATGCTTCTCCATGTACTCGGACATGTCGATGCGGAGCATCGCCGCTTCGTCGTCGAACAGGAATTCGGCCAGAGCCTTCGCAAGCTCGGTCTTGCCGACGCCCGTCGGCCCCAGGAACAGGAAGGTTCCCATCGGCTGGTTCCTGCGCTGCAACCCGGCGCGGGAACGGCGCACGGCGTTGGCAATGGCGGAGATGGCAGCCCCCTGCCCCACCACGCGCTTCGCCAGATGCTCTTCCATCTTCAGGAGGCGTCCGCGCTCGCCCTGCAGCATTTTGTCGACCGGAATGCCCGTCCAGCGGCTGACGACGGCGGCGATGTCGTTCTCGCGCACTTCCTCGTTAATCATCGCGTTTTCCGCGCCTTTGCTGGCCACGGCGAGCTTCGCTTCCAGTTGCGGGATCACGCCGTAGGTGATCTCCCCCGCCCGCGTCCAGTCGCCCGCGCGGTGCGCCTGTTCCAGTTCGATCCGCGCCTTTTCCAGTTCCTCCTTGATTTTCTGACCGGACGACAGCTTTTCCTTCTCCGCCTTCCATTTGGAAGTCATTTCCGCCGACTTCTTTTCGAGGTCTTTCAGGCCTTCTTCCAGAGAGGTCAGACGTTCGCCTGTCGCTTTGTCGGCTTTCTCCCTTTTGAGAGCCTCGCGCTCGATTTTAAGCTGGATGACGCGGCGATCCAGTTCGTCCAGCTTTTCCGGCTTGCTGTCCACCGCCATGCGAAGGCGCGACGCGGCTTCGTCCATCAGGTCGATGGCCTTGTCGGGCAGGAAGCGGTCGGAGATGTAGCGGTTGGAAAGCGTCGCCGCCGCCACAATCGCGCCGTCCGTGATGCGAACGCCGTGGTGCAGCTCGTATTTCTCCTTGATCCCCCGCAGGATGGAAATCGTGTCCCCGACGGTGGGTTCGCCCACGAACACAGGCTGGAAACGGCGCTCCAGCGCGGCGTCCTTCTCGATATGCTTGCGGTATTCGTCCAGCGTCGTCGCGCCGACCATGTGAAGCTCGCCCCGCGCCAGAGCCGGTTTCAGCATATTGCCCGCGTCCATCGAACCTTCCGCCTTGCCCGCGCCGACGAGGGTGTGCAATTCGTCCAGAAACAAAATGATCTCGCCGGAGGCCGCGCGCACTTCTTCCAGAACGGCTTTCAGGCGTTCTTCAAATTCGCCCCGGAATTTCGCGCCCGCGATCATGGAGCCGAGATCGAGCGAGAGCAGCTTCTTGTCCTTCAGGCTTTCCGGCACGTCGCCGTTGATGATCCGGAGCGCCAGCCCCTCGATGATCGCGGTCTTGCCGACTCCCGGCTCGCCGATCAGCACCGGATTGTTCTTGGTGCGCCGCGCCAGCACCTGAATGGCGCGCCGTATCTCCTCGTCGCGTCCGATGACGGGATCCAGCTTGCCGTCCCGCGCCGCCTGAGTCAGGTCGCGGGTGTATTTCTTGAGCGCCTCGAACCGGTCTTCGGAAGACGCGCTGTCGGCGGTGCGGCCTTTCCGCAGCGTGTTGATCGCCTGATTGAGCTTTTCGGGATTGACGCCCGCTTTTTGCAGCAGCTTCGCCGCGTCCGACTGCGGCACAAGGGTAATGCCCTGCAACAGCCTTTCCAGCGTCACATAAGCGTCGCCGGATTTTTTCGTGACCTGTTCGGCCTGATCGAACGCCTTGGCGAGGTTCGGCGACAGATGCAGTTGCCCCGCCCCGCTTCCCTCCACGGAGGGGAATTTGGCCAGCAATTCCTCCACGCCGGAAAGAACTTCTTCCGGTTTGCCCCCCGCGCCGCGAATGATGTTCTTCACCACGCCGCTATCGTCGTCGAGCAACGCTTTCAGCACGTGCTCCGGCTGAAAAACCTGATGGTTGTGCCGTAACGCCAGCGTCTGCGCCGCCTGAACGACGGATTTCGACCGCTCGGTATACTTTTCGAAGTCCATGATGGGACGCTCCTTTTGTTTTTTATTCTACCAAGAATGGGGGCGGGGTTTCAAAAATAGAACATAATTTACATATATATAACAACAGGTTACGTGTGTATGCTTGTCCGCTATCGTAAAAATTACAAAAAATAAGGTTGATTTGTAATGTATTATGATACAATAATCCCCGAATTGGAATTTATGGAGAATGAATTATGCCCAGTTTCACGGAACAAACGCTGAATCCCGCAGTCGTCGACATCATCAAAAAAATAGACCTCATCCAGCACGGCACCGATCCCAAAATCATGATTCACCGGTTCAAGGATTTAAAAGCCGTTGAACTGGCCAACCTCCTGAACGCGGCGAAAGAGGCAGGCCTCGATACGCCCAATCCCGTTTTGATAGCCAACAACGACGATCGGTCTTTGATAGATAAGCATAATGTCCAGTCGTCCATTAGAACCCTCGATGACAAAATCAACCGCGTCGTCGTGAAAGTGTATGATAAAAACCGCGAGTTATTCGACGCCTGCAAATGCGTCAAAAAATGCGTCCCGGAAACCCTCAAGAGCGTTTTCAAGAGAGCCCATTATCCTTCGGGACGGCAAGTTTGGGGATCGTCAAACAGCTTAGCTTTCCCCATGCTTGCTGCGCTTCTTAACGTTGATTTGAACACGCAAAAGACGCAAGAAAAGAAAACGAACATCGGCGTTTTGAAAATCTAGACGGACAACAGGAGAACGAGCGTGAATATATTCAACAGATTTGAGGAAAATACGCTGAACCCGGCAGTCGACGGAATTATCAAGGATATGAAAGCCGCCGAGAAGATGTACCAAAACGACCCTGCCAGGAGATATGATGAACTTATGCGTTTAAAGGATAAGAGCTCCGAAGATCTCTTGAAAATCGCAAAGCGGGAATCCAGAAAATTCACTGCCCTTATTTCTCTTGCAGGCCTTACGGGATTCGTCAGCTTGGTAGTTCCCCCTCTTGGCATCGTTGCTTTGCTGCTTGTGGCCGCCGCCACCAAAACCGCTGTCAATGAGAGAAACACGTTGGGGGACATGAAAATTCTCAATGACACCTTCAACGAAGCTACACGATCCCGGGACAGTTATGAAATGTATTTTGGCAGTCTCTCTCCCATGAGAAAGAGCATGGAATCCGAGCGCAAGGCTTCTTTGAAAACGAAATTCAACAAGCTGGTGGAGCGCGTCGCTCCCAAAGAAGAAAAAAGGCGCAAGCCGGTTCCAACCAGTTGGAATCTCCTGAAGTAAATCTCCTTGGGTCATTCAGAGTCCGTCCATATGGTTCATGAAACATTATGAAGCTTTTTCGGTGTTGCTCTCGACAGGACGCTCCGACGCATCATCCGGCCTCGCCCTGAAAATGGTTAAGAAACCATGAAATATATTTGACATATGGCTAAATATCCATTAGAATGACTCCATAAATGTTTAAGGAGGTGTTAACTGTGGGTTTTTGGGATTGGTTCAGTTCAGAGCGTCGCATTCGCGAGGCGCTGGAAAAGTCGAGTGGGTATGACATCTCCCCTGTGAACATATCCCCGCCCGCCAACACGGATGATCCTCCGAAGGGCGGAGAAAAGAGGCTGACCCTCTGGACGGATTACACCTATGAGCCGAAAGAATCGGACAAAGACGACCACGACAACATCTGGGCGAACATCGACATCCGCAAATAAGGCCGCCTTCTCCCCTCCATGACCACGTCAGCGGAGGGAAACTGTGCCCTCCAAGGCAGTCTGCTGAAAAACCCCTCGCAAAACCTGTAAATCTCTTAAACCAGAGGGTGGCGGTGGATGTAGTCTGGTACGAACCATTCTTCGGGATCTGTCTGTGATTCTATTTTTTAAGGTCGCGATAGAAATTCTCATGAGCCCCCGGTGCAAGGAGAGTAGAGTCATTGCGCGGTAGTGCCTGAGCCGCGTTCCAGCCTTGTTATTGCCGGATCATTTGTCAGGCGGCGGCATAGTTGGCGAGGCCTGCGACGTTTTTGATAATGATCGTGCGGGTGTGGCGGGGATTGCGCCAGCGCT
>JAZDGQ010000131.1:0-13609 GCA_043806835.1 Pseudomonadota bacterium | reverse complement strand
TTTCCGAATCCAGAAAACCTTGCCGTAGCGCGTGGGTTTGAGGATTTTGGGGATTCTGTGAGGCAGTTCTTCGGCAATGCCCAAGGATCGCGCCCGGCAGGGCTCCTGCCATGGACAGATCCCGCATTTCGGCTTCCGGGGAGAGCATACCGTCGCGCCCAGCTCCATGAACGCCTGCGTGAAGTCTCCGGGATGCGCGTTATTTTTTGCCAGCTTTACGGCGTTCGCCCGGAGGGTGTCTTTGACAAGAGGCAAAGGCTCCTCTATCGCGAAAAAACGGCTAACCACCCGCTCGACGTTGCCATCCACCGCGACCGCCGGAAGATTGAACGCAATCGAGGCCACCGCCGCCGCCGTATAAGGCCCGATTCCGGGCAGTTCCATCAGGGCTTCCTCCGATGCCGGAAATTTTCCGTTGAATTCCGTTGCAATGATCTGCGCGCATTTGTGCAGATTTCTGGCGCGGGCATAGTAGCCAAGCCCCGCCCAGGCCGCCAGAACGTCATCCAGAGAAGCCGCCGCCAAAGCCTGAACCGTTGGCCATTTCCCCGTAAATTTCATGAAATATGGGCCGACCGCCGCCACCGTCGTCTGCTGCAACATGATTTCAGACAGCCAGACATGGTAGGGATCGGGCGTTTTCCCCTTCGCCGCCCGCCACGGCATGACGCGCCGGTGGCGTGCGTACCAGTCGAGAAGATCTTTCTGAAGTTTTTGCCGAGCGTTAGGTCTGGACATCCCGTCAGTAAATAAACATACTGCATCCAAATGTCAAAGCCGCGCCCCCTCTCCGACCTCGTTCCCGGCCTTGCCAAAGGCATCCTTGGCAGGAAAGGGCTGCTGTTCGGCAAGCTGGTGATGGAATGGCCGCACATCGTCGGTCCCGAGATGGCCGCCAGAACGGTTCCGACCGAGCTCAGGTTCGCCGGAAAGTCCGATCAAAAGAGCCACGCCGTGCTGCATCTCTCCGTCCAGAGTGCCTTCGCGCTCGAAATCAGCTACCAGAAAGCCCTGCTCATCGAACGGCTGAACATGTTCTTCGGCTACCCCGCGATCAAGGATATAAAAATAATACAGCAGACAAACGTTATGAGTAATAAAAAGAAAACATCTGCATCCATTCGCCCCCTGACGCCAAAGGAAGAGCATGCTCTCGACGGGATGGTGGCGGAAATTCAAGAAAATGATTTACAAACGGCGCTAAAGAATTTAGGAAAAGCGATACTCTCGCGTCAAACCGATAAAAATATGGGAATAGTGAAAAAATGAAAGTCGCCGCCAACACGCTCCGCAGAGGCATGGTCATCGAGTACAACAACAAACTCTGGATGGTCATGGAGAACGAGCTGCGCTCCCCCGGCAAAGGGGCGGCCGTGGCGCAGGTCATCATGCGCGATGTCGTCGCGGGAAACAAAATGGACATCCGGTTCGCCACGCAGGACATGGTGGAGCGCGTCCAGATTGAGGAAATGGAGTTCCAGTTCCTCTACGCAAGCGGGGACGAATACACGTTCATGAACAAGGAGTCCTTCGAGCAGATCACGATGAGCAGGGACCTGATCGGCCTGCCCGCCGCCTTCCTGCAGGACGGCATGACCGTGAAGGCGCAGATGCACGACGGCAAGCCCCTGTCGGTCGCCCTCCCCGAAACCATCACCATGAGGATCGTGGAATCCGATCCCGTCGTGAAGGGTCAGACGGCCTCCTCCTCCTACAAGCCGGCGAAGCTGGAGAACGGCGCCCGCGTCCTGGTTCCGCCGCACATCGAGTCCGGCACGCGCGTCGTCGTCCGCACCGTGGACGGCACTTACGTCGAACGCGCAAAGGACTGAACAAACATGGCCGCACGCCGCTCCGCGCATTTGAACGTGATGATCGAGGCGGCTGAAAAAGCCGGACGCGCCCTGACGCGCGATTTCGGCGAGGTCGAGCAGCTTCAGGTCTCCAAAAAAGGCCCCGGCGATTTCGTCTCCGCGGCAGATCTCAAATCCGAAAAAATCCTGCGGGAGGAGCTTCTCAAGGCGCGCCCGTCCTACGGTTTCCTGTTCGAGGAAAGCGGGGAGGTCAAGGGCGAGGACAAAAGCTTCCGCTTTATCATCGACCCGCTGGACGGCACGACGAATTTCCTCCACGGGCTGCCGCACTGGTCGATCTCCGTCGCGCTGGAGAAGGACGGGGAAATCGTCGCGGCGGTCATCCACGACCCGATCAAGAACGAATTGTTCTTCGCCGAAAAAGGCGGAGGTGCGTTCATGAACTCCAAGCGTCTGCGCGTTTCGGGGCGCACCTCTGAGGGAGACTGCCTGATGAGCTTCGGCACCGAAAAAACAGAAGGGTTTTATTCGGATCTCGGCGCGACGGCTCCTTCCGCCGGAGGAATTCGCCGCATGGGGAGCGCCTGCCTCGACCTCGCCTATATCGCCGCCGGTCGCTTTGACGTGTACTGGTGCCGGGGTTTGCATCCGTGGGACGCCGCCGCCGGCAGCCTGCTGGTGAAGGAAGCGGGCGGTTTCGTCAGCGACATGGATGGCGGCAAAAACTACGTCTACGGACACAGCATCCTCGCAGCCAACCAGTCCCTGCATGCGGGATTTCTCAAAAAATTCAGGCAATCCTCCGCAAAAGAGCCTATAAACGGTCAGGCGTCACCCTAGAGTTATGAGAGGCGTTCCATGAAAAATTTGAGGCTCGTTCTGTCCTTCGTCTGCGGCCTGCTGATCGCGTTTTTCTCTCCCGCCGTCTGCGCCATCGAGTACAGGTACGTCAGCCCGGCGAGATCCGCCGTCGAGATCGATATGAGCGTCCTTGGCGAAGAAGAACAGGGACAGAACGTGCAGCCGACCGATTTCCCCACCGCCGTCCCGCTTCCTGCCGTCACGGCGATTCCGCTTGACCTCGACACCGAAGCCCCTCCCATGCCCTCCCCGCCGCAGATGCGTGTTCCGATGCCTGAAAAAAGGTTGTTGAAACCTTTCTTCACCGCCCCTTCCGAACCCTCTGCCGCCGCGTTTCCTGCCGGAAACTTGGAGCGCGCCGATTCCACGGCGAAAACAGATGAAGAACCGGAGGAAGCGAAAATCGCCGCGCCATCAGCCTTTTCCGAACTGACCCTGGAATTCGAGGCCGCCTCCAGCGAAATCTCACCAACGGCGCAGAGGAAACTCGATGCCCTGGTCGCGCAGATGAACGCCGATCCGGACATGCGTGTGCAGATCCGCGCTTATGCCGGGGAGGACAGCAGCGGTCAGAGAGGTGCGCGCCGCATGGCGCTTTCCCGCGGGCTGATGGTGCGCGCCACCCTCACGGACAAGGGGATCAAGCCGACGCGCCTCGACATCCGCGCCCTCGGCTCCGAAACCGGCAAAACCCAGCCGGATCGTGTCGATATCGTGTTCGCGAGATAGGACGTTCCCCGTTCAGGCGCGGTCTTTTTCTGATTCCCCGAACACCTTCCCGTAAATCCTGAAGCTTTCCTTCATCAGCCCGTTCATCTGCGCCTCCAGATGTTTGAAGCTTTTGTCCTTCCCGCATTTCATGATGCTCGCCGCCAAAGCGGTTTTGAGTCCGGCGGAAGCCTTGCGGGGATCAAAGGGCAGCTCCGCCGCCAGCCGGAGGAAGCTCTGCACGCCGTGGGCGAGAGTGTAATTATCAATCAGAGTTTGTCCGGCGGTTTTCGAAAGTACCTTCTTCTTCATCAGATTTTCAAGGCATACGACGACGTCGGCATGGGGCAGGGATTTATAACGGGAGGCGTTCCGCAGCGTCAGGTAATGCGCGATGAAAAGGATATCCGCCATCCCGCCGCGCCGGTATTTCATGTCCCACGGGTCTCTGGAGCCGAATTGTCCGTCAACCTTCCGGCGCATCTCCAGAATATCCTGCCGAAGTTGTTCCGGATTGCGCTCTGCTGAAATGACGCTTTTTATTGTTTTCTCCAGTTTATCCTTCAGCTTCCTGTCCGGCGACAAAACACGGTTGCTGATAAGGCTCATGTGCTCCCACGCCCAGGCCTGCTTCCGGTGATACTCCGCGAACCCGTCGAAGCTGACGGCGAGCGGGCCGTCGGTTCCTGCGGGACGGAGGCGGGTGTCCACCTCGTACAAAATCCCCTCGGACGTCGGCGCGGTCAGGGCGGTAAGAAGACGCTGCATGAAGCGGATATAATACAGGTTGGGAGAGAGAGGTTTGGAGCCGTCGCTGGCCTTCTCCTTCGGATCGACGTCATACACCGCCACGATGTCCAGGTCTGAATTGACGGCGAGGCGTCGCGCCGCGAAACTTCCCATGACGACCATCGCGAGGGCGCCGGTCTTGAATTTTCCGTGCGCTTTTTCGAACTCGCGTCCGACATGCGGCAGAAGGAGAAGCAAGCAGGTTTCTGCGATGTCCGACAAATACCGGCTGACGCGACGGATGGGCGTCAGCGCCTTCAGGATATGGATGCCCGCGTGAAAGCGCCTGTCGCGTGCGAAGCGTCTAGTGAGGTCGAGGACGTCCTGATAATCCCGCGCCGTTGCCAGAAGGCGGTCAAGCTCTGAGGTGAGAAAATCAATGTCGGGCAATCTGCCGAAAAAATCCTTGGACAGAACGCCCTGCAACACTTCGGGATGAACCCCGAGATGCTCCGCCATGGCGGGCGCGGTTCCCATAACTTCCGAGACGAGCTCCATCTGCTGCGGGTTGTGCGCGAACATCGAAAAAATTGGGACGCCGGAGGGCAGGCAGTTCAGGAACCGGTCGAAACGGATGAAAGCGTCGTCGGGATGCGGCGTGGCTCCGAGCGTTCTGAGCAGATGCGGCGTCATTTCCGTCAAAATCTGCCGCGCGCGCTCGCTGCGGACGGCGCGGTAACGCCCGTGATGCCAGCCGCGAATGGCCGCCGTTATCTTTTCCGGCTGCCGGAAGCCCATCCCCCGCAGGGTTTCCAGCGTTTCGAGATCGTCCTCGACGCCGGTGAAAACGAGATTGCCCGTTTCGGCAAGGCTGGAGCTTTCGGTGAAAAGACCAGCATACAGATTTCTGACGACGGACGTTTTCTTCTCCAGTTCGCTCAGGAATTTTTTGGCAGTGGCGTAACCCATGAACTGCGCGAAACTTTCCAGCGCGGCGGGGTCGGCGGGCAGGCTGTGAGTCTGGCGATCCTCCTGCATCTGGAGGCGGTGTTCGGTGTGGCGGAGAAACAGGTAGGCGTCTGTCAGAGAATCCCGCGTTTTCGCGGTGATATGCCCCGTTTCGGCCAGCGCCCGCAGCGCGGAAAGAGTATCCGGCGCGCGCAATCTTGGCTCGCGCCCGCCGTAAACAAGCTGCTGCGTCTGGGCGAAAAACTCTATTTCGCGGATGCCCCCGTGCCCGAGCTTGACGTTGAACGCCTCCCCTGCCCTTTTCTGCTTCGCGTTGATCTGCCTCTTGATGGAATGGATGTCCTGAATGGCCGCGAAATCAAGGTTTTTCCGCCATACCCACGCGCTGATGATCGCCATGAAGTCCTTGCCGACGGACATGTCCCCCGCGACGAGCCGCGCCTTTATCATCGCGGCGCGCTCCCAGTTCTGGCCGAGGCTGCCGTAATAGGTCTCCGCCGCCGCGATGGAAACCGCCAATGGCATGGCTCCGGGATCCGGGCGGAGGCGGAGATCGGTGCGGAAAACGAAACCGTCCTCCGTCGGCTGGTCGAGCAGCCGCGCCAGTTCACGGGTCAGGCGGATGAAAAAATTCTGCGTTTCCTCCTTGTCCGCGACAGAAGATTTTAGCGGATCGAATATCACCATCAGGTCGATGTCGCTGGAATAGTTCAGCTCATGCGCTCCCCACTTGCCGAGCGCGATGACGCTCATTCCGCAACTCTCCACATCGGATATGCGGGTTTTCTTTTTCCGATGTGCCTGCCGCAGGAGATGACTCAATGCGTGCCGCACGCAAAAATCGGCGAAAACGGAGAGCCGCGCCATGACGGCGACGTCGTCCCATTCCCCTTTCAGGTCGGCGGCGGCGGTGAGCAGGGCGATTTTCTGCTTCGTCCGGCGCAGGATCGCCATGACGTCTTCCGTGACCGTATCTTGGCAAAGCTCTTTTTCGGCCTGTTTCAGGATTTCGTCGAAGGATGTCTCTTTCCATTGCGGAAGAAGGAAGGACAGATAAGGGCTGTGCCGGCGGACAAGCCCCTGCCAGTCTGTGGATAACTTTTGCCGATGCTTCGGAAAATAAGTGCTCAAAAGGGTTACCCTTTTAATTAGAATATATATAATAACCGCCTGTTTATGTTGCGTCAGGAGCCTGTCCGGGTCAACTACATGGTAAAAAAACATATACGCCATTTCAACCGCGGACTGGTCATCGGCTTCGAGTTTCTGGGTCTGATGACCGTTGCCGCGTTCGCATGCTGGCTGTTTTTGATCGTCCGCCTGTCCCAGGGGCCGATGAACGTCGACTTTCTGACCAGAAATATCGAAAAATCCCTCAACAGCCAGCAGACCGGGTTTGAATTCGACGTAGGCTCCACGATCCTGACGTGGGGCGGCGCTGGTCAGCCTTTTGAATTCGGGATGCACCACGTCCTTATCAGCCGGACCGACAAAACCCCCGTCCTGTCCGTCGAGAAGATCGGCGTGCAGCTTTCCAAAAGATACCTGGTCTTCGGCAGGCTCGTTCCGCGCGTTATCAGCATCCACGACCCGGCTTTGCGCCTCATCCGCCGCGAGGATGGCCGGTTCATGCTGAACATGGGAGATGCGGCGGCGGCGGAGCCGGCGACGGAGAATGACTCCTCCCTCCAGACTGATTTCATCAAAAGCCTTCTGGCTCAGATGAACGACTCAAGCCTGCCCGGCCTGCTGGGCGGCCTCGAACAGATTACCGTCGCCGACGCCGCATTGCTGTACGAGGACAAAATCCTGAATATCGGCTGGAGATCCAGAAAGTCGGATCTGGCCTTCACGCGCGGACGGAGCGGCCTGACGGTTGACGCCGTCGTCGGCATCGAACAGGATCAGACGCGCACCGCCCATGTGCGCGGGCATTTTTCTTACGACTGGAAAACGCATAAGTCCGACGGAACGGTTTCTTTCACGACCTTCAACCCGTCGCTGATGGCGCAGCAAAGCGAACGGCTCAAGATGTTTTCGGGTCTGAACCTGCCGCTAAAAGGCAACGTCACTTTCAAGATGGACAGGAATTTCAACCCGGGATACGGGCGTTTCGTTCTGGGATCCGATCCCGGCACATTCAACGCTTTCGGCTTTTATCCGGAGCCTCTCCCTGTCGGGAGCCTTTACATACAGGGACGGTTCGATGCGGCGACCGGAGAAGCGTGGATCGATCAACTGCGCGCGGATATAAACGGCCCGAAAATCTCGGGCAAGGCGGAAATCAGGCGTCAGAAAGAAGACCTCGCCGTCAAGGCCAGCGTCTTCCTCGACGATATGCCCATGGACAGGCTCAAAACATACTGGCCGGAAACGCTGACCCCGGGCCCGCGCGGCTGGGTGACGGAGAATCTGTCCGCCGGAACGGCGACCAAAGCCACGCTGTCTCTGGAAATGCTCGCGCCGCAGGGAGACTTCGATCACATGAATCTGCAAAAGCTGGGCGGGCAGATCGACTTCAGCGGGATCAGGGTCGATTATTTTTCGCCCATGGTGCCTGTCACCGAAGTCAGCGGCAGAGCCACATATGATCGGAAGTCGTTTTCCCTCGACATAAATGGCGGCGCTCTGAGCGATATGCAGGTGACGAAATCGAAAATCAGCATTACCGACCTGGACATTCAGGATGAAAAAAACCATTCCAAAATCGACATCAAAGTGTCGCTGAAGGGACCGCTCCGGACGGCATTGAAGGTACTGGACGGAAAACCCCTGCAATATCCGCAAAAACTGGGCGTCAAAACGGAGGATGCGGCCGGGAACGTGGCCGTGGACGTGAATTTCAAGTTCCCCCTCCACAACCGGCTGGCGCTCGCGGAAGTCAAAGTGACGGCGAAAGCGAAGCTGAACGACGTGATGTTCAGGAACATCATTTCCGGTTACGCTCTCTCCGGAGGGCCGATGGAGTTGTCTGTCGGAAACAGCATCATGACGGTCGATGGCGGCGGAAGGCTCGGGGAAATGCCCGTGAAATTCAAATGGCTGAGAAATTTCCAGGAAGGCGCCGGCATCCCCGGCAGGATCGAGGCGCAACTTCCGCTGAACGTGGCAGCCCTCGCGAAGTTCGGCGTTCCGGACGATTTTGAAATAGAGGGGATTCTTCCCGCCGATGTAATCTATACAGTGACCGGAGACAAAACAGCGACCCTGCTTTTCAAAGGCGATCTCACGCCCACTGCGTTTACCATTCCGGTTGCCGGTTACAGGAAGCCGCCCGGAAAGCCGGGAGCCCTCGATCTGCTTCTGCAACTCCGGAATGACAAGCCTTCCAGGATCACCGGCCTGAATCTGGCGGCGGAATCTGTTCTCCTGCAGGGTGATCTTGAGTTCAAAACGGACGGCAGGGGGGAGACTTCTCTGAAAAAAGCGTCCTTCAACCGGATCAGGCTGGGAGATACTGATATCGCGCTCGATGCCGACAATGGAACCGACGGATACGCCCTCAGGATCACCGGCGGGCAGTTTGACGCCTCGAAGCTGCTGGCGGACGACAATGCCTCCGGCGACAACGAATCCGCCGCCAAGCCAGTGGCCCCCATGACCGTTTCCATGTCGGTCGACCGGCTTGTGACGGGCAGGAACAAATACATCGACAGGCTGCGCATGTTCCTGCGCCGGAACGAATGGAGCCGCATAGAGCAGATGGAAGTGGACGGAATCTCCGGAGACAAGCCTGTTTACCTGCGCTACACGCCCGTATCCGGAAGGCACACGCTTCAGTTCGAGGCTGGAAACGCCGGAGCCGCCCTCGGCGCCCTCGGCGTCACCGACGGGGTTCTGGGCGGGAAAATCATCGTCACCGGCCAGCCGTACTCCGGCGGCGGAAAAAGGAACCTGCAAGGCACGGTCGTCCTGACGGATTTTTCCCTCGTCAATGTGCCCATACTGGGCAGGCTCCTGAACGCCCTGTCTTTGCCGGGCATTTTCGATCTCCTGAACAGCAAGGGGATCGCTTTCAAGAAAATGCGCTCCGATTTACAGTGGATCGACAAAGGGCCTCCGGAAAGCGCCGGAAACATCCGGATCATCAGGATCAGGAACGGGCGGACGTCGGGAGCCTCTCTGGGGATCACCTTCGAGGGAACCATCGACAACCGGGAGAATATGCTGGACATCAGCGGCACGATCATTCCCGTGTCGGACCTGAACAAGCTCCCCGGAATCATCCCGCTGGTCGGGGATATCCTGACCGGCGGCGGGGAGGGCGTCTTTGCAGCGACTTATACGGTCAAAGGGCCGAAAGACAAACCGGATGTCGCCGTCAACCCGCTCTCCGTCCTGGCTCCCGGAATTCTGCGGACGTTGTTTTTCGAGAAATAGCGGGAGTTTCAGGCGGCGCGTCAGTTAGAATGTATGAACATCGGCCTGTCTGTAGCTGCTCAGAAAATCCTTCTCTGCTCTCGCCGCGTCAGCGGCAAGAGAGCAGAGAAAGCGGGACTTCACCTGACGGTGTCCGAGGGGTCGAATGTAAGTTTATGCAGATTAACGCCCGGAGCCAGCGCGATGACGCGTTTTTACGCCGGGATGATGCGGTCTTGCACCGTGTTTTCTGTCGCGGACATCTTCCCTGCGATCCAGACGGTCTTCCTTCCTGTCGCGCACGTCTTCGCGGCGATCACGGATGTCTTCGGCTTTATCCCTCCAGCCGCCGGCATGCTGTGCATCGCGGATATCTTCCAGACGGTCGCGACGATTTTCAATCCTGTCCTTCCGGTCTTCCCGGCGATCGCGGATATCCTCGCGGTGATCGCGAACGTCTTCCAGACGATCCTTGACGTAAGGCCTGTTCGGAAGAGCCGTGTTATCGTCCTGAGCGTAAGCGTTACCGGATAACGAGAGAACGCCTATGGCGGCCAGAACCAATATTTGTTTTTTCATGTGAAACTCCTATCTGTTTGATTTCTCAAGAGATTAAGAAAGAATTGGCTATGAGATCACCTCATCACCTATAAACTCTTATACGCATCAAGATGAGCGTCCCCTGCATTGTCCGTTCAAAATATTTACGAATTTGCCGCAGGGACTTCCCTTAGGGTCGCGTATAAGTAAGTGTATGGAATATCATGTGCCTCTTGACCGGGCAGGACACTTTGACTTCCATGAAATTATACGGGAGATATGCTAATGTCCCCAGGAAAGCACTTAGGGCTTGGGACAAAATAACAGCGTCAGTTTAACATTAAACATAAGGCAGAAATTCCTTATCCTACGTTTCTACCCTGCGGTGGATTCTTTATATTCCGATTCTGTTATTTTGTCCCAAGCCCTTAAAAGAAGATATTCATGCAGGATGGAATTTCGGACAATTTGCTGATGGAAAGCACCGCAACGGGAGATGCGCGGGCTTTTCGCATGCTGGTTGTCAGGCATCTCCCCAGAGCGCACGCTATCGCAAGGCAAATGCTGTACTCTCAGCAGGATGCGGAAGAAGCCGCGCAGGATGCCTTTTGCAAAGTATGGACGCATGCGCTCCGCTTCGATCCGGCGCGGGCAAAGTTCACCACATGGTTTTATCGCATTCTCGCCAATACTTGTCTGGACATGATGCGTCGCAAGCCTTCCCCTCAGATCAGTCTCAGCGGGCTGGAGGAGGTAATGCAGGACACCGGAGAGAATCAGGATGCGAAAATCATTTCTCTTCAGAAAAAAGAGCAGATAAGACAGGCGATGCACTTTCTGCCGGAGCGGCAGCGCATGGCCGTGGTGCTTTGTTATTTCGAGGAAATGAGCAACCCGCAGGCTGCTGCCGTGATGGGCATGCATATCAAGGCGCTCGAGGGATTGCTGACGAGGGCACGCAAGCAATTGCGGGAAAGGCTGGGTGAAGCAAGATGAACGATGAAGACAAAGAACTGCTGGAACTGCTGAAGGCAGGACGCTTTGATGACGTGCCGCCGGAACTGGCTGAAAGGATCGTATGCTCCGCAACGGCTTTGCCGCAGGAACAGCCCTTACGCCTGAAATGGAGGAACTTTTTGGAAAGAGCCTTGTCGGACTGGCAATACGGGCTTTCCTGTAAAATGGCAAGTTTTGCCGTGTGCGCGATGCTCGGTCTGGGGATCGGCATGTATCAGCAATCGGAAGAATATATCGCGGATGAGTATGCCGTCCTTGATATCGTTGCCGTTGCTTTCGTGGAAAATGAACTGATGGAGATTTTATGAGGAAAGATTTAATAATCAAGGGTGTGTTATTTGTTTCGATTGCCTTGAACGTGATATTCGGAGCAAGGATTGTAGGTCGTACTTTGTTTGCACACCTTGAAAAAGAAGATGTTGTCGCAGAGAAGGCTGTCGTGCGTCTGGAAGCATTGCCCAAAACCGAGCGCGACGAGGTGAAAAAAATATTCCAGCAGAACCGGCAGAAATTGAGGGTCGCAAAGGAAGATATTAAAAACTCCCGCAAGGATATTTCGCAATTTATGGGGAGTTCCGCCTACACTCGCGAGGAAGCGGAACGTCGGCTGACCGATCTGCATAATAAAATGTCTGAGATGCAACTGCTTACTCAAAAGATGATATTGGATGCGGCGGATGCACTTCCCCCGCAACACCGCGCCGAACTATTTGAAAGAGGTGGCAGGCACGGCAGGCAGAACGGTGAGAGCAGGAGAGAGGGTAGGCTGCCACAGTAAACTAAAATTAACTTGTAATAAATGAGTACGGCTATGCAGCTCTTTTCTCTGAAAGAAAGCACTCTTCACGTTTGGGACTTCGACTGGACGGACGTTTCTGAAAGTCTTTTGGGAGAAATGCAGTCGTTTCTGTCCCCCGACGAGCGCACGCGCATGGAGCGTTATAAAATTCCGGACGACCGCGCACGATTCTGCATGGGGCGGGCGTTGTTGCGGCATCTCGGCGGACGTTATCTGGGGCGGGACGGCAGGGCGTTGCAGATAAGCCTCGGGGATCACGGGAAACCGCGCTGGCGGGAGCCTTGCGGCGATTTATGCTTCAGCGTTTCTCATTCCGGCGCATGGGTGATGATGGCCTTCTCAATGCGGAGGGAGGTTGGTATCGATGTTCAGTTTATGGATCGCCGCCCCCGTTTCGATTACATGAAAATAGCGAGGCATGCTTTCCATCCGGACGAGGTTTATTTTCTCGAGACATGCGCGGAAGGCCTCCGGCGGAAAAAGTTTTACGAGATATGGACATGCAAGGAATCCGTTATCAAGGCGTCCGGCGAGGGTGTTCACGGCGCGATGGAAAAATTTTCGGTTCTTCCTCTTCCCGAACGGGAAGAATGGACGCATGTGGGCCGCTGGCAGTTGAAAAGTCTGGACGTTGATGCGGACACCAGAGCCGCCCTTGCCGTGGAATGGGCTTCGGAAAATATAGCCGTTGAAAGACGAGGCATTGCCGATGCGGGGTGGGGGGTGTTCTGACAGTTATGCCGCCTTGTTTTTTTTCAGGAAAGGCTTCAGGTATTCGCCGGTATAACTGCGTTTTTCGGCGGCGACGTGCTCTGGTGTGTCCTGGACGATGATTTCCCCGCCCTTGTCGCCGCCGCCGGGGCCGATGTCGATGATCCAGTCTGCCGTTTTGATGACTTCGAGGTTGTGTTCGATGACGATGACGGTGTTTCCCTGATCGACGAGGCGGTGCAGGACTTCAAGCAGCTTCCGCACGTCCTCGAAATGCAGCCCCGTGGTGGGTTCGTCCAGAATGTAGAGCGTGCGCCCAGTCGCGCGTTTGGCGAGTTCCTTCGCCAGTTTGACGCGCTGCGCCTCGCCGCCGGAAAGAGTCGTGGCGCGCTGGCCGATGTGGATGTAGCCGAGGCCGACTTCCTTCAGGGCGTCCAGCTTTTCGCGGATGGAGGGGACGGCTCTGAAGAAGTCCGCGCCTTCTTCCACGGTCAGGTCGAGGATTTCGGCGATATTTTTTCCCTTATACCTGATCTCCAGCGTTTCGCGGTTATAGCGGCGGCTGTTGCAGGCATCGCACGCGACGTGCACGTCGGGAAGGAAGTGCATTTCTATCCGGATCACGCCGTCGCCCTGGCAGGCCTCGCAGCGCCCGCCCTTGACGTTGAAGGAAAAGCGCCCGGGGCCGTATCCGCGCGCTTTCGATTCCGGCAGCCCCGCGAACCACTCGCGGATGGGCGTGAACGCGCCGGTGTAGGTGGCCGGGTTGGAGCGCGGCGTGCGCCCGATGGGGGACTGGTCGATGTCGATCACCTTGTCGATGAATTCAAGTCCCTTGATGGAGTCATGCGCGCCGGGGCGGGTGTGCGCCTTCATCAAAAGGCGCGCGGCGGCGGCATAAAGCGTATCGACGATAAGGGATGACTTGCCTCCACCGGAAACGCCGGTGACGCAGGTGAACGTCCCGACCGGGATTTTCGCGTGGACGTTCCTGAGATTGTTTTCGCGCGCGCCGATGACTTCTATATACTGGGTCTGGACGCCTTTTTTCCCCTGCACGGTTTTTCCGGCGCGGCGGTGGCGCGGCAGGGGGATCTGCAGG
>JAZDGQ010000130.1:0-21766 GCA_043806835.1 Pseudomonadota bacterium | reverse complement strand
GCGCTGCTCTCCGGAGGCTGCAGAACCCCCTTGAGTTCCACCTGCGCCATGCCGCTCTTCCCGGAATGCCGCACCATCATCACTCCCTGCGCCAGACCCTTGCTGGTCGGCAGCCAGGTCACGATGATATTGCAGGTCTCCTCAGGTTGCAGCGTCTCGGGGCACTGCGACCCATAGGAGAAGCCTGACTGCTCCGGCACCTTCATATCGATATCCCAGAGATCGACGCTTTCAATAGTGTGGTTGCTTAAAAGGACAGACCTCTTCACCGCGATCCCGCCGGGGGACGTCCCGAAGTCCATGCTCACGGGGGAAATCTCGACCTTTCCGCCCGCATCCTTGGCCGTATCCCCCGTCAGCTGTAATTGACCTTTGAGTTCCGTTTGCACCATGCCGTTTTTCCCGGAGTGCTGCACCACCAGCACACCCTGCGCCAGACCCTTGCTGGTCGGCAGCCACGTCACGATGACATTGCAGGATTCCCCTGCCCATATCGTTTCCGGGCATTGCGATTTATAGGAAAAGCCGGACTGCTCCGGCGCATTCAGTATGATGTTGTTGATCTTGATCCCTTCCGCCGAGTTATTGCTCAATACCATCGAGCGCACCAAAGGAATCCCGCCGGAGGACGTCCCGAAGTCCATGCTTGCGGGGAACGCCTCAACCCTTCCGGCAGCATCCTTCTTGGCATCTCCCGTTGATTGCAGAACCCCCTTGAGTTCCACCTGCGCCATGCCGCTCTTCCCGGAGTGCCGCACCATCATCACTCCCTGCGCCAGACCCTTGCTGGTCGGCAGCCAGGTCACGATGATATTGCAGGTCTCCTCGGGTTGCAGCATCTCGGGGCACTGCGACTCATAGGAGAAGCCGGACTGCTCCGGCACCTTCATATCGATATCCCAGAGATCGACGTCTTCATCGGTATGATTGCTCAAAACCACAGACCGCTTCAGCGCGATCCCGCCGGGAGACGTCCCGAAGTCCATGCTCTCCGGGGAGAGTTCTATTTTACCGGCAACGTTTTTTGCAGCATTTCCTGCGACGACCGGCTGCAGAACCCCCTTGAGTTCCACCTGCGCCATGCCGCTCTTCCCGGAGTGCCGCACCGCCAGCACGCCCTGCGCCAGCCCCTTGCTGGTCGGCAGCCACGTCACGATGATATTGCAGGTCTCCCCGGGTTGCAGCGTCTCGGGGCACTGCGATTTATACGAGTACCCCGACTGTTCCGGAGCATTCAATATAAAATCCTTGATTTTGACGACATCCGCAGAACGGTTGTTCAGAACCACCGCCCGCACCAAAGCGATCCCGCCGGGAGACGTCCCGAAGTCCATGCTTGCCGGAGAGGCCTCGACATCCCCCTTTACGGCTTCATCCTTCCTGAGGGCGAGAGGCTCGACATCCCCGCTGATGGAAGCCATCGCAATCCGCGAACGTCCGCTGTGATCAACCAGCACATCCACGCGCCACGCGCCGCTTTGCAGACCCTTGACCGCCACGGTGACGGCGCACTGCGCATCCGTGCTCAACGGCGCATCCGCGCACTGATTGAGGGTGGCCTGCGCGGAAACCGTGGAGGAGGGATACAAATTGATCGTTCCGACTTTTACGGAGGACGCCCCCTGGTTCTTGAACAGAACCACTATGTAAGCGGTGCCCCCGACGGAGACCTTGCCGCCCTTGATCTCCTCCGTCACGGCCTTGAAATCAAGTCCGCCCGCCGCCTCGGCGGACGCCCTGCTGACGGAAGGATCCTTGAAAGCGTTGTACTGCGCCTCTGCGGGCGCCGCGAAAAACAAAAGCGCCGGAACAAGGACAACAGAAGCGAAAACGGGAAACTTCCTGCACAACATCACTGGATTGCGCCTCCATAAAGGGTCACTGGTTTTTCGTCATCTTTTCCTTTGTCCCCTTTCTCCGGCAAGTCCTGCGCTTTTCCCGGAGATGCGGGCGCGGCCGGCGGCGTCAGGGTTTGGGGAGCGAGCGCTTCCGGGGAAATTCCAGCCGGCAACACCGTCGGGTAATCGGCTTTCCCCCGTTCAGAAGAGCCATTGATCCTGCCGGAAACATCCGGCGCGGACTTCCCTGGTTTCGCCGCCCCGTCTTTGGGGGCGTCCGCGATCGGGGGGGTATCCTCATCGTCGCCCTGAATGAAGGCCACGACCCTCGGGCGCAGCAGGAAAACAAGCTCGGTGTTGATCTTGTTGACGTCGCGGGCCGTTGTGAACAGCGGCTTCATGAAACCGGGGCCGCTGTCCGTCAGGTTATCTTTTTCCGACACAAGACCGCCTATCAGGATGGAATCCCCGGGACGGACGCGTATTTCCGTCTGCAAGCTGCGCGTTGTTGTTTTCGGCAACTGGACGGAGGAACCTCCGTTGTCAGGAGAAAAAGTATCTATTCCCAGCAGTTCATCCAGAGAAATCATCAGATTGCCGTAAACGGTTGACTGATCCCAGGCGCTCGTCACGTTCATGTTAAGGCCGGTTTCCACCGTCGCCGTCGTCATGGCGAAGGTATCCGTGCATCCGGGAGGATTGTTATTGCAGGGCGTCCGGGTGACGCCGCTCAGGTAATTCTGCTTTTGCTTGATATTGAGCGTCGCCGTTGACCCTGACAGGACGGTGATCTGGGGCTGGGAAACCGTCTTGACCGCCCCACGCTCGGAAATGAACTCCAGAACCGTTTGCGTATCTGTATTCGCGCCGGCGCCCGCCGTGATCGCTATCGCCTGCGCCTGTCCTGTCCCGACCGGCGCCCCCCCGGGGAAGGAAACGCCGAGATCGAATTTTCCGCCGGCGACTTTATTGAACAGGGCGTCCCACCTGATGCCCGTGCGGTTGCTGTTGTTCAAAGTCACTTCCCAAACATGGGTTTCAAAAATAATCAGCGCCGTATTTTTTCGAAGGCGCTCAAAATACTGCAGGGCGTATTTGTTGGATCGCTGCGTGGCGGTGTAGATCATGACCCGCGTCGAGTTGTCAACCGTCGGCGTCATTCCGATGATGGCGGCAAGCCCCGTGGCTATCTGGGTATACGCTTCGTTGTCCGTCGTGCTGCCTGAATCCGAATTCGCCGCATCGCCCGAATTCGCCGTATCGCCCGAACCTGAGGATCCTCCGCTGATGGGAGGAAGATCGACGATGAACGTCTCCGTGTTTTTAATCGTCAGGGTGCCCTGCTCGAAATGGCAGTACAGATCGGCCAGGGAACAAACCCTGTTTATCACGTCTTTCAGCTTTCCGTGCAGGTTGGAAACCGTGATCCGGCGCTTCAGTCCCTCATCGGTTTCAAAAGCGAGGGAAATATCATATTCATCCAGAATAAGCTGTAAAGCACTGGCCAGCGTTTCGCCGCGCAATTCATACGGTCCTACCGTGTCGTCCGGCACCCTGTCTTCTTTCATCGGCAGGGGCGTCAGCACATCCCTGCCAAGCCTGACGAGGGTCACGGGGTCGCGCTTTTCATTCAGCCCCTCATAACGGCCCAGCGGCTGTGCGACCGCCGGCACGTTTGCCGTATGGCCATCCCCGATATCCGCAGGCGCGCAGGCGGTTGCGAGGAAGAGCGGCAGCAGCGCAAATGCGAGGCGGATGATGTTTTTTTCGATGGCCGACTCCTTCCGGAACTTCTTCATGTCAACGACCGCCTCTCTCAAGCAGGCGTCCTACCATGGAAACCAGCCTGTCTTTCTGAACCGGTTTCATAAGGACGGTTGCGACCCCGAGCTTGCCGGCTCTTTCCAGCAAAGCGCTGTCCTGATCTCCGGTCACGAGAACGACGGGTATTTTGTATCCTTCCGCCTGGGTCATGGCAATGAACTCAAACCCGCCCATCGGCTCCATACGCACATCCACGACGGCCAGCGACACCTCCTTGCTCATGACGTCAAGCGCCTTGTCGCCATCCGTGGCTTCAAGCGTGGCATAGCCTGCCCCCTTGAGAAAGGAGACAATCTGCATCCTGACAAAATCGTTGTCTTCAACGACAAGAACCGTGTGCTGCATCCCCATGCGTTCTGAATCCCGTCACACCTTGTGATTCAAAGATTCCCCCCCCGCTTTAACCTCATCCGAACAACCCCTTGCCCGATAAAGACTCCGCCATGCAGAGCCCGATGAGAAATTAACGACATCTTTTTCCTGAAAGATACGTCTCCTTAAATAAATATATCCTGATTTAAAGGAGATACACAACAAATTTAAAGAACGTGCAGAACCGGAAAATCGGTGGCATAAATGCTTCAGGGCATTCACGGGAGATTGTTGGACATGTTGCCGGTTCTTTCAGTATTTTCATATCTTATAATTTTTTCCCTTCTCCTTGCTTTAGCGTATCGTGATCTCAAAGAATACATATTACCGGATGCTTTGAACGCTGCGCTTGCGCTCAGTTTTATGGCTTTTCATATCTCAACGCATTGGCAGCTTCTTGCACCTGTGGATGCGTTACTGGGCGGAGCGGCGGGCGGCGGCCTGCTGTTCCTGATTCGCGCCGTCGCCAATAAATTTTACAGACCGGATTCCGTCGGGCTGGGCGATGTTAAACTTATGACGGCGGCGGGCGTTGGTCTTGGTTATCCCGATATCCTTCTGACGTTGAGCCTCGGCGCGTTTTTTGGATTATTGCATGGACTCTGCATGGCTGTTTCTGGTAAGAAAACAGGCGAAAACAAGGTCTCTTTCGCCCAGGTGAACGTACCGGCTGGTCTGGGGCTTGCCTTCGCGGTCGCCGTAGTGATGCTGCATCAGTTCGGGTTCGGATGGGTGAGTGTAAAATGAATATGGAAGACAAGAGGGTCTTATAGCTTGCCGAACAGCGCCGCAGACAGAGCCCGTCCGAAAATACCTTTTCCGCATAGGGATTTTTTGGGCATCGCCGCCCTCAGCACCGACGAGATTTCAATCATCCTCGATCTGGCTGAACGCTATGTCGTTCAGAATCGTCACAGACCGCAGACAAACGCCCTGCTCAAGGGGTTCGTCCTGATTAATCTTTTCCTCGAAAACTCCACCCGCACACGCCTGTCGTTCGAAATGGCCGCCAAGCGGCTGGGCGCCGACGTCATCAATATGACCGCCGAAGGCTCCTCCATCAAGAAGGGGGAGAGCTTTATCGATACTTTGAAAACGCTCAACGCCCTGCGTCCGGATATTTTCGTCATCCGCGCCCGCGAAGAAGGCGCCGCCCGCATCTCCGCCGAAATCATGGAATGCCCCGTCATCAACGCTGGCGACGGCACGAACGAGCATCCGACGCAGGCCATGCTGGACGCCCTCACGCTCCGCCGTCACTTCGGCAGGCTGGAGGGTCTGACCGTCGCCATCTGCGGCGATCTCGCTCACAGCCGCGTCGCGCGTTCCAACGGCCTGCTGCTGAAGAAAATGGGCGCGCACGTCAGATGGGTGGGACCGCGCGAGCTTCTGCCGCCGGACCTCGACGGCGCGACGACGGATATGCAGGAGGGACTGAAAAATGCCGATGCCGTGATGGTTCTGCGCATTCAGGAAGAACGCCTGCAAAAATCTTTGTCCTTCACCGGGGAGGCGTACTTCAATGATTACGCCCTGACGGCGGAAAAGCTGGCGTGGGCGAAAAAAGACGCCGTGGTTCTTCATCCCGGCCCGATCCTCCGGGGAGTCGAGATCGACACCACCCTCGCCGACGATCCAAAGCGCAGCCTCGTCACCACCCAGGTCGAGATGGGCGTCGCCGTCCGCATGGCCTGCCTGGATCTGCTGACGCGGTACAAGAGATGATGTCTTGTAAAAAAAGGAAGTTCCCCCCATGTCCCTGATTTTAACGCAAAGCCCCGTCCCCTGTCTGTTCGTTCTGCTCGCGTTTTCATTCGGGTATCTTTCCGGAAGCGTGCCTTACGGTCTGCTGCTCGGAAAAATGGCAGGGCTCGGGGATATCCGAAAAGTGGGGTCGGGCAATATCGGCGCCACCAACGTGCTGCGCGTCGGGGGCAGGAAGCTGGCCGTCCTCACGCTGCTGCTGGACGGGCTGAAAGGCACTATTCCCGTTCTTGTCGCCATGCAGTTCCACATGGACTATGCCGTCATGGCGGCGCTGGGGGCTTTCATCGGACATTTGTTTCCGGTATGGCTGAAATTCAGGGGCGGCAAGGGCGTCGCCATCGCGCTGGGGATCGCCTTCGCCCTGTCGTGGAAGGTCGGCATCATTCTTTGCCTGATCTGGCTCGTAACGGCATTGATCGGAAAATATTCATCCCTTTCCGCACTGACGGCCTTTGCTCTGGCTCCGCTTGTCGCCGGGTACCTCACCGCCGACTTCCAGATCATCGTCGTGATGTCCTTTCTTACCGTCCTGATCTGGATCAGGCACCATGCCAATATCCGGCGTCTCCTGAACGGCACGGAAAGCAGGATCAACCTGAAGAAAACGACGACGCCGTGACAAGGGAACCCTTCAGCGCCGGGGAGAAGCTTGCCTGGCTGCGCCTGTCGCGCACAGAGAATATCGGCCCCATCACTTTCTATAAACTGCTGGAGCGCTTTGGTTCGGCGGAGGCGGCGCTGAGAGCTATCCCCGACCTCGCCCGTCGCGGCGGCAGGATGGAAGGTCTGAAGGCCTTCGCCGCCGATCTTGCCGAAAAAGAGCTGGCGCAAGTCGAAAAATGCGGGGCGCGCCTGATCGCGCGCGACGAGCCGGAATATCCTTCCCTGCTCGCACAGCTTGAGGATGCCCCGCCGCTTGTCGCCGTTCTGGGGCATGCTTCTCTTTTGTCAAAGCCTTCTCTGGCCGTGGTCGGCGCGCGCAACGCCTCCCTGCCGGGGCGCAGGATCGCCGAGGAATTCTCGCGCAAGGTGGCGGCTGCCGGATATGTGATCGTTTCCGGCCTTGCCCGCGGAATAGATACCGCCGCGCATACGGCTTCCCTTGACACCGGCACGGTGGCCGTGGTCGCGGGCGGCATTGACGTGATTTACCCCCGCGAAAACGAAAAGCTCTACCGGCAGATTTCCGAACAGGGTGCCGTGATCGCTGAAAGCCCGTTCGGGACGGAACCCATCGCCCGTCACTTTCCCCGCCGCAACCGGCTCATCTCTGGCCTGAGCCTCGGCGTCCTGATCGTCGAGGCCGCGATGAAGTCCGGCTCGCTCATCACCGCACGCATGGCGGCGGAGCAGAACCGCGAGGTTTTCGCCGTCCCCGGCTCTCCGATGGATCCGCGCTCCGAAGGCGCCAACAAGCTCATTCAGGACGGCGCGCACATGGCGACTTCCGCTGACGACATCCTCCGCGAACTGAAATCCCTGCGCCTGCGCCCCATGAATGATCCGGCGGGAGACCCCTGGAGAGGTCCGCCGAATCTTTTCACCTCAATCCCGGTGAAAGAACCGGATGAAGCGCTGCGAATTAAGATTCTGGAAATGTTAAGCCCGACTCCCGTTCAGGTGGATGAGATCATCCGAGCCGCTGAAGCACCTGCAAGTGAGGTTTTAACCGTTATTCTGGAATTAGAGCTTGCAGGACGTATTGAACGCCACCCCGGAAATAAGGTAAACCTGATCTAGGAGTTTGCTGAAAAACTTTCTTTTCGTCATTTCATCGCATGTGTGCGCACCAGCACCGAAGAAGGAGAACTATGGCCGCACATAACCTCGTCATTGTGGAATCCCCCGCCAAAGCAAAGACCATCAACAAATATCTCGGCCCCGACTATACGGTTGTCGCCAGCTTCGGGCATATCCGCGACCTGCCCGCCAAGAACGGCTCCGTCGATCCGGAAAACGGCTTTGCGATGCAGTGGGAGCTGGGGGATCGTTCCGCCAAGGCTCTCGGGGAAATCCTCTCCAACGCAAAAAAAGTCGATACCGTTTATCTGGCGACCGACCCTGACCGCGAGGGAGAGGCGATTTCGTGGCACGTCACCGAATACCTGAAGGAAAAGAACGTCGCCGGCAAGATCGCCATCCGGCGCGTGACTTTCCACGAGATCACGAAGACCGCCGTGCAGGATGCCTTTAAAAACGCCCGCGAAGTCGACCGCAATCTGGTCGACGCCTACCTCGCCCGCCGCGCTCTGGACTACCTCGTCGGCTTCACCCTCTCTCCGGTGTTGTGGCGGAAGCTGCCGGGATCGCGTTCCGCCGGGCGCGTGCAGTCCGTCGCACTCCGCCTGATCTGCGAACGCGAATCGGAAATCGAGATATTCAAGACGGAAGAATACTGGTCGATCGAAGCCCTGATGACGACGAAGGAAGGCAAGAGCTTCACCTCCCGCCTCGCGTCGCTGGACGGCAGGAAAATCGAGAAGATGACCATCGGCTCGAAAGAAACGGCGGATGCCGCCGCCAGCCGCATCAAGGGGCAGACATACAAGGTCGCCACCATCGAGAAGAAACAGGTCAGGCGCAACCCCTACCCGCCATTCATCACCTCGACTTTGCAGCAGGAGGCTTCCCGCAAGCTCCGCTTCGGCGCGACCAAGACCATGCGAACCGCGCAAAGGCTCTATGAAGGCGTCGATATCGGCGGCGAGACGGTCGGCCTGATTACCTATATGAGGACCGACGGCGTGACCATCAGCGCCGAAGCAATCGATTCAACCCGCAAGCTTATTAAAAACAAATTCGGGGACGCCTACCTGCCCGACAGCCCCCGCGCCTATAAAACAAAAGTCAAAAACGCGCAGGAAGCCCACGAGGCCATCCGTCCCACAGATATTTTCAGGACGCCGGAAACCGTCGCCAAATACCTCAGCGACGAGGAGGCCAGGCTCTATGAGTTGATCTGGAAGCGTACCGTCGCCTGCCAGATGGAAAGCGCCGTGCTCGATCAGGTCTCCGTCGACATCATCAACGCCGACGGAAAAGTCGTGCTGCACGCGACCGGCTCCATCGTCTCCTTTGACGGATTCCTGAAGCTCTACCGCGAGGAGACGGAAGACGACGACAAAGAGGCCGCCGAGGAGGAACGCCGCCTCCCGCCTTTGAAAGAAGGCGACACGCTGCACCTCTCCGACATCATGCCGAATCAGCATTTCACGCAACCTCCGCCACGTTTCAGTGAAGCAAGCCTGGTCAAAAGGCTCGAGGAGCTTGGCATAGGCCGTCCCTCCACCTACGCCAGCATCATGCAGGTTTTGCAGGATCGCGAGTACGTGAAGATCGACCAGCGCCGCTTCGTCCCGGAAAGCCGGGGGCGCATCGTCACCGCCTTCCTGTCCAACTTCTTCAGGCAGTACGTGGAATACGACTTCACCGCCAAGCTGGAGGAGCAGCTCGACGAAATCTCCTCCGGCGGCGTCCGGTACAGGGACGTTCTCACGGAATTCTGGACGGCTTTTTCAGAGGCCGTCGCCAAAACAAAAGACCTCACCATCACGGAAGTGATCGACGCGCTCGATCACGACCTTGAAAAATATCTTTACCCCAACGCGGGAGAGGCGAACGCGCGCGTCTGCCCGAAATGCACCGAAGGGAAACTGAGCCTGAAGCTCGGAAAATTCGGCGCCTTCATCGGCTGTTCCGGATACCCGGACTGCCGATACACCCGCCCCGTGCTTTCAGGAGCCGCTGACGGTGGAGGCAACGGCGGGGAGGATATGGAGCCGAAAGAGCTGGGGCTTGATCCGAAAACCGGCATGATGATTACGCTTCGTCGCGGACCTTACGGCCCCTATATCCAGCTTGGCGCCACCTCTCCGCCCGTCATCGAGCCGAAAGAAGAGCCTTCCGCAGACGGCAAAAAGAGCAGGAAAAAGAAAAAACCCGCCGCCGAAAAGCCAAAACGCGCACCCGTCCCGCGCAATATGGATGCTGCCGACGTTGACCTGCAGAAGGCCATTGCGCTGCTGGGACTGCCGCGTGAAGTGGGGCTGCATCCCGAAACGGGCGAGATGATAAAAGCCGCAATCGGGCGCTTCGGACCGTTCCTGGTGCATCAGGGAAAATTCAAGTCAATCCCGGCGGACGACCCAGACGGCGTCCTGGGAATCGGCCTCGACCGCGCCGTTCATCTTCTGGCGCAGGAGAGCAAGAGCCGCAACGGTTTCGGCACGATCAAGGAGCTCGGCAACCATCCGGGCGACGGCAAGCCCGTCACCGTCAGCAAGGGCCGCTTCGGGCCTTACGTCCGGCATGGTTCCGTCAACGCCACGATCCCCAAGGGAAACGAGCCGGAAGGCGTGACCCTGGCGCAGGCTCTGGAGTGGCTCGCCGCCAAAAAACCCTCCCCGAAAACGCGCAGGAAAGAGAAAAAAGCTTGAGCAGAAAAAAACACGCGGGCAGGCGGTCGAACAAGGTCGCGCTGCCCGAAACCAGGCTGACGGAAATTGCAGACTCAATCGGAAAGATCATCGGCGTTTTCAAGCCCTGCAAGGACGGCGGCATCGTTACCCCGACCGACCGGAAAATCAGGGAGGATTTTTTCGTCCCGCGCCGGTATGCCGGAGAGGCGCGCGAGGGCGATCTGGTGTCGGCGGAGAGGATTCCCCCCGGCCCCGGATATCCGCGCTCGAGGAACCCCGTCAGGATCTCCGCCCGCCTCGGTAAAAAAGACGATCCGCGCCTCATCAGCCTGATCGCCATCCATTCCCACGGCATTCCGGACGAATTCTCCAGTGAGGCTTTGAAAGAGGCCGATGGCATGAAGGAACCAACCCTTTCCGGAGGGCGCGAGGATCTGCGCTCCGTCCCGCTGGTGACGATTGACGGCGCCGACGCGCGCGATTTCGACGACGCCGTATTCGCCGAGCCGGACATCCGCCCCGGCAACGAAGGCGGCTGGCACCTTCTGGTGGCCATCGCCGACGTGTCGTACTACGTGCGCCCGGACTCGGCTCTCGACAGGACGGCCTTCGAGCGCGGCAACTCCACCTATTTCGCCGACCGCGTCGTGCCGATGCTGCCGGAACGGCTCTCCAACGATCTCTGTTCGCTGAAGCCAAAAGTTGGCCGCGCCTGCCTCGCCTGCCACTTGTGGATCGACAAGGACGGAAAACTTCTCGCCCATAAATTCACGCGCGGACTCATGCGCTCGGCGGCACGGCTCACCTACGAACAGGCGGAGGACGCGCATAAAGGCCATCCCGACGCGACGACCAGGCCTTTGTCCGAGACCGTCATCAAACCGCTTTATAAAGCCTACGGCATCCTGAAACGTGCGCGAAGCCTGCGCGGCGCTCTGGAGATCGACCTGCCGGAACGCAAGGCCGTCATCGATGAAAAAGGAATCGTCACCGCGATCGTGCCGCGCCATCGTCTGGAAAGCCACCAGCTCGTCGAGGAGTTCATGATCCTCGCCAACGTCGCGGCGGCGGAGGCTCTGGAAGGTAAAAAGGCACCCTGCCTTTACCGCATCCACGACAAACCCGCTTTCGACCGACTTGAAGGCACCCGCGAATTCCTGAAAGAAATGGGCTACAGCCTCCCGAAGGCGGAAAACCTGCATCCCAAGAACCTCAACCACATCCTGACTCTCTCCGCAGACAGGCCGGACAAGGAGCTTATCCACACGCTTCTGCTGCGTACTCAGAGTCCGGCGATTTACAGCCCTGACAATATCGGGCACTTCGGGCTGGCGCTGGCGAAGTACGCGCACTTCACTTCGCCGATCCGCCGCTATGCGGATCTGATGGTGCATCGTTCGCTTGTGAAATCCCACAGCCTCGGCGTCGGGGGACTGGAGGATACAGAGGCGGAAACGCTGCATGAAACCGCCGACCACATCTCCCTGACCGAACGCCGGTCAATGCTGGCCGAGCGTGATTCGATGGACAGGTTTACCGCCCAGTATCTCAGCGCCAATATCGGCGGAGAATTCAAGGGCAGGATCGGGAGCGTCACGCACTTCGGGTTGTTCGTGACGCTGGAGGACTCCGGCGCGGACGGCCTCGTGCCGATCCGCAGCCTGCCACGCGACTATTACGTCCACGATGAAAAACGCCACCTGCTGACCGGCAAGGAATTTGGCCGTTCCTACCGCCTCTCCCAGCCCGTCGTCGTGCGTCTGCTGGAAGCCGACCCCCTGCGCGGAAAAATCACGTTTGAACTGGCCGAGGTCGGCGGCGGAAAGGCGGAAAATTCAAAACGCCGCCCCTTCGGCAAAAAAAGCGTCGGGAACCGTCATCGGGACAGGAATAAAAAAGGCGGAAGGAAAGCCGTGAACTCACGGACCTGAATCAATACCTGAATCAATCCGTGTACGGATTTTTGCTGGCCTTCACGATGAAGCGGATCGGGGTGGCGGGGATGTCGAAGTCGCGGCGGAGGCTGTTGATAAGATAGCGTTTATGCGTCTCGGGATAATCCCCCGCACGCCCAACCCAGAGCGCGAAGGTCGGCGGGCGCGCCTTGATCTGCGTCATGTACCGGAGGCGGTTCGGGCGTCCGTGCACCAGCGGCGCTGGGTTTTGCTCTTCCATCGCGTGCAGCCATCGGTTGAGCTTTCCGGTGGGCACGCGCTTGTTCCAGAAATCGTAGGTCGTCAGCACCGCCTGCATAAGCTGGTCAAGCCGGAGGCCGTTCAGAGCCGAGATCGTGACAACCGGGATGCCGCGCACCTGCGGCATGTTGGTTTCGATCTGGTGCTTGATTTCTTCCAGAACCTCGTTGCGTTGCTTGACGGCGTCCCATTTGTTGACGGCGACGACGACGGCGCGGCCTTCGTCGATGGCGTGGCTGATGATGGTCAGGTCTTGTCTTTCAAACGCATGCTCCGCGTCGATCACCATGACGACCACCTGCGCGAGGCGGATGGCGCGAAGCGTGTCCTCGACCGCCATTTTCTCGATGTCGCCGACGACTCTGGTCTTGCGGCGGAGCCCCGCCGTATCGACGAGGCGCAGCTTGCGTCCGCCGTATTCCCAGTCGACATGGACGGCGTCGCGGGTGATGCCTGCTTCCGGCCCCGTCATGGAGCGTTCCTCGCCCAGCAGGGCGTTGAGAAGGGTGGACTTCCCGACGTTCGGACGTCCGATAATGGCGATTTTGATCGGGTTGTTCCTGTCTTCGCCCGTGTCCTCCTGATCCCCGAAGCCGGTGTCGGCGCCTTCCTCGTACAGCTCGAAATACTTTTCGAGGTTTTCCTGTTCTTCTTCACCCTTCAGGGCGGCGGCCTCCGCATCGGCTTTATCGATGTGGGGGCGCAGCAGGGTGAAAAGCTCGTCCAGCCCCTGCCCGTGCTCGGCGGAAATGGCGATGGGCTCGCCCAGCCCCAGCTCGTAGGCTTCGTACATGCCGGAGATGCCGGTCTTGCCCTCGCATTTGTTGGCGATCAGGGCGGAGGGGATTTTCTGCCTGCGGAGCCAGTCCGCGAAATGCCTGTCCATCGGCGTGATTCCGGAGCGGGCGTCGATCACCAGCAGGGCCATGTCGGCGCGCGCCAGCGCCTGCTCGGTCTGCCGCCGCATGCGCCCCTGGATCGAGGCGTCGAAGGATTCCTCCAGCCCCGCCGTGTCGATCACCTTGAAATCCAGCCCCAGCAGGTGCCCGTCCGCCTCGCGCCAGTCGCGCGTCAGCCCCGGCGTGTCGTGCACGAGCGCCAGCTTTTTCCCGACAAGGCGGTTGAAGAGGGTGGACTTCCCGACATTCGGACGTCCGAGAATCGCGACGGTGAATGTCATGACGTTCTTACCCTTTTTCTATTGTAAACCATGCCCCCATAAGAAACTTTCCCGAATCGGTTGGCAAGGAATTTTTCCGATTGTCGTGGCCTGAGACATCATGTACAATATGGAAATTTCTGCATCAACGATGTAACACTCTGTCACAAACAGTGACTTCGTATGGAACTCTTCCTTTGCTACCAAGGAAGTCAGGGAGAATGTTCTCCGACACATTCAGTAACGGATTTAAATGCTGAAGTCAGATTATCAACATACGGTAAAAAAATCCTTTAGAATCAAAGGAATCGGTGTTCATTCTGGTGTCGCCGCCACTCTGACCGTCAGGCCGGCGCTGCCTTCGGCAGGCATCCGCTTTATCCGCACCGACGTGCGGGATCGCCCGAACGTCGTTCCCGCCCGCTGGAATTTCGTAACCGAAACCCGTCTTTGCACGATGCTGTCCAACAATCACGGCGTGAGCGTTTCGACCGTCGAGCACCTTTTGTCGGCATTCTCGGGTCTCGGCCTCGACAACGCCGTGGTGGAGATCGACGGCCCGGAAGCGCCCATCATGGACGGAAGCGCAAGATGTTTCGTGGAAGCCATTGACCGGGCGGGGCTTGTCAGCCAGAACGCCCGCCGCCGCGTGATCCGGATCAAGAAGACCGTTTCCTGCAAGGAGGACGGCAAAGAGATATTTCTAAGCCCTGCGGAAGGGCAGGTTTTCGGGTTTGAAATAGACTTTAAAAACCCCCTGATCGGCTTCCAGAAGCATGTTCACAACATGACCGAGGCCGCCTACCGCCGCGACATCGCTCCGGCACGCACGTTCGGTTTCCTTCATGAAGTCGAGCAATTGAGAAAGGCGGGTCTGGCGCGGGGAGGTTCGCTTGATAACGCGATCGTCATCGACGGCGACAAAATCCTCAATCCTGAGGGGCTGCGTTCCGAAAACGAGTTCGTCCACCATAAAATCCAGGATGCAATCGGCGACTTTTTTCTCACCGGAATGCGTCTGATGGGCCGCTACCACGGCGTCAGAGCCGGTCATGACATGAACAACAGGCTCCTGCATACCCTGTTTTCAAGACCCGATGCCTTTGAAATCCTCGATCTCGGCCGGAAAGCGCCCCGGCACCGGGTGATCGTCGGAAAGGCTTATGCCTCCGATTCCGATCTCCCGCTGGCCGCCACAGCCTGAGATTTCGGCCTTTCCCCGCGCTCCCCTGTCATGGTATAAGAAGGCATGACAAAACGCTCTTATCATATCGCCGTCCTGTGTTTCCTGTCGCTTCTGGTCGTGACGGGCTGCTCCTCCTTCAGGGACAAGCTGAAGGGATCCCCCGGCACGACGGACGCCACTGTCGAAAAACAGGAGCCCGTCGAAAAAATGTACGCCAGAGCCGCGCGGCAGATGGACGAGGGCAGGTATGCCGATGCCGCCAAGGCATTTGACGAAGTCGAGCAAAACCACCCCTATTCCCAGTGGGCGATCCGTGCCCAGCTGATGGCGGGATACGCCTCCTATAAAAACATGAAATATGACGCCGCCCTGCTGGCGCTCGACCGGTTCATCGAGCTGCATCCCGGCGACGAGAACATCTCCTACGCCTATTACCTGAGGGCGCTTTGCTATTACGAGCAGATTTCGGACGTGCGCCGGGACCAGAAAATGACCGAGATGGCGCTGGACGGCCTGAAACAGGTCAGGGAAAGATTCCCCGACGGTCCGTACGCCAGGGACGCCGCGCTGAAAATCGACCTGACGATGGACCATCTCGCGGGCAAGGAAATGGAGATCGGCCGCTATTATCTCGAACGGAAGCAATATCAGGCCGCTATCAACCGTTTCGAGAAAGTGGTGGAGCAATACCAGACCACCACCCACGTCCCGGAAGCCCTGCACCGCCTGACGGAAGCCTATCTGTCTCTGGGGATCGTCGACGAGGCGCGCAAGGCCGCCGCCATTCTGGGGAGAAATTATCCGCAAAGCGCCTGGTATAGGGACTCTTACAGGCTGGTCGGCGCTCCGCAGCAGCAGGGTGCGCCGGCGGCGGATTCCTTGTATTCCAAAACGCTTGGCAAAATCCTGAACTAACCGACATGGTGTATTTGTCATGCTCACCAGTCTCTCCATTCATAACGTCGTCCTGATCGACCGCCTGATGCTGGAAGGCGCGGAGAATCTTTCCGCCCTGACGGGAGAGACAGGCGCCGGAAAATCCATTCTGCTGGACGCGCTGGGCCTCGCGCTGGGGGCGCGGGCGGAGGCAGGTCTGGTGCGCCACGGCGAGGAGCAGGCCGCCGTCGCCGCCTGTTTCGACGTTCCCGCCGGGCATCCGGTTCTGAAACTTTTAAGAGAGAAGGGTCTGGAGACCGAGAGCACGGTGATCCTCCGCCGCACCCTCGGCAGGGACGGGCGCAGCAAGGCGTTCATCAACGATGCTCCGGTCAGCGTGCAATTGCTGAAAGAGGTCGGTGCGGAGCTTGTCGAAATCCATGGGCAGTTCGAAACGCAGGGGCTTCTCGATCCGCAGACGCACAGGAAGGTGCTCGATCTTTATGCGGGCATCTCCGGCGAGACGGAGAAAATGCGTGTGGCGTGGGCAGACTGGCGCGTCGCCCGCGAAAATCTGGAACGGACGGAAGCGGAGATCGATGCCGTCCGCGTGCAGGAAGACACCCTGAGATATGCCGTCGCGGAACTGGAGAAGCTTGCTCCGCAGACGGGAGAGGAAATGCTTCTTGCTGGAAAACGCACCTTCCTGCTCAACCGCGAGAGAATGCGGGAAGCCTTCGGGCAGGCGTCCGATCTTCTGGAGAGCGAGCGCGGCATTCTGAATTTGCTCGGAAAACTCCACGCCACGCTGGATCGCCTTGCCGGAAAAGCAGGCGGCAGGATGGCGCCCGTGCTGGAAACCCTCAGCCGCGCCCGGAGCGAAGTGGACGAACTCGCCTCCCAGATCGGGAGCCTTGAAAGCGGCGGCGCGGAGGAAGATTCCCTCGAAGAGATCGAGGAGCGTTATTTTGCCCTGAAAGAGTGCGCCAGAAAGCACCGGTGCGCCGCAGACGACCTTCCGCGCATCCACTCTGAACTGTCAAAAAAACTGCGCCTGATAACGCATCGGGAAGATGCTCTGGCGGAACTGAAGCAGGCGGCGGCGGCGGTAAGGAATAAATTTATCGCGCTGGCTTCAGCTATCAGCGACGCCCGCCGGAAGGCCGCGCAGAAACTGGGCAAGGCCGTCAACGCGGAGCTGCCCGCCCTGAAACTCGACAAGGCCGGTTTCTTCGTGGAATGCGTCAGAAGCGACGCGGAGCCGGACTGGGGGCCGGAAGGGTTCGACAAGGTGCAGTTTTCCGTCTCCACAAATCCGAAAACCCCCGCAGGCCCCCTCCACAAGATTGCGTCCGGCGGGGAGCTGGCGCGGTTCATGCTGGCGCTGAAGCTGATCCTCGCCGGAACCGGCTCCGTCCCCACGCTGATTTTCGACGAAGTCGACAGCGGTGTCGGCGGCGCAACCGCCGCCGCGGTGGGCGAAAGACTGGCGCGTCTCAGCGGAAAATACCAGGTGCTGGTCGTCACCCACAGCCCGCAGGTGGCGGCGCGCGCCGCGCATCACTGGATCGTCGCAAAAACAGGTCAGAAGGGCGCCGTCGTCACGAAGCTCACGCATTTAAAGGCCGCGAAAGACCGGCAGGAAGAGATCGCCCGCATGCTCTCCGGCGCGAGGATCACCCCCGAGGCCCGCGCCGCCGCCGCAAAACTGCTTGAAAGCCACGCGGCGTGACGCCGCAGAATGGTCATACCCGCTCCGATGGTTCCGGAGAAATTCCCTGAACCCCCTGAATAAAGGCCGGTCAACCGTTACATTCGCCAACTTTGAGGTCCGGAAGAATTACGGTCGCGTTTCGCCGCGAGCTCCTTCACTCCCAGACAACGGATGTCCTCATTATATTTTAAAATGCGGTCATGATCGTCTTTTGATAAGAAGGACTCCATCTTATCCATAACGGCACGGCCCGCGGCGTTACCAAGATCGGCAACTTTTTTCATCGTTGCTTCCAGCCCTTCGCCGGCTTTGCCGATTTTGCCCAGCAGATACCCGAACAAAACGCCTTCGACGCCGTTTCCTGCGCCGGTTTTCGTGCCTTTAAGTTGTTCCGGCTCAACTTTCAGCGTCTTATAGCTCTTGTCGAATTCTGTCCCGCACCGAATTCTCACACCATCGCCGCCCATCGTTTCAACAATGATGCCGCCCTTTTTCAGGAATTCATCCCCTTTGGCCAGATTGATAGCTTTCATCTCGTCCACAGTTCCAATCCAGGCATCGGCCTGCATATAAAGATCCATGTCATCGATTTTGTTGCTGCTATGAACGTTCATCACTATTTTGGAACCGGTTTTGCGGTGAGAAATAATAGCTTCGACTATCCCGGGATAGTCGTTCATGCTGGATTTTGGGAAGGTTATCAGATCGGCTGCGCGAACCTTTTCTATCTCGCCGTCAGTAAGATCCATATCTCTTACGGGGCGAACGCTCCCATAAATTTTCACGCCTTTGAGGGTAAGGATAACGGTCTTGGTGAGAGAAGCCTTCTTATGATACATCTCGATATCGTTCGCATCATCGCCCAATATCGCTTTAAAGGCTTGCTGTGCATTGAAAACTGAACCGCCGGGGCCTTCATTCAGGCTCAACTCGTCCTTTAATATTTCCGCGGCCCGTTTAAGAACAGGATAGAGACGGTCGTCGTTCACGTTCGCTGTCGGATTTAGATCAATCTTGGGAATAGGGGTTTTCCCTTGTGCCTCTGGCGCTTCGTTTTCGCGTTTAATTTCTTTATTGATCACCCCGATTATATAGGCACACGTCGTCTCCGTTGAATCCTTGAGCGTGTAGTTCTCATCCAAAATACCTGAGCCGAAGCTGAAAACAGACGACATATTATTCTCCATGATTGTTCAGATGAAGTAACTACCATACATCTTGTCATATGCCAAGAAGAAAGATATGGACAACCCATCAGTGCCCGTCCGTGCATTGGGCTTTGCTTTGAGGTGGATAAACGTGCAAATGCAAGGACATCGCTGAATTCTCGCCTTCGCGGGGATGACGATTATTGGAAAATTTTGAAGTTTTTAGAGGTGCCCAACAGAGAGTGCGGTTATGTCAATAAATCATGATTTATGGAAACAATGTTTTCAGCAAACTACCAGAGTCACATGATTTGCTTTTTTGTTGCTTTTTTTTATGCAAAGACATACCATGAACAACGCAAAAATTTTAAACCCTCGGATAGCAAAGGAATATAAAAAATGCGCGCCGCCAAAACCGTTAAAAAAGAGGATGATGTTGTTGTTCCTGTGAGCATGAGTGACGATTTCAACAGAAAGACCGCCAGGGCGACCGAGAGGCTGATTTTGGAAGTCGCGGCGGATCTGCTCGAAGATATCAAGGGGGTCGCTAAAAGCAGGAGCCTTTACCTTCTGGGAGACGTAATTCCCCTTCCTCTTCAGGATCCGGCCAAAATCAGCAAACTAAAAAGCTACGAGAAGATACAACGGCTTTGCAAAAAGTGGGATTTGCGCGTGGGAATTGAGACTCATGCTGTGGCAGACCCTTTCGCCAATGCCGCCGGAAAGGGCGCTGATAAAAAATCCAAAGAGCTCACCATTGGCGATCTCATAGACGACCCTCTTGCCGGCAAGAAACCCATGCTATGCCTTGTCCTCGATCCTACCAAGGGATATGCCGCTTCTCTGGAGAAGCTGGATTCAAAGAATCGTCATGTCGTGCGCGCCCGCCCCCCCTTCGATCCCATGATCGCCTGATCTGCGGCAATGAAATCTGCATGAAGAAGCCCGCCGCACGGCGGGTTTCTTTATTATGTATGGATAGTTTCAGGTTCAGTCATATAATGCCGGTACGGGGGTGCTGCGTGGTTGGCCGTTTTCTTGTCCTTGTCCTTCTGATTTCCGGCTTCTGTCTTCCGGTTTCCGCACAGGCGGAACCTTCGCGCCGCGTGCAGACGCGGATGTTTTCTTCCGTGGAGGGGGTCGGTCGGCTGAAAACCGTTCCGGTCGGCATAGAAGTCAGGCTCGATCCCGGCTGGAAGACGTATTGGCGCACTCCGGGAGAAGCGGGGCTGGCTCCGGTGTTCGACTGGACGGACTCGGAAAACGTCAGGGACGTCAAAATCAGGTGGCCGTCCCCGACCCGGTTCATTGTTTCCGACATCGACAACTACGGATATGAAAGCGAAGTCACTTTTCCGGCGGCGGTGACGCCTTCGGTTTCCGGAGATCCCGTCATTCTCCGGCTCAGGATGGCTTTGCTGATCTGCAATGAGATCTGTATCCCTGAAACCTTCCGCCTGTCCCTTCAGATTCCAGCCGGAGAAGCGAACGCTTCGGCAGCCGGTCAGTCCGCGCTGGCGGAGGCGCTCCGGAGAATCCCCCGGTCCGGCGACGAAGAAACCTTTTCCGTCCGGTCTGGCTGGCTGGAAAAGGGTGCCGACGAAAAAGTCTATCTCCATGTCGAGGCCTCCACGACGGCGGCCTTCGGGGCTGATGCCGATATGTTCGTCGAGCATCCCACTTTTGTCAGCGTCGGAAAACCCGTTTTTTCCTATGATCGCACTGCGCGGAGACTGGATATCGAGGCTCCCGTCCGTTCCGGCGATCCGATGGAAGTCCTGGGGAAAAACCTGCGGCGCGGAGAGCTTACCCTGACCGTCGGCAATCATGACCGCGCTTTCGAGAGGCGCGTCGTTCTCGGGAACGCTCCGGACGCGCAGTCGGAGCGTATCGACGCCGGCATTCTGTTCCTGGCCTTTCTGGGCGGGCTGCTCCTGAACCTGATGCCCTGCGTTCTGCCCGTCCTGTCGCTCAAGATATTGTCCGTGCTGAGTCACGGCGGCAAGAACCACCGCATCCACCGCTGGCCGATCTTCCGGAACTTCATGGCCTCGGCGGCGGGGATCGTTTTTTCCTTCTGGCTGATGGCGGGTGTTCTGGTCTCGCTGAAAGCCGCCGGCCGGAGCATCGGCTGGGGCATCCAGTTCCAGCATCCCGCATTCCTGATCTTCCTCATCTCCGTCCTTGCCCTCTTCGCCGCCAACATGTGGGGGCTGTTTGAAATTCCATTGCCACGGTTCATCGCCAAAAACATGCCTGTCAGGCAGGAGCATGAGCCGACGCTGATCGGGCATTTCCTGACGGGCGCTTTCGCCACACTGCTGGCGACTCCCTGCACGGCGCCGTTTCTGGGCACGGCGGTCGGGTTCGCGCTGGCGCGCGGGGCGACGGATATTCTGGCCGTCTTCACTTTCCTCGGCCTCGGAATGGGCGCCCCCTATATGGTTCTGGCGGTGTCGCCGCGTCTCTTCGGGCACATGCCGAAGCCAGGGAAATGGATGGCGACCCTCAAAAAAATACTGGCTCTTGCCCTTGTTCTCACTGCCGTCTGGCTTTTCAGCGTGCTGGCGGCGTCTGTATCTGCGCCCTCTTTGCCGGAGGACGGCTGGACCCGGTTTGACGAAGCGCTGATCGGTCCCGCCGTGGAGAAAGGCCGGATCGTCGTCGTGAACGTCACCGCCGACTGGTGCCTGACCTGCAAGGCCAACGAAAGGATGGTGCTTGGCCGGAGGGAAGTCAGAGAAGCCCTTTCCGGCCCCAACATCCTGCGCTTACGGGCTGACTGGACGCATCGCGACGAAAAAATCGCCGCTTATCTGAGAAAGTACGGGAAATACGGCATCCCTTTCAACATCGTCTATGGCCCCGGAGCGCCGGAAGGGATCATTCTGGGCGAATTGCTCGGCAAGCAGGCCGTCATGGACGCTCTCTCGGAAGCCGCAGGGCGGGGTCTGGCCGCGCGAAGCGACTTTATGAATGCGGCTTCGGAAATCCCTCCCGATACAAAATGATCGGGAGTTGACATCAGAAAATATTGACCGCCTCTAAAAACCTCATTTTGCGTCATCCAGACAAAAGTCGGAATCTTGTAAGTTCTTGAAATAGTTAGATTCCGGAGCATCAAAGGTTTAGAGCGTTTCCCGCGAAGGCTGATGGTATCCTGAATTGGTAAAGTAGTTGAGACACTCAAGTGGTGGAAAGAGCAGCAAGGAATCCGCAAAGCAGCTCCAAAGTGCGTGGATGGAGCGTCTGGCTTGTTTGCGGAGCCA
>JAZDGQ010000129.1:0-27197 GCA_043806835.1 Pseudomonadota bacterium | reverse complement strand
GACAAAATTCCTGCAAAATTCAAATAAAAAATATCCAGCCTTGGTGGGCTTCATGAGGGTTCGCCGCCATTCCCGCCGCCGTGATTGCTCCATGCCAGCCCCAAAACCGGACGAACGGCTTCTCCCACGCGATCCCGGCGTTTGTGAGGGTCCCGGTTCACATCAAATTCAGGTTGTCCGGGCTGTCACTTGCCTTGCCCTCGCATACGATTTTCATTCTGGACGCAGACGCTGGAAAACCGTAGCATCCAAAAGTGTTCGGGACGGCTCGAACTTTTTTTTGTTCGGTATCATTTAGATGCGTTATTCATCCCAGAAAGCGGTCAACGTATCGATATGAAGGAGCAAACATAGGCAAATGCTGGGTCGCATCTTAGACGCATCCAAGTTTGAGTCCTCCGCCCACCACCATTGTTTCCTCCCTTACGAGCTGTATCTGGTGGTCGGGAACATCGAGCATACCCGGCGAAGCAACATTTCAATTTAACGTAATCTTTTTACTTGACCTAATGACAATAATTGGTTATAACTGGAACATTCGTGACAATGCCTTATCAGAACGGGCGGATGGAAGGCAATGGCAAAGATCTTCAGTGAAGATACACGGAGGCCTGTTCTTCTGATGGCAGACCCCAAATTCTATGCCATAAATAAACCCCATAAGGACGGCTACAGTCCTGCCAATGATTTCGAGATCGTCGGTTACGAGGAATACGCAAAAGATCCGGAGGCTTTTGTCGCCAAAGCGAAAAGGCAGTGGACAAACCTGAGAGAGATTTTCAATCAGCTCGGCGCGAAAACGGTCGTGATGGAGCCTGACCCGAAAAATCCGAATCAAGTTTTCACGGCAGATCCTTCCCTTTCCTTCAAAACGGAACAAGGTAAACTGGTAACCATTTTCAGTCGCTTTTCAAATGAAAACCGGCAGCCTGAAGTCGACGGCCAGTCCGCCTTCTTTGAAGCCGAAGGAAGCCATGTCCTGATCAACGCGCACTTCCGCACCGAAGGCACGGGCGATAACGTCTATGACGTTTTCCGCGACGTATTCTGGTCCGGGTACACCAATACTCCTGGCCGCGAAGGAGCCGCTTCGGGCCGGTCCGACCAGCGGGCGCATAAAGCCCTGTCGCAGGTCACGGGAGTTGAGGTCATCAGCCTTGAAGTCAGGAAACCCTTCTTCCATATCGATACGTCCCTTGCCCCCCTGCCCAGCGGTCATATGCTCTGCTACAGAGGCGGCATGAGCGACGCCGCTTTTGAGAAAATGCAGCAAAACGCGTTTGACCGCTATGGCCTGTCGAGAAGCGAGTACCTGATCGAAGTCTCGGAAAGCGACGCCGCCAGGTACGCCTGCAACCTGCGTTGCGTCGGCAGCACGATTGTCCTGCCCGAGTGCAGCCAGGGACTTCAGGACAAGCTGGCCGGAATCGGTTATAAAGTGATCGCGACGGACATGAGCCAGTTCATCCACGCCGGCGGCGCCATCCACTGCGTCACGAATGACATCAACGAAACGCGCATTCCGGGCGGCCTCGCGAAGAAGAACGGATTTCAGGACAAGCTTCGCCCCTGAGGTTTTTATTGGAGCAAAGGCAAATCGTCGTATAAAATGAACCTGTTTCATTTTTACAGGCGGTGAGTCATGCAAAAAAAGAACAAAAAACTTCGGGGCGGGGGATTCAAGGAAACCGCCAGCCCCGCGCTCGAGGCGTTCTGGAACTCGATCTCCTTCGACTGCCGCCTTGCCGTCCTCGACATTCAGGGCAGCATCGCCCATGCGGACATGCTGGGCCATACGGGCATCATTCCGAAAGCCGACGCCCGGAAAATCATCGGTGGCCTGAAAGGCATTTTGAAGGACGTGGAGGCCGGAACAGCGGAATTCCGTCTTGAGGACGAAGACATCCACATGAACGTCGAGCGTCTGCTGCATGGAAAGATCGGCGCCGTCGCGGGCAAGCTGCACACGGCGCGCAGCCGGAACGATCAGGTCGCGCTCGACATGCATCTTTACGCGCGGCAGTCCTGCTCTGAAACCACGGTCTTGCTAAAGGGTCTCATCGACGTTCTCGCCGTGAAGGCGGAGGAGAACATCGATACCGTCATGCCCGGATACACCCATTTGCAGCGCGCGCAGCCCGTCCTGTTCGCGCATCATCTGCTGGCCTATGCATGGATGTTCCTGCGTGATATCCGGAGGCTCGGAAACTGCGCCGAAAGCCTGAACGTCTGCCCCCTGGGCGCGGGCGCGCTGGCGGGAACGACGTTTCCGGTCGACCGTTGGCACACGGCAAAGGCGCTCGGGTTCGAAAAACCCTATCCCAACAGCATGGACGCCGTGGGCAACCGCGACTATATCGTGGAGCTTCTGGCGGCGAACGCCCTGATTGCCTGCCACCTGTCGCGCCTCTGCGAGGAGATCGTCCTGTGGGTGTCGAGCGAGTTCGGGTTCGTTTCTCTGGGCGACGCCTATTGCACCGGCAGCAGCATGATGCCGCAGAAGAAAAACGCCGACCTCGCGGAGCTTGTGCGCGGAAAAACGGGCCGCGTCTACGGGGACCTATTCACGATGCTGACCGTGCTGAAGGGACTCCCGCTGACCTACAACAAGGATTTCCAGGAAGACAAGGAATGCCTGTTCGATTCCGTCGATACGGTGAAGCAGTCCCTCTTCCACATCGCCGGGATGCTGAAAACCATGAAGGCGCGGCCCGAAAAAATGATGCAGGCGACGCGCGAGGGTTTTTTGAACGCCACCGACGCCGCCGATTATCTCGCCGCGAAGGGGCTGCCCTTCCGCGAGGCGCACGCGGTCGCGGCGAAAATGGTGCGGCATTGCCTTGAGGCGGGAAAAACCCTTGACGCCCTGCCGCTGGAGGAATTCAGGAAGTTCAGCCCGCTCTTCGACAAGGATATCTTCAGGGCCATCGACATCAGGAATGTGGTAGCGAAGCGCAAATCTTTCGGCGGAACAGGGCCGGAGGCCGTCATGGAACAGCTTCGGCTTCTTAAAAAAGAGCGGAACTGACCTGTCTTCTTCCTCTCCTTTTGGGAAGGAAATTACGCCGCCTTGTCCTTGCGCTTTTTTTCCAGCGCTTTCAAAATCTGGTGATGCGCCTTCAGGCGGATCGCGTTGATCTTGATGAAGCCTTCGGAATCCTGCTGGTTGAAGCCGCCCGCCGCGTTCATGGAGGAAAGCTCCTCGTTGTACAGGGACGTCGGCGACATGCGCGCGATGGGATAGGCGACGCCCTTGTAGAGCTTCACCTTCACCGTGCCGTCGATGTATTTCTGGCTCTGCCGGATCGCGCCCATGAGGAAGTCCATCTCCGGCGAGAACCAGAAGCCGTAGTAGATCACCTCGGCGACCTTTTCCCGCAGCATGTTCCGCAGCCGCATGACCTCGCGGTCCATCGCGATGCCCTCGATGTCGGCATGCGCGTTGTACAGGATCGTCCCGCCCGGGGTCTCGTAAACGCCGCGCGACTTGATGCCGACGAAGCGGTTTTCGACCATGTCGAGGCGCCCGATGCCGTGCTTCGCGCCGATTTTGTTCAGGTACTGGAACAGCTCCAGCGGCGAAGTCTTGACCGTGCCGTCGGAGGGATTTTCGACTTTCACCGGAATGCCGTCCTTGAACGTCAGCGTGATGACTTCGGATGTGTCCGGCGCTTTTTCGGGAGCCGTCGTGCGGGAGTAGACGGACTCGTCGCAGGGCGCGTTCGGGTCTTCAAGGATGCCCGCCTCGTGCGAGATGTGCAGGAGGTTGTCGTCCTCGGAGTAGGGCTTCTTGCGCGTCGCGGTCACGGGAATGCCATGCTGCTCCGCATAGTTCAGCATGTCTTCCCGTCCCCGGAAGCGCTGCAAAAACTTCGGCATCTTCCATGGAGCAAGGACTTCAACGTCGGGCTTCAGGGCGTAGTAGGTCAGCTCGAACCGCACCTGATCGTTGCCTTTGCCGGTCGCGCCGTGAGAGACGCAGTTGACGCCTTCTTTCTCGGCGATCTCGATCTGCTTTTTCGCGATGACGGGGCGCGCAAGCGACGTGCCGAGAAGATAGCGGCCCTCATAAACCGCCCCTGCCGAAAAGGCGGGGAAAATGAAATCGGTGACGAATTCTTCCTTGAGATCCTCGATGTAAACCTTGCTGGCGCCGATCTTCATGGCCTTTTCCTTCGCGGCCTTGAAGTCCTCCATCTGACCGACATCCGCGAGGTAGGCGATGACTTCATATCCTTCCTCGATCAGCCATTTGAGAATGACGGAGGTGTCGAGACCTCCGGAATACGCCAAAACAACCTTCTTCTTGCTCATGGTTCTGTCCTTCTCGTTGAGATTATTTGCTTGTAGGGCAGAAAACGGCTTTATGCAAGCGAATATACACTTATTATGGAATTAATTTATGTATTGAGATAATTCCCTTGGTTTCATATCATGATGCAACCGATCTGACAGAGGGAAAAATATGCCCGCGCACCAGTCGACCAATCATCTCTTTCTTATCCGCCCCACCGTTTTCTATTCCAATCCGGAAACGCAGGAGACAAACCTGTACCAGACAAGCGAAGCCCCCCCCGATCCCGCCACGCTGCTGGCCAAAGCGAAGGCCGAGCTGGACGCGTTTGCGGACAATCTGGAGGAACACGGCGTCCGTGTGACGCGGATGGATGGCAGCCCGGCCTGCCCGGACCACATTTTCCCCGGCAACTGGGTTTCGACGCACGAGGACGGAACGGTTGTGTACTATCCCATGCTCGCCCCCAACCGCAGGGCAGAGAAAACGCCGGAGATATGCGCCTTTCTGCAGCAAACCTATAAAACGGTGAAGGATTATAGTCCGTTTACGAACGATAATAGGTTTCTGGAAGGCACAGGCAGCTTCAGCTTCGACCGCGTGAACAAAATCGCCTATCTCGCGGTATCCGCCAGAAGCAATGAAGCCCTCGCGAAAAAGTGGGCGCAGGACGCTGGCTATGAGCTTGTTTCTTTCCGCACGAACACTGTCAGGGGCGCGCCCGTCTACCATACGGACCTGATTTTATTCATCGGCACGAAGCTCGCGGGGCTTTGCACCGGGGCCATCGTGGAGGAAGACCGCGCCGCTGTCGTCCGGAAGCTGGCGGCAACGCACGAAATCATCGACATCAGCCTGGACCAGCTGGACAATATGTGCGGCAACGCGCTCGAAGTGATGGGAAGGGACGATACCCCCTATCTCATCCTTTCCTCGCGCGGCTACGAGGCTTTGACCCCGGAGCAGAAAAAGAAGATCGCGGCGCATTACAGGGAGATCCTTCACTCCCCTATTCCGACGATTGAAAAATACGGCGGCGGATCGGCGCGCTGCCTCATACTCGAGCTTTTCTAGGCAGAGGCCTGCTTCCGGGGTTCGGTGTGCGCCGCAAAGAAACCGATCGATTACCGCCAGACGATCTTCGTGCCCGTCGGACAGAAAACGCTGATGCTGGAAGCGCCGCAGGGCATGTGCTTCCTTGACCAGACGTCGTCCTCCGGACGGCCTGATCCAGAAGAAAGGCGACCAGGTTCTTCTGGCCGTTTTCGCGGACTGCAATAGCCTCGCAAACTACGGAGGGACGGTCGGCCTCAGCGAAATCCTGTTTAATCGGACATGTATATTCGCTCTCGACACATACTGTCAAAAACCTCAACGGGCTGACGGCCTACGAATACATCTGCAAAGTCTGAATAAACCCAACACAGCACACCGTGGGACTAAACAGGTAGGGTCAAATGAAAAAGTGATCGCTCCTGAACGGAGACTGCTGTATCATCGCCTCGATGACCGGAAAGAAACCGCCCGTAAAACCTCTCAGGAACCCGCGCGGCCTTCAGAAGAAGGTGCGCGTCAAAACGCGCGACCGGCGGTCGGTCTCGTCGGCGCGGTGGCTGGAGCGGCAGCTGAATGACCCTTACGTTACCGCCGCCAAGGCGGAAGGGTACAGGAGCCGCGCGGCCTTCAAGCTCATCCAGATGAACGACGACCTGAAGATTTTCAAGCAGGGGCAGAAGGTGGTCGATCTCGGCGCCGCCCCCGGCGGCTGGACGCAGATCGTCGCCGGTCTGGTAAAACCAGGCAAGACGGGCGGGCGGGTCGTGGCAATCGATTATCTTGAAATGCCGGAAGTGGAGGGTGCGGAGTTCATCTGTCTTGACTTTATGGATAACTCTGCCCCCGATCTGCTCACGAAGGCGATTGGCGGAAAAGCGGATGTGGTGATGAGCGACATGGCGCCGCCGACGACCGGTCACAAGCGCACCGATCATTTACGCATTATGGCGCTTGCCGAAGCGGCGTACATGTTTGCACGGGAAGTGCTCGTTCCCGGCGGCACGTTCCTGTCGAAAGTTTTCATGGGCGGCGCGGAAAAGGATTTACTTAACCAGCTTAAAAAAGATTTCACGAAGGTGAAGCACGTCAAGCCGCACGCCAGCCGCGCGGATTCGTCCGAAATGTATGTTGTGGCGCTGGGGTTCCGCGGCTAGAATCAATGACCGAACGGTTTTTTTAAGGGGATCCCCGATGAAGAGAAATGCCGAAATTCATGAAGCTCTGGGCTTTGACGACATTCTGTTGATGCCAAGGGAAACGAATGTCAAGCCGGCGGACGTCCTCATCGGGACACGCCTCACGAAAACGATCAGTCTTGGCATTCCCCTGATTGCGGCGGGGGTCGATTATGTGACCGAAAGCGCCATGGCGGTGGCCATCGCCCAGCTGGGGGGCATCGGGATCATCCATGACAACATGCCTCTGGGCAAGCAGGTCGAGGAAGTCAGGCGCGTGAAGCGCTCCGAGGGGGACATGGTGATGAATCCGATCACGATCGCGCAGGAAGCGAGCGTGGCCGAAGCTCTCGATCTGATGACGACGTACAGGGTTTCCGGCCTTCCGGTGATCGAACAGTCCTCGCAGAAGGTGGTCGGCATCATCACCTCCCGCGACATCCGGTTTTTCGAGGATTACGCGAAGCCCGTGACCGAGTTGATGACGCGGGAGGTCGTTACGGTCGAAGGACCTGTTGAAAAAGAAATGGCCAAACGGATGCTGCATCAGCACCGGATCGAGAAACTGGTCGTGGTGGATGAGCAGGGGCGCTGCGTCGGCCTCGTCACCGTCAGGGATATTGAAAAACTGTCCCGCTTCCCGGATGCGGCGCGGGATACGCTGGGACGCCTGCGCGTGGGCGCCGCCGTTGGCACCGGAAAGGACGCCTTCGACCGGACGGCGGCCATGACGGATGCCGGTCTGGATGTCGTTTTCATCGATGCGGCGCACGGCCATACCCGTGATGCCATCAGTACCGTCAGCCACATCCGCCAGCAACGATCCAGCGCCGTGCAGATCGTCGCCGGTAACGTGGTGACGGCGGATGCCGCGCGTTCCCTCGTCGATGCAGGGGCGGACGCGATCAGGGTCGGCGTGGGCGCGGGGGCCGGATCCGCCAGCCGTGCCCTGGCCGGGGTCGGGATGCCTCAGCTCAAAGCCGTTCTGGATGTCGTGGAACAATGCGGGATGATGGATGTTCCAGTGATCGTCGCGGGCGGCGTTGAAAGCCCCGCCGCTGTGGCGAAAGCCATCGCTGCGGGCGCGGAGTCCGTCGTTATCGACCGCCTGTTCGCCGGAACGGACGAGGCGCCGGGCGAGATCGTCTGTCAGGGAGGGATTGTCTACAAGGTCGTCAATCCGGCGGCCAGGGCGCAGCACCGTCCTCCGAATCCGTCTGGCGTTCCGGATCCGTATCGTTTCGACGAAGACCCTGTTGATACTTCCGTGCCGTACCGCGGCGGCGTGGCGCATATGGTCCGTCATCTTGTCGGCGGCCTGAAATCGGCCATGGCCTATACCGGCAGCAAGGATATCCCGGCCATGATCGAAAACGCGGAATTCGTGCGCGTAAATAAATAGAAAAAGGATGCCATCCGCATGATTCCATCTGCCCGCATACAGGCGGTCATCGAGCTTTTGGCGGAAATCATCGAAGCTCCCGGGCCGGCGGACGGGACGGTGAGCTTTTATTTCAGGGAACGCCGTTTCATCGGCTCTCATGACCGTGCTGCGATCAACACCCGCATTTACCGCATCATGCGCGCGTATCACCGCCTCGGATGGTGGATCAGGCGGTGCGGCTGCGAGGCGAACGCGCGGACGCTGGTGATCGCCGACCTGATGTTCGAGCGCGAGCACAGCATGGCTTCCATCGAGGAGACGTTTTCGGGGGAAAGATACACGCCGGAGAAACTGTCCGAGTCCGAGCTGAAGATGGCGAAGGCCATGGACAAGCAGAATCTGGAGCATCCGCACATGCCCCTGCGGGAAAAAACGGAATGCCCGGAATGGGCGTTCGACCTGCTGCAAAAGGGGCTGGGCGCGCGGTACGGGGATGAGATGAAGGCTATGCTGGGGCAGGCGCCGATGGATCTGCGCGTCAACACCCTCAAGGCGAAGCGCGACGAGGTTCTGGAGAGGCTCATAAAAGACGGCTTCGACGCGCACGCGGGAAAAATTTCCCCTTTGTCGATACGGGTGTTCGGACGTCCGCAGGTGTCGCAGCATCCGCTTTTTCTGGAAGGAGCTATCGAAATTCAGGACGAAGGCTCGCAGATGGTGGCGGCGGCGGCGGACGCGAAGCCGGGGGAGCAGGTGGCGGACTTCTGCGCGGGCGCGGGCGGCAAGACGCTCGCGCTTGGAGCCTCCATGAACAACAAAGGCCGCATCGTGGCGATGGACGTTCTGGACAAGCGGCTGGAGCGGGCGAAGCTGAGGTTCCGCCGGGCAGGGCTGCACAATATCGAGACCCGCGCCCTCACGAGCGAGAACGACAAATGGGTCAAGCGCCATAAGGATCATTTCGATCTCGTGCTGGTCGATGCGCCCTGCACGGGAACGGGAACGTGGCGGCGCGATCCGGACAAACGCTGGCGCATGCTGGGGCCGGGCATTTCCGAACTTGTGCCGTTGCAGCGCAAAATACTGGAGAGCGCCTGCCGCCTCGTCAAGCCGGGCGGGAGGCTCGTTTACGCGACCTGCTCGCTTCTGCCGGAAGAGAACCAGGATCAGATCGGGGCTTTCCTCAGGGATTATCCTGAATTCGGCGTCAAAGGCGAATTTCTGCAACTCACGCCCTCTCTGCACGACACCGACGGATTTTTCGCGGCGGTGCTGGAGAGGAAGGCGAAGGCCGCCCCATGACGCAGCCGCGCGACGCTCTGTCCCATGCGGGAAGTCTGGCCGGAAACCTTCCGGGGCTGCTGCTGGAGGCCGAGAAGGTCGCGCATAGTTTCATGAGAGGCGTTCATGGCCGTCGTCGCGTAGGCACGGGGGAAGCCTTCTGGCAGTTCCGTCCGTACCAGCCGGGGGACGCGCGGCGCGACATAGACTGGCGGCAGACGGCCAAGCGGGATCAGGCGTTCGTGCGTCAGATGGAGTGGGAAGCCGCGCAAACGGTCTGGATGCACCGCGATGCTTCGAAATCGATGGATTTCAAATCCGCGCAGGGGCTTTTTTCCAAGAAAGAGTATGCCGAGATTCTGCTGCTGGCACTGGGCATCGTGCTGCTGGACGGAGGCGAGCAGGTCAGCCTGCTGGGGACGGACCTTGCGCCGCAGACCGGCACTTCCTCCATACAACGAATCTTCGAGACCCTTCCCGCGCAAACGCATCTGGTGGAAAGCGGACGTTTCGTGGCGGCGCGGTCGCATGCCCTCCTTATCAGCGATTTTTATTTTCCGGTCGCGCAACTGGCCTCTTTCTGCGAATCCCTCGCGATGCGCCATGTGGGGGGGATGCTGGTGCAGGTTTTCGATCCAGCCGAACAGTCTTTGCCCTACGCCGGGCGGATACGGTTTCAGGATGTCGAGGATATGTCTGCGGAGCCTCTGCTTGTCCCGCAGGTCGAGGCGATCCGCGAGGAATACGGGCGCAGATTCGCCGCGCACCGGAAAAGCCTTGCCGGCATGGCCGCAGGGTTCGGATGGAAGTTCGAGAAATTCGGCACGGACACGCCTCTGGAAGAGGCTATCGTGCGCCTGTATGACGATTTGTCTGTGAAGAAATGACGATGTTTGAAAATCTTGTCTTTCTCTCCCCGTGGATGCTGGGCGCGCTGGCCGCCGTGCCCGTCCTGTGGTGGCTGCTGCGCGTGATGCCGCCTCAGTCCAGGACGCTCAGGTTTCCGCCGTTCTTCCTGCTGAAAGACATTACGACTCCCCTGAAGTCGGCGGCGCATACGCCGTGGTGGCTGCTTCTGCTGCGCTCCCTGACGGCCATTCTTTTCATTATTGCCTTCGCGGAGCCTGTCTTGAATCCGGCGGAGGAACTGCCCGGCGGCAGGGCGGGAGAGGTTCTGATCGTGATCGACAACGGCTGGGCTTCGGCCTCCGGCTGGGAGGCGCGTCAGGACAGGCTGAAGGAATTTCTCCGTCAGATCGGGCGGAGCGGGAGGCCGGTGATTTTTCTGCCGACCGCCGCTTCCGGCGAGGACGGCCGCGCGCATGTCTATGGCCCGATGGAGGCCGTTCAGGCGGAGGAATGGGCGAACAGGCTGAAGCCGCAGCCCTGGCCGACCGCGCACAAAGATGTGCTGGCTCTGGCGCAGGATATTTTGAGCAAGCATAAGGTCACATACTCCGTTTTTCTCAGCGACGGGATCACGCCCTCTCCGGACGATACGCGGGAACTGCTGAAGCTGATACAGGCGCAGGGCGGCGGACTCTCTCTTGTGACGGATGAGGAAGTGAACGATCCTTATATTCTCAGGCAGGAGGTGCGGAAGTCCGGGCAGCCCGGTTTCTCGCTGGAGCGTATGAATGCGTTGCCTCAGGATAAACCTCTGCGGCTTCTGGCGTTGTCAACCGGTGGCGCCGTGGCGGACGAACTGAAGCTGGATTTTCCGGCGGGCAAGACGGAATACGCCTTTTCATGGGACATGCTTCCGGAAGTGCGCGACAAGACGGCGCGGCTGATGCTGCGCGAGCCGGGGATGGCTTCCGGCGTTATTCTGGCGGGCGCGGGGTGGCGTCAGCATCAGGTGGGAATCATTGCGGATGCGGCCAGTAAGGAAAACCGCGATTTCCTGAGCGAAGTGTATTATCTGAGGCGTGCTCTGGAAGCGGAAGGCCGGATCACCATTGATAAGCTGGACACCCTTTTAAAATCGGCCTTTTCCGCGCTGATCCTGCCGGACAGCACGCCCCTGACGGCGGCGGAAAAAACGGAGCTGTCCGGCTGGGTGCGGCAGGGGGGCTTTCTGATCCGCTTTGCCGGCCCCAATCTGGCGGCGCATTCGGAGGATGTCCTGCTGCCCGTTCCGCTGCGCACCGGCCAGCGGGCGATGGAAGGGGCGATGACGTGGGAAAAGCCTGTGCGCCTCGGCGGGATTTCCGCGCAAAGCCCCCTGTATGGCTTGTCCGTTCCGCAGGATGTGACGGTCACGCGGCAGGTGCTTGCCGAGCCGTCGCCGGAAGTGTTTGAAAAAACATGGCTGCATCTTGAAGACGGCACCCCTCTGGCGACCGGCGGCAGGATGGGCAAAGGGACGGTGGTTCTGATCCATACTTCGGCGGGGCCGGACTGGTCGAATTTCTGTTATTCAGGGCTTTTCGTGGAGTCCCTGCAAAGGATGGTTTCTCTCAGCAACGGCATCAGCGGCTATAAAGCGCAGATCGCGCTGCCGCCTCTTTTTCTGCTGGACGGCTTCGGCAGGCTGGAGACGCCGGACAGCCGGACGATTGCGACGCCGATCGCGCCGGGTCAGGCGTTCGAACCCTCGCCGCAGACTCCGCCCGGCGTCTACGGCAACGCGCAGGAGTTCAGGGCGTTCAACCTCGGAGACGCTTTGCCGAAGATGCAGGCGCTTGTGGATATTCCGCCGGTGGATATGATCCTGTCCTATCACAGGGCGGGGGAGATCGACCTGAAAGCCTTCTTTATCAAATGGGCGTTGCTGCTTCTGCTTCTGGATACGCTGGTGACGTTTCGTCTGCGGGGAATCGTGGTCTTCGCGCCTGTGTTTCTGTCGGTGTTTTTCGCTGCGCCGGCATTGGCGGCGGGGGAGGAAAAGGAACTCGTTTCCGGCATTTATCTTGCTTATATCGAAACGGGGGATCAGGACATCGACCGCACGAGCTTCAACGGCCTGACGGGACTGGGGGAAGTTATCAGCGCGCGCACCACGGTGAAAATCAAGGGTGTTGTCGTGTTGAATCCGGCGAAAGACCTTCTGGCGTGGTATCCCGTGATTTACTGGCCGATGAGCGCGAGGCAGGAGCCTCTGTCCGGCGCGGCGGCGGGCAATATCAGGGATTATCTCAGCCACGGCGGGATGATTTTGTTCGATACACGGGATCGGCAGTTTGGCGGCGCGGAGGATATTCATTCAGCCCCCGGCACGCGCAAGCTGCGGGAACTGACGCAGGACATCCAGATCCCTGAGCTTGTTGATATTCCGAAGGATCATATCCTGTCGCGCAGTTTCTACCTCCTTGACGATTTTCCGGGGCGTTATGCCGGAGGGAAATTGTGGATCGAGAGGGAGCCAAGCCCGCGTCACGATGCTGTGACATCCGTTATCATCGGATCGAATGACTGGGCAGCAGCCTGGTCGAAGGATGCGGCGGACAGGTCACGCTTTATGATCGAGCCTGGAGGAGAGGAGCAGCGCGAAATGGCCCGGCGGTTCGGCGTCAATCTGGTGATGGCGGCGCTGACCGGCAATTACAAGGCGGATCAGGTGCATGTTCCTTATATTCTGGAGAGGCTTGGTCGATGAACGCGGGATTTCAATGGTCGCCTTTGCTCCCTTATCCCGTCCTCGGCTTTCTGCTGCTGGCGGCTGTAGTGATCGCGGCTCTGGCTCGATGGCGGTGCGCGCCTGATTTTTATGGGCGGAGCCTTTTCTTCGCCGTCCTCGTTTTTCTGCTGCTGGAGCCCGTCGTCATCAACGAAGTGCGGCTGCCCCTGCCAGACAAGCTGGTGATCGTGGTGGATGAATCCCCGAGCGAAAATATCGCGGGGCGCAATGAAACCGCCGAGAAAATTCTCTCTTACATCAAAACATCTCTGGACTCTTCCGCGCCCGGTGTCGAGCCGGTCGTTATTCGCGCCGGTCAGGACTTCATCAGCCTGAAAAACCAGAACACGTCCCTTTTCTCTGCTCTGAAAGAGAACCTGACCGGTATTCCGCAAGGGCAGGTCGCCGGTACGGTTCTGATTACGGACGGGCAGGTGCATGATGTTCCTGAAAGCCTTGGCGCATTGGAAAGACTGGCGCCTTTCCATGTCGTCCTGACGGGAAAAAAGGACGAGTTCGACCGCAAGGTGACGGTCGTCGAAGCGCCGAAATACGGGCTGCTCAGTCAGGAGATCACACTCAGGGTGAAGGTCGGGGATAGCGGCAGGCCTTCCGGAACGCCCATCGTCCTCAATATCAGTCAGGATGGAAAACCCTTTGGCCGGTTTACCGTTGCGGCGGGGGAAGTGCAGAACTACGCTTTCAGGCTCGACCATCCCGGCCAGAACGTTTTTGAGTTTTCCATCGCCGCCGAAAAAGGCGAAATGACGGAAAGCAACAATACCGCCGCCGTCATCGTGAACGGGGTGCGGGACCGGCTGCGGGTTCTGCTCGTCTCCGGTCAGCCGCATGTCGGGGAGAGGGCGTGGCGTGACCTGCTGAAAGCCGACCCGTCTATCGATCTCGTCCACTTCACGATTTTGCGCACGCCGATGTCGTTCGACAACACCCCGTCCCGCGAGATGTCCCTGATCGCCTTTCCGGTGGATGAGCTGTTCCAGAGGAGGATTCGGGATTTCGACCTGATTATCTTCGATAAATATGCCCAATACGGCCTGTTGCAGCGGCAATACTTCCTCAATATCGCCTCGTTCGTGAAGGAGGGCGGTGCTTTCCTGATGGCGCTGGGATCGGATCGTCCGGAGCAAAGCGTATTCAGGACGCCGCTCGGCGGGATCCTGCCGGTCGAGCCGAAACCGGAGAACCAGAGCATTCTGTCGGGGCCGTATCTGCCGCAATTGACAGACCTCGGCAAAAACCACCCTGTCACCGGCGACCTTCATCGGTTTCAGGAAAACGAAAACCCCTGGGGGCGCTGGCTGACCCAGACGGACGTCAACCAGACCGGCGGGCAGGTTTTGATGACGGGGGCGGAGGGGCGTCCCCTGCTGATTCTTGACAAGGCCGGAGAAGGGCGCGTGGCGGTGCTGACGAGCGACAATATCTGGCTGTGGTCGAAGGGGGTGGATGGCGGCGGGCCGTATACCGAGCTGCTGCGCCGCGTTGCGCACTGGCTGATGAAGGAGCCGGAACTGGAGGAGGATTTCATCCGGGCGGAAGTCAGAGGAAACGCGATCACCGTTTCCGGGCGGGATACGCCCCCCGATCCGAAGAACGTCACGATGACCCGTCCGGACGGGCAGGATGAAACCATCGCCCTGCTGACGCATGAGAAATCCCTCGTCAGCGCCCAGGTGATCGCTGACCGGAATGGCATCTACCGCTTCAGCAACGGTGGCAAGACGGCTTTTGCGGTCGTGGGCACGGCGGCGGGCGAGGAATTTTCGGACGTCCGCACCACCGAAGACAGGCTGAAGCCGGTGGCCGATCAGACGAAAGGTGCGATGATCTGGTATTCTGAAACGCCCCGTTTCTCCTTCAGGGGCATGAGGCCGGGGAACGGCAGCTTCGGCGGCAGGGACTGGATCGGCCTGAAACGCAATTCGGCTTACAGCGTCGGGAGCGTCGAAAGCGCGCCGCTGGTGCCGAACTGGTTGTCATTGCTTGTCATTCTGGGCGGTCTGCTTGCCGTCTGGGGACGCGAGGGCGGAAAAACAAGATAAAATAACGGGATAGCCCATTTTTAAAGAAAGGGGCGTTTGACAAGAATCGTTCTGTGGATAGAATGGTCTGGAAGGGATCTTTTATGAGCATGAAGGCAAAGTTGGGCCGTTCCGTAGCCTCCGGGCAGTCTCGTTCTGTGCCTGCGCCGCCGCCGAAGCCCCAGGTCAGGGATCTTTTTTCCCTCCTTCCAGCAATGCGCAAGCGTGCTGCAGATCCTCGCAGTAGGTGACGAGAGACCCGTTGAATCCCACGATATTGAGAACGGAGGCGGGCTGCGCGGAGGCTCCGGCAAAAACGAGCAGCCCATTGTTGCCGTGGACTTTTTTCAGCAGGGAGGCGAAAAGTCCGACGCCGTGACTGTCCAGGAATTCAACCTTTTCAAGGTCGATGATGATGTTGGGGCAACCCGCCGGAATTTCCGCGTCGATCACGCTCCTGGCCCGCTCGACGGTGCCGGCGTCCACGAAGCCGAAGAAACGGATGACTGAAAACCGTGGCCGGTTCTGAATTTCAAGGGTGCTGTCGGTGGTCATGTCGTTCCTCCATATTCCGCGATGATGATTGTGGCGTCGTCCCTGTGAACGGGCTGTTCCTGCTGTTTCCGCAGAAATTCCCGCCAGAGATGGTCGGCAAGAACGGAGGCCGGCCCCGGAGGTGCGTCCTGAACCTGTTTCAGGAGGGCCTGCGCGGCGAGCCCCCGCTGGTCGAACGTCTCCAGGAAACCGTCCGTCATGAAAAGGATTTTATCTCCGAGTTCTGGACGGACGGATTTCATGTCGTAAAAGCTGTCTCCGACGAGGCCGGGCAAAGGGCCCGTCACATCGATCCTTTCGGCGCGTCCGCCCCGCAGGTGGATCGGGCAGGGGTGTCCGGCGGAGGCGATTTTGAGAAGCCCTTCCGGAAAAAACTGGAAGCACTGGCACGTCATGATCATGTTTTCCAGCAAAGGATCGCCGTCTATGGATTGCGACAGGCATCGCAGGAAGCGGCAGGGTTCCGGGGTTTCAGTGTCCATGCGGAACATGCCGTGCAGGTATCCCGCGTAAACGCAGGAAAAGAACTTCGCCTGCCTGCCGTGTCCCATCACGTCGGCCAGAACGACCATCAGACTCTCCGGCGTTTGCTGGTGCAGGATGAAATCGCCGCCGCCGGCGTCGGCGACCATATGGCGGGTGACGAGTTTCCACGCGCCGTAATTTTCCGGCAGCGAGGGTTTGAGCAGTTCCGTGATGTCATGATGAAATTGCCCCTGCACGGAATCGCGGATCTGACGGGAGCGATGCAGCAGGCGTGTCAGGACGGCGTGGAGACGCTCGCTTGAGACCGGCTTGCACAGGAAATCATCCACCCCCAGATGGCTGATGTACGGGCTGTTTTCACGATCTCTGTGGCCGCTCAGGAAAATAAAAGGAGTCGTATCGCCCCCCTCCGCGCCGGCAAGGGCTTTGCGCAATGCGGTGCCGTCCATGTCCGGCATGGTCAGGTCGGAAATAATCAGGTCCGGCTTGTGATGCGCGAATGCCGCCAGCGCGTCCCTGGCGCTCTCGAAGGGGATGATTTCGTAAATATCGTTCAACATGCGCTCGTGTATCAGGAGGGATACCTGGTCGTCATCCACCAGAAAAATTTTCTTTTTTCGTTGTGCTGTGGCGCCTGCCGGGAGCATTGCCGGGTATCTGTCCTGAAATATCCTGAAATGGTTCAAACGATCCGGGCTTGTGTTCATCGGGAGATAAACGGGGTTTTTGAAAAGGGTAAGGATGCAGCCAAGGCCGTAGCCGCATTCCGCCTTCGTTTCGGCTGCATGCAGCATGGACAGGGCGTTTTCGCATTTTTCATCGAAATTTGCGAAAGGCGTGCTGTTGTCCAGCACTTCCAGATCCGTCTGCGTCTCCGAAATTCCGATCCTGATCTCGATATGATCAGCCTTGCGAACGGGGTGCTTGACAAGATTGGTCAGTATCTCCGTCAGGCCGAGCAGCAGGTTGCCGGTGCGCTCCTTTGAAACATGCCGGAGTTGAAGGAATCCGGAGACCTCCTTGCGAATGGCGTGCATATCTTCGTAGGCGAGCGCGGAGCGCACATGCCTGAAGACCGGTGCGGTCGCATCAGCCGTTTCGGATGGAGTTTCTGCGGAACGCGTCTGCATTTGTTTCCTCCTGCTGCAAGGATTGCGTCTGAAAGAACAACGCAAGGAGCATGCTGTCATCATGGTGTAAGTCTTTTGACAGGATGTCAATGTCCTCTGGCCTGCCGGCGCGGTTCGCATTACTATTGCGAGGAGCTGTACGGAAATCCGGCGGAGATGGAAAGCGTGATTCAGGGCAAGGATGAATAAAAACATGCGTGGTTATTTCGGTATCGGCGTGGAGAGCGTTTCAAAGCCGATGAATGTCGGCAATCTGCTGCGGTCGGCGCATGCGTTCGGGGCGAGCTTTTTCTTCACCGTCAGCCCGTCTGTGGACGTGAAATCCATGCGGGAGTCGGACACCTCCGGTGCTTTCGGCCATATCCCGTTTTACAATTTTCAGAAGCCGGAGGATATTCTGCTTCCGAGGCAGACGTCCCTTGTGGGCATCGAGTTTCTGGAGGAGGCTATCGAGCTGCCCAGCTTCCGTCATCCGCAGCGCGCCGTCTATGTGCTGGGGCGGGAGAGGGGGAATCTCTCCGGCGGGATGCTGGCGCGGTGCGACCATGTCGTCAAAATCCCGATGAGATTCTGCATCAATGTCGGTGTGGCCGGCGCGCTGGTCATGTATGACAGGCTGATCAGCTTCGGCAGGTTCGCGGATCGTCCCGTGCGCGAGGGCGGGCCGGAGGCTTTTTCCCCGGAGCGGCTTCGGGAGGAGCAGATCGTCAGCCGTCTCGCGCGGCATTCACAACCTCAATAGAATCAGTCGTTTTTGCTGCATCGCAATACATTTTTTTGCTGCATTGCGGCATGTCGTTTTGTGCGTCGCAGAATGCCATATGCTTGTTTTTCTCTTTAAACAAAGGGGTCTGACGGCGTAATTTTCAATCAAATATCAATATTCATGCGCTTGAACGGGCTTTACCCTATTGCAGGAGTTTTTAAAATCTGCGACATATCCTGCACATACAGCAAATCTTCAACAGGCAGGTGAAACGTGTCGAACAACGTAACAAGCATAACAAGCAGAGGAGCAGATATGTCCGTATTCAGCCACAATGAATTCAGTCAGCATGAGCAGGTGTCTTTCTTTCATTGCCCCAAGACGGGGCTGAAAGCGATTATCTCCGTTCACAACACCCATCGGGGGCCTGCGCTGGGCGGTTGCCGCATGTGGGCGTACGAGAGCGATGAACAGGCGTTGCGTGACGTTCTCCGCCTGTCCCGGGGCATGACGTACAAGGCGGCGGTCACCGACCTGCCTCTTGGCGGCGGCAAGTCCGTCATCATCGGCGACTCCAGAAAGAGCAAGACGCCCGATCTGATGCGCGCCATGGGCAAGGCCGTTGAAACGTTCAATGGCCGTTACATCATCGCCGAGGACGTCGGTTCCACCGTGGAGGACATGAACTTCATCTACAGCCAGACCAAGCATGTCGTCGGCATTTCCAAGGACGGCGAGGGCAGCGGCGATCCGTCGCCGACGACGGCGCTCGGCGTTTATACCGGCCTGAAGGCCGCCGTAAAGCATCGTCTCCACAAGAACGATCTCGACGGGATTAAAGTCTCCGTTCAGGGCGTCGGTAATGTCGGGTACCATCTCTGCAAGCTGCTTGCCAATGACGGCGCGCAGCTTGTCGTCACCGACACGCAAGCGGACAAGGTCAAACAGGTCGTCAGGGAATTCGGCGCGAAAGCCGTGGAGCTGGACGACATCTACGGTCAGGATGTCGATGTCTTCTCCCCCTGCGCTCTCGGCGCGACCCTGAACGATGCGACGCTCAAAGTGATGAAAGCCAAAATCATCGCCGGAGGCGCCAACAACCAGCTTGCCGAAGCGCGGCATGGAGATGTGTTGCGGGATATGAAAATCCTGTACGCGCCGGACTATGTGATCAATGCGGGCGGGCTGATCAACGTCTATTACGAATATGTGGCGCGCAAGAGCGGCAAGCCTTATGACCGTGCCCAGGTTGTGGCGCATGTCGCGAAGATCGGCGAGACTTCAGAATCGGTCTTCCGTCGCGCTGATGCCGACGGCATTTCGACGAGCACCGCCGCCGATAGGGTCGCAGAGCAGCGTTTCGGCCTGATGAAGGCCAGTAAGGCTGCATAACCCGGGATGCTGTTCAGACGGGCGTCCGCCGGTGTTTTGCGGTGCTTTCTGTTCCGATCCTGAATACGTTTGAAACGGGCGCGGATTAAAATCATCCGCGCCCGTTTTTTTAACCTTTCGGTAACAACTTAAAGTGGAGTATAGTCCTGTAGGCGGTTTTTTAAATCGCTTCCGGAGGGAAAGATGGCCGACGATGCGGAAAGCAGCCGGCGTGCGCAGATGCAGAAACTGAATGCCCTGGGTCAGTTCGCGGGAGGCATCGCGCACGATTTCAACAATATCCTGTCCATCATCGAAGGGCATATGCATGTCGCCATCAGGCAACTGGAGAAAGGCACGCTGAAACCGGAACAGCTTCAGAAAATACTGAACGCCACGCAGAGAGGGGCGGGGCTGACGCGGCAACTGCTTTCCTTCGGGCGCCAGAAGGTGGGGGTGGAGGAAAAAGTCAATCTTGTCGAGGCTCTGCATCAGCAGTACACGCTCCTGCGCCCGTTGCTCGGCGAGAGCATCCGGCTTCTCATGACCGTGCCGGAGGAGCCCGTCTGGGTCAATGCCATGCAGGATCATCTGACGCAGGTGATCCTGAATCTCGCGCTGAACGCCCGCGATGCCATGCCGCAGGGCGGGGAGCTTGCCATCATGTGCATTCCCTCCCTGAAGCGGCATCTTCCCGTTGTTCTCGGGGAGAAATATCCGGAGTCATCCTTCATCTGCATCAGCGTCGTCGACAACGGCACGGGCATACCGGCCGATATCCTGCCGCGCATCTTCGAGCCGTTCTTCACCACGAAGGATCAGGGCAAGGGCACCGGCCTGGGGCTTTCGGTCGTTTACGGCATCGTCGATCAGCTGAAGGGAAGCATTGAAGTGTCCTCCATTCCGGGGAAGGGTACCAGTTTCGACATTTATCTGCCTGTGACTTCCGCGCCCGCCGTCGACGTCATCGTCTTCGGCAACGCTCCGGCCTTCTGCACTCTGGCTGGGAAAACCATCCTGATCGCCGAAGACGAGCCGGAATTGAGAGAGCTTCTGGCCGGAATGTTCGAGAATATGCAGATGAACGTCCTTTCCGCCGGCGACGGCAACCAGGCTCTCGTCGTGCAGGATGAATACGACGGGGAGATCGATTTCCTGCTGACGGACGTGGTGATGCCGGAGATGGACGGCGTGAAGCTCGGGGAAATGTTCAGTTCCGTGCGGCCGGATTCGAATGTGATTTACATGAGCGGCTACCCCTTTATGGACGGGCGCAAGGATATTCAGGTGCCTGCGGGAGAGCCTTTCATGAGGAAGCCTTTGCAGGAGAGCAGTGTCAGGGATGTTCTGGAACGCGCTCTGGAGCGCCGGAAGGAACGCCTGGGAGAGTGAGAGATGGAATCGTCAAAAGGCCTTGGTGGGCTGAAAATCCTGATTGTCGACGACACGCATGAAGCCCGCATCATGCTGAAAAACATGCTGACAGAAATCGGGATCACGCAGGTGTTCGAGGCTTCCGACGGGAACGAGGGTCTGCGCTTCGTGGATACGGCTTTTGATTTCGTCGATGTCATCCTGTGCGACTGGAACATGCCGAAAATGAGCGGACTGGCGCTCCTGCGGCAGATCCGGAGCGTTGACGCGAAATTCCCTTTCGTCATGATCACCGGGCGCGGGGACGTCAGTTCCGTTGAGGAGGCGAAGGGAGCCGGAGTGTCGGGATATATCCTGAAACCCTACTCCCTGATTCAGCTTGAAGCCAAGCTGAGGATCGTGGCGACACGGTCGGAGAAGCTGGCCTCTGTGTAGGACGCCCATAAAATGTATAAATTTGCATCCGGCCCATCAGGCGGAATCCCGCCCCTCCGCAAGGGGAGCGCAGACGAACGGGAAGCGCTCTGACTTTACATCGAGGGAGGCTTCGGCTTGTAATACCCCTTCCAGTAGTCGGGGCGCTTCTCTTCCGGAATGGATTCCCACCCGCGATTCAGGACGTCATATTTGTTGTCGAGCCATTTCCCATTGTCCATGACAAGGCGGTCGTCAAGATAGATGCGCCCCTCCTTGCCCCGCAGCATGGTCGTGATGTCCCAGTGCAGGGCGCTGGTGCCGCCATTGTTGACTTTCACGGGTTCGTCTCCGTATTCAGTGTAGGCGTATGGCCTACCGAGCGCCAGGTGGAAGCTGCCGCCGATTTTTTCCACGAGCAGGCCATTGACGACGTGGCGTTTCAGGTGTGGATTGGTGCCGATGCCAAGCTCCCCGACCCAGTTGGCGCCTTCATCGACGCCAATCGCGTCCTTAAAGGCATCAAGCCCTTTCCCTGCGGTGTAATCAACCAGCCTGCCCTTCTCGAATTTCAGCGTCAGGTTCTCTACAATCCTGTTGTCTTTGGTCATGAAACTGCCTTTGGCCACGACGACGCCCTCCACGCTGTCAAGCCTGGGAGCGCTGAACATCTCGGAGCCGGGCACGTTTTTCAAGGTCAGACTGTTGCAAAAGGTGAATTTCGAGCCGTCCTTGTCCACCAGCGACATGGTTATGTCGGTTCCGTCACTGTTGGTGATATGGAGTGTGCTGGCAGCATTGAATTCTTCGATCAGGTTTTTTTGCGCCTTGTTGATCTCGCCCCACGGCTGGTCGCACGCTTCAAAGAACAGTTTCAGGTATTCGTTATACTCAATGCCGTCCAGTTCGGCATCCTTGCGCGTCGGGACGACTGTCAGCGTATAGAACAAGTCGCCGGAACTTATGCGGTCACTGAAAGGCTTGACCTCACGGCTGTAGAGCTGAATCTTGGGTACATCCGGACGGATATCTTCGACCTCCGGCATGCCGGGGCGCGCCGACATGTCCCGGGTGACGGGTTTGTACATTTCAACATAGGCCGCTGCAAGTCTTTTTACGCCCTCTTCCGTGGTATGATTGAGAACCAAGGCGTTGAAAGAAGCATCCGAGAAATTAACGATGAAAGGCACCTTTTCGGCCAGGCATTTTTTTGCGAGCATCTTGCCGATTTCCCGCGCCCCTTCGCCCACGGAGATCGAGCCGACATCGTTTTTTCCGGGACGGATATTGTATAGTTTTTCGGCAAGGCTGCGCTGCAATTCCAGATCGACCGGCGGGGAGCCGAACTCCTTCCAGAACGGGGTTTGTTTATCCACACGCGCCTTCATGGCAGTCACGCGGAAAGCCTCGTCGTTCCCCAAACCGGCGACCTGTATTTTGCTCATGCGCTGCATCTCGTGAAGAAGCTGCAGGAACTCGTCGACGTCCGCGTAATTCCGTCCGGCGCGGGTCTGGACATACTTCGCCTCTTCGTGCCAGAGGGTCTTTTCACCGGCAAGTTTTTCCAGATTTTCAAGCTGTTTCGAATAGAGAGTCCCGAAATCGGCCAGTTTCATGACTTGTCTCCTTGTGGGGTACAAACGCAGCGATGGTAAGTCATAATACAGGCCATTTAGAAGTACGTCAATTATCTTTAAAGCTGGATTATGGCAATTAATAATTATCTATTTTTCCTGTAACCCTGTTAAATCATTGCATAACCCTCCTGACCGTGATAGGTAAAAGTATAGAAAAACGAGGGAATTATGAGAAGTAATGACCGAGATCAGAAGTTTCTGAACGATCTGGCCAAAGTCGCGCGCGGCGCGATGCGCTCCATGGGGGACATCAAGGGACAGATCAAGACGATGGTCGGCGGCTTTCTGAGCGAGATGGATATCGTCACCCGCGAGGAATTCGAGCGCGTGGAGGCTCTGGCGCAAAAAGCGCGCGAGCGTCAGGCGGAACTGGAAAAACGCCTCGCCGTCCTCGAAAAACGGATGAAACCGGGGAAGAAGAAATGATCGGCGTACCGTACGAGCTGGCGCATGACGACGGCAATCCCATCGACATGGTGGAGTATCTGGCCGAAAGCAAAGGCTGGAAATTTTCCCGCCATGACGACGACACGATCAGCATCGTCCTTCCCGGTCAGAAAGCCTCTTTCGATGCGAGCATGGAATGGCAGGAGGAATTCTCGGCGCTGCTGTTCGCCTGCTCCATTCCCCTTGAAATCGCCGACGTCAACTACGACATGGCGGCGCAGGCGCTGGAGCAGATCAATCAGAACCTCTGGCTCGGGCATTTCGACCTGTCAGACAAAAACAGGTTCCCGACCTTCCGTCACACGCTCCTGCTGCGGATGATCCCTGCGGGCATCGCGGTGGATATCGTCGCCGACGTTTTCGACATCGCCGTGGCCGAATGCAACCGGTTCTACACTACCTTCCAGCTTGCGCAGGCGGGTGACATCCGCCTCCACGACGACCTGGACGCCGCCGTTTTCGAAACCATCGGCGAGGCTTAAGCCTCGGCAGGTCTGAGCGCCGCCTTGCGCGTTTCGCTGTGGATGAGGTATATCCCCGCCAGGATAATCAGGACGGAACCGACCATGATTTCCACGCTCGGCGCCTCGTTGAATATCCAGTAGCCCAGAATCGCCCCCCAGATGATCTGCGTATAATGATAGGGCGCCACCACGGAAGCGGACGGCGCTGTCTGGAAGGCATAGCTGATGCACAAGGCGGCAATGCACCCCATCGTCGCAATCATCACGAACAGCCCCCATTCATAAAGCGTCGGCTGCAAATAATGGTTGCCAAGAAGCGGCAGCGAAAGCATGACATTCATCAGGGAGCCGCACATGTACATGAAAGGACGGCTCTCCTTGGAGCCGATATGCCGCACCACCACCATCTGGCATGAATAGGCGAGGGCTCCCAGAAGGATCAGGAGAGACCAGACGTTGAACATGCCGCCCCCGGGCCGGAAAATAAAGAAAACAACGGCGAACCCGAACAGGATGACCCCGAGGCGGCGCGGACCCAGCTTGTCCTTCAGAAAATAAGACGACAAAATCGCCACCCAGAACGGAGAGGTGAATATCAGCGTATAGAAAGTGGCCAGAGGCACATGTGGAATGGCAAGGACAAAACCGAACAGGCTTCCCTGCTGAAACACCGCCCTGAGGAACATCATCCGGGGTTTTTTCGTGCGGAAGGCTTTTTTGCCCTCCTTCAGCCAGCCATACGCCGCCATGAAGAAAAAGTTGAAAATGTTCGCGATCAGCAGAACCTCGGAAAAATAGAGTCTGGATCTGAGGATCTTTACTCCCGCGTCGCCAACATTGTAAAACGCATAGGCAACGCAGGTCAGCAGAACGGCAATGAGGACGTTCTTGCGGTGAGCCTGATGTTCGGTGTGTGTCATATGACTAAGCCTCGGCAGGTCTGAGCGCCGCCTTGCGCGTCTCGCTGTGGATGAGGTATATCCCCGCCAGGATAATCAGAACGGCTCCGACCATGATTTCCACGCTCGGCACTTCGTTGAATATCCAGTAGCCCAGAATCGCTCCCCAGACGATCTGCGTATAATGGTAGGGCGCCACCACGGAAGCGGAAGGCGCCGACTGATAAGCATAGGCGATGCACAGGGCGGCGGTGCATCCCACCGTCGCCATCATCACGAACAGCCCCCACTCAAAAGACGTTGGCGGCATGTAATGGTTACCGAGAAGGGACCATGCAATCGGGATGCTCATCGCGGAGCCGCACAGGAGCATGAAAGGACGGCTCTCCCCGGAGCCGATATGCCGTATCACAACCATCTGGCAGGCATTGGCGAAGGCGCCCAAAAGAATCAGAAGCGACCAGACGTTGAATATGCCCCCGCCGGGGCGGAAAATGAAGAACACCACGGTAAGTCCGAACAGGATGACCCCGAGGCGGCGCGGACCCAGTTTATCCTTGAGGAAATAAGAAGACAATACCGCCACCCAGAACGGAGAGGTGAACACCAGCGTATAGAAAGTGGTCAGGGACAAGTGCGGGAAGGCAAGGACATTGCAGATCATGATGACCTGGGAAATCGCCGCCCTGAGGAACATCATCCCGGGTTTTTTTGTGCGGAAGGCTTTTTTGCCCTCCTTCAGCCAGCCGTACGTTGCCATGAAGAAAATGTTGAAAACGTTTGCGATCAGCATGACCTCGGCAAAATAGAGTCTGGAGGTGACGATCTTGAAGCCCGCGTCGCCGATATTATATAATCCATACCCGACACAGGTCAGCAGGACGGCGATAACGACGTTCTTGCGGTGAGCCTGATGCCCGGCATGCGTCATGCGGTGATTCTCGTTCTGACGAGTTCGCCGGTCGCCCCGGCCTTCCCCGCGACCATCGTCGCCCCGGTCAGGACGCGGCTCATGTGCAGGAAGCCCGCTTCGTCCCGCGCATGGATCGTGGCGAGCGGCCTTGCGCCCTGGCCCACTTCCTCGCCGATCTGCGCGACATTTGTGAGGCCGACGGAAGGATCGATGACGTCGGAGGGGCGGGCGCGTCCGCCGCCCAGCTCGACGATGCCGATCCCGATGGCGCGCAGATCCAGCACCGAGACCCTGTCTTTCTGCGCCGGATAAAAATCCTTTATGAACGCTGCCGGTTTCAGGTATTTCTCCGGACTGTGCATCAGGTCGGCAGGCCCCCCCAGATACGTCACCATGCGGCCGAAACGCTCCGCAGCCTTGCCGTTTTTCAGGACGGTTTCAATTTTCTGACGCGCCTCCGCAATGTCTTTGGCGATCTTGCCCAGAACCAGCAACTCCGCCGTCAGGGCGACGGTCACTTCGTGCAGCCGTGCGTCGATATTCCGGTTTCCGAGGTATTCAATCGCTTCCCTCACTTCGAGGGCATTGCCGGCGCTGCGCCCGAGCACCTGATTCATATCGGTCAGCAGCCCGACGGTCGGCAGACCGGCACCGTTGGCGACGGATACGATGCTTTCGGCAAGAGCCCTTGCATCCTCATATCTCCGCATGACTGCGCCGGACCCGAATTTCACGTCCATCACCAGCCCCTGCAATCCGGCGGCGAGCTTTTTCGACAGGATGGACGCCGTAATCAGATCAAGAGATTCAACCGTCGCCGTCACGTCGCGGATGGCATAGAATATCTTGTCGGCGGGAGCCAGATCCGGCGTCGCGCCGATGATCGCGCACCCCGCTTCCCGCACCGCCTTTTTAAACAGGGCGATATCCGGCTGCGACTGATATCCCGGAATGGAATCCATTTTATCCAGCGTGCCGCCGGTATGCCCCAGCCCCCTTCCCGACAGCATCGGCACGAACCCGCCGCAGGCCGCCACGACCGGTGCGAGCATCAGGCTGACTTTATCCCCGATTCCGCCGGTGGAATGCTTGTCAAGGACAGGTCCCGGCAGGCTCTCTTTCGACCAGTCCATCACCGTGCCGGATCTCGCCATCGCGGACGTGAGCGCCACGCGCTCGTCCCTGCCCATTTTTTTGAACAGCACCGCCATGCAGAACGCCGCCACCTGGCTCTCGGTGACGTTTTTCTTTGTCACGCCGGCGACAAATTCCTCGATTTCGTCCGCACTGAGTTCCTGACCGTCCCGTTTTTTTCGAATGATTTCCTGAGGAAGCATTTTAAACTCACCCTGTATCTGCCTGAGAGTTTACCAATATACCTGCATATGAACCAACGGTTTACAAATATTTTTTCGGGCGAAATAAATTTGTTTTATCTGAAAAATAAGGGTACTATGAAGTCGAAGTTTAGCATCGGGGGGGGGATTGTCGGCTGACGGGGTACGGTGTCTGGCATCATAAACATGATAAAAAATCTTTTCAAAAACCGTCAAAGCGCTGGCAGCGTCCGCGCCCAGCCTGTTCAAACCAGGGGCGGGCAGTGGAAGGTGCGCCTGATTTATTGGGGAAGGCAACTGTGCACCCTTGATACCTTTTTTAAGATTTGCTGCGTGGTCATAGGCATGACCGCATATGCGCTGGCCTTTCTGGTAAAGCTGTTGTTTTCGTTGGTGCAGCATATGTGCTTTGAGCTTTCCAGAAAACAGAGACCGTGACAAATTTTTTTTGATAATGGCCACCCCTAAAAACCCACTGCTGTCCGGTTAAGAGTGGGCAGATTTACAAGTAATGCCCACCACACAAGGTTTTTTTGATCGAATATTTTGGTGGCACCTTGAACTGATTTTTGGTTTTTCTGGTAACTTCTCCCCTGATTTTGTTTATGAGTCA
>JAZDGQ010000128.1:0-2461 GCA_043806835.1 Pseudomonadota bacterium | reverse complement strand
GCCGGAACTCGAATTCGCCGATCTTCCCTTCCTGTTTAAAAGTCTGGCGCAGGCGCGGGCTGCAATGGACGGCGAGCTCGGCGCCTACCTGAGCCGCAAGATCGAAGAGCGCATCCCCGGCTATCGCATACTCGGCTATTTCGAGAACGGCTACCGCCATGTTTCGAACCGACTGCACCCGGTGCGCACCCCTGCGGACATGAAAGGCCTGCGGATACGGTCCCTGCCAAGCCGGATGCATGCCCGGACCTATGAAATGCTGGGTGCGACGCCTCTTGTCATGGACCTCAAACCGGCGATTGCCGGACTCAAGTCCGGCGAGATCGACGCTCAGGAAAATCCTCTTGCGAATACGGTGGATTATGGCGTCCACAGGCTGCATCGGTATCATACCCTGACGGGCCATATCTACCTCTCGCGCGGCATTTATTGCAACCGGGCGGCCTTCGACAGCTGGCCCCAGGCGCTGCAAACCGCGATGATGCAGGCCGTGCGCGAGGCGATCCTCGCACAGCGCGAACTCGCCGTACGTGAAGAGGAGATCGCCAGGAAGGCGATCGAAGATGCAGGCTGCGAAATTATAGAGCTGACGTCGGAGGAGCGCGACGCGTTCGTCAGTGCGATAAGACCGTTGTATGGTGAGGCCCGGAGTCGCTTTGGCGAAGCGTTCGCATTACTGCCTGAGCGGTAAGACGTAAGGCTGAAGGTGAGCAGCGGGTCCCGGTACGCGCGGGCCATTTCATCCTGGTTCCGAAAGGAACGGCATTTGGTTTGCAGAATGCCGATGCCGGCACGTCGCTTGAAATCATCGGCGTCCTTACCGGCGCCGGCAGCCTTACGGACGCGGGCTACGTCGATTCCGTCAACGTCTGATGCTTGACCGGCGTCCAACGGGCGCCAACTGGCAAAGCCTAAGTTGACGCGTGACGGTCCTGTCAGACCGTGGAAGTCTCTTGCACCGCGTTCTCAGCGGCAATCCGCCCGAAAGCGATGCATTCCGCCAAATTCCCACCGGCGACGGGATAGAGCATGCCATATACGGATCCGCATTCCCCCGCGGCAAACAGCCCCGGAATCGGCTCGCCGAACGGAGTCATGACCTGCGCACGACTGTTGCGCCTCGGTCCTCCCTGCGTATTAGGACCGCCCGGGAACAGCTTGACGGCGTAAAACGGAGGGGTGTCAAGGGGAATCAGCCCCAACGGGTCTCTGTCGAACTCGGCATCATGACCCGCCGCGCAGTGCCTGTTCCAGCCTTGTACCGTTTCCTTCAGCATCGAGGCGGTCACTCCGATCTTTCCGGCCAGTTCGCTTACAGTCCGGCCGCTGACAATCCAGCCTTTGCGCAGTTCGGCGGCGTTATCCTGGCTCCACTTGTAGATTTGGTGCGGACCGGAAATGCCGCCTGTACAGAGAGCGCCCGCCTCCATCCGCTTCTGATCGAAGACGTAGTAACTCGGCACCCGAGGGTATTCCAGGCGGTGAGTATCAAAATGTGTCAATTCATAATAGACCGCATGACCTTTAAAGTCTTCGCTCGTATAGCGGCGTCCGTACTTGTCCACGAGCACATAGCCGGCAACCGCCTTTTCTTTGATGCCCAGCAACTGGTGTCGACTCCAGTTTTTGCCGCCGAAACCGATTGCGAAGGAGGCCGGAAAATCGTCGAACTTTGCAACAAGCCGAGCCGAAACGCAGTTCATGTGCCACAGATCGGCGCCAACCTCCTGGGCCATTTTAATTCCATCACCGGTGTTTGCCGTGCCGCCTGTAAAATAGGACGGATAGACCTTGAGATATTGCAACTTCATTTCTTCATTGGCTTCAAAACCACCACTGCAGAGAATAACCGCCTTGGCTGCTCTTATGTTCATCCGCCTTTTCCGGCCGCCGACCTGGCGGATGGCGCTCACGCCCACCACTCGTCCATTTTCATCGGTCAGGAGACGTTCGGCGGCGGTTTGATACTGGACATCGATCTTCCGCGTTTTTACCTGTTGATACATAAACTGCATCATGCGAAGGCCCTTTCCCCGGTACTCCCACAACTCGATGCTGCCGGCTCCGGGCAACTGGGGATGCTCGGCGGTTTTGCACAGGAACACAACCTTACCGCCGAGGTTCTGGATCCAATCGCTGTTTCGGGCGCTGTATTCCGCCAAGACGCGAATGCTGTCGGGATCGCTCCAACCGATGCCCTCGCCGGCACGGTTCAGAGCCAGCAGGTAATCGGTTGCCCCCTTGACGTCGGTTGAGCTCACGAACAGTCCACCGGACAAACTGCTTGGAGAACAGTGAGACTCAGCGTTCTGTTTTTCCACTATCATGACGCTGGTCCCCTCGCCGTGAGCGGTGATTGCCGCCACCGCCCCTGCCATTCCGTACCCCACCACCACGATATCGATGGCCTTATCCCACTTGATGTTTCTTGGCGTCAGCATCTATTCTTTGCACCTCCTTG
>JAZDGQ010000127.1:0-2856 GCA_043806835.1 Pseudomonadota bacterium | reverse complement strand
CACGCCGGGGCGCACTGCCCTCCCCGCCATCAAAGGCTCGGTCGTATTCGAACATGTGACGTTCAGGTATCGGCTGGACGGCCCCACCGTCCTGAACGACATCCATCTCGAAATCCCGGTCGGGCAGGTCGTGGGCGTGGTGGGTCCTTCAGGTTCCGGCAAATCACCCCTGACCCCGCTGGTGCAGCGCCTGTATGTGCCTGAGGCCGGGCGGTTGCTGGTCGATGGCGTCGATCTTTCGATGATCGACGTAAGCTGGCTCCGGAGGCAGGTCGGCGTCGTCCTGCAGGAAAACGTCCTGTTCAACCGCACCATCCGCGAAAACATCGCCTTCTCCAGCCCCGGTCTGCCGGTCGAGCAAGTGATCCACGCCGCAAAAATGGCGGGCGCGCACGAGTTTATTCTCGAACTGCCCCAAGGCTACGACACCATGGTCGGGGAACGTGGTTCCAGCCTTTCCGGAGGCCAGCGTCAGCGTATCGCCATTGCCCGCGCCCTCATCACCAATCCGCGCATTCTGATATTCGACGAGGCGACAAGCGCGCTCGATTATGAAAGCGAGCGCGTCATTCAGGAAAACATGCGCCAGATCGTGAAAGGCCGCACCGTCATCATCATCGCCCACAGGCTTTCCGCCGTGCGCCAGTGCGACCGGATCATCACGATCGACAAGGGCCGTATCGTGGAAGACGGATCGCATGACACTCTCTCCAGAACAGACGGGCGCTACGCCTCGCTGCTACGCATACAGGGAGGCTGAACATGAAACAGGACAATCTCAAAAGGAATCTGGACGGTCTCAAGGCTTCTTCATACATGGATCAGTATCTCCGCCCCGCTGCCAAAAGAATAGGGCGCTCATGCCGGGTCTGGACGCGGTCTTTCAACAAGAACGATCCCGAGGTCGAGTTCCTGCCTGCGGCTCTGGAAGTCCTTGAAACGCCCCCTTCCCCGGCAGGCCGCGCGACCGCGCTCCTGATTTGCACCTTCTTCGCCGTTGCCATCGCATGGTCGTATTTCGGGACGGTGGACATCATCGCCACCGCCACCGGAAAAATCATCCCGACGGGCCGCACCAAGATCATTCAGCCGATGGAAACAGGCGTCGTCCGGGCCATCCATGTGCAAGACGGCCAGCAGGTGAAAGCTGGTGACGTGCTGGTCGAGATCGACACCACCATCAGCGAGGCCGAGCAGAGCCGCCTGCAAAAGGAACTGGTCGTTTCGCAGCTCGAAGCCGCGCGTCTCCGGGCCGCTTTGAAGATGTCCGCAGACCCGGTTGCGGATTTTATCGCCCCCGAAGGCGCCTCCTCGCAACAGATCGAGCTTCAGCGCTCCCAGCTCATCAGCCAGGTTCAGGAAATAAAATCAAAGCTGACATCCCTCGACAACCAGATCGCCCAGAACGAAGGCAACCGCGCCGCCGTTGCAGCGAGTATCGAGAAGCTAACCCAGTCGCTTCCCATGCTGCAGGAACGCTCAAAAATGCGCACAGAACTGTCTGACAAGGGATACGGATCGAAGCTGGATACCCTGACAGCGCAGCAGGATCTCGTCGAGCATGAGCAGGAGCTGCAGGTGCAGCAAGGACGTCTTGCCGAAGCCGCCGGGGGTGTAGCCTCTCTGCAGGAACAGCGTCGGCAGGCGGAAGCCGAGTTTAGTCAGAAAAATCTCGACAGTCTTGCCCAGGCTGAGCAAAAGGGCGCGAGCCTGCAGCAGCAGCTCGTTCAGGCGACGCAGAAATACCGTCTGCAAACCCTGACAGCCCCTGTTGATGGCACGGTGCAGCAGCTTGCCATCCACACCGAGGGTGGCGTCGTGACGCCGGCGCAGGCTCTTCTTGCCATCGTGCCCAAGGACAGCAAGCTTGAAATCGAAGCCATGGTCTCCAACCGGGATATCGGGTTTATTCATGAGGGGCAGGAAGCCGAGATCAAGGTAGATACGTTCAACTTCACCAAATACGGCTTTATTGACGGAAAGGTTCTCTCGATTTCACAAGACGCCATAACCCAACAGAAACCCCCTTCTTCGCCCGATAACGCGAACAAGTCCGGCGCTGAAAACGAAACGAGCGAGCCCAAGGGCCAGGAACTCGTCTATGCCACCCGCGTCTCGCTCGACAAGACACAGATGCAGGTTGATGACCGCCTCGTCAACCTCTCCCCCGGCATGGCCGTCACCGTGGAAATCAAAACCGGCACACGGCGCGTGATGGAATATCTCCTCTCGCCACTGTTCAAGCACAAGCAGGAAGCCCTGCGGGAGAGATAAAAGAAAGGGCCGGGTACTGAAACCCGGCCCTTATGTTCATTGGCTTTTTTTTAAGCGACAATCAGGTTCCCGGACGAAACCAGTGCTGCTTCGTTGGTAAGGCCGGTAACGCCCGCGATAGTCGCCATCTGCGTCCAGCTATAAGTGCCGCCGGTGCCATCACGATCCACGCTCACGGCGCTGTCGCTGCCCGAGTCTTCGATCTTCACCCAATCCGTCAACGTATCGACTCCCGGGTTATAGGATGTCAGCAGATCCGAGAGATCAATAGCGTCGCCGGCGCCGGTCGAGAAGTCGGAGATGACATCAATATTGTTATAGGCCGTCGCCGCCTCGAACACGAAGATATCCGCGCCGTCGCCTCCGGTCAGCGTATCCAGGCCGTCCTTGCCGTAGAGCGCATCGTTTCCAGAACCGCCGCTGAGCGTATTGGCGCCGCTATTGCCGATGATGACGTTGTCCAGAGTGTTGCCGGTGCCGTTGATGGCAGAAGAGCCTGTCAGCGTCAGGTTCTCGACGTTCGAAGATGCCGTATACGTCACGCTGGACTGTATGATATCCGTGCCTTCACTGGAAGCCTCG
>JAZDGQ010000126.1:0-9520 GCA_043806835.1 Pseudomonadota bacterium | reverse complement strand
AGCCTCGTCACGCTGCTGCTGAAAATCCTCGCCGCCTTCCTCTGCCATGAACATTCAAGGGGCTGGAGGAGCCTTTTTCGGTGTTGCTGTCGGGACTTCCTTTGTGCGCTGACTTCTCATCGTGGAAGCTGCCAGAGCATTGAAGTCCACGTTGTTCAACAGAAGTTTGCCGTCCGGAGTCAGTAAAAATACATAGTTCCTGAGCGTCGCGCCGTCGGCTGCCGTATCGGATTGCCCCATCATCTGGAAGAGGGCGAGGGCGCCTGTATAGCCCATTATCCGCGGATCGGCGCCGGGCTTGACGGCCAGGGTCTGTAGCTTCCTGACGGTCTCGTCCAGTCCCTTGAGAGACAGGGTCACCGTGCCGACCGCGCCTGTGGGAGTTGTGGCGCTGGCCTCGATTTTACCCGTCACGCCGATGTTGAGGTCCGCGCTTTTCACAAAAGTGTTCTGGAACGCCAGAGAGGAGCCGGCATCCTGCAGCATTTTCGGCAGGAAAGCGGCGGCGTCGGCCTTGGCCGGTTCCGTTTTGTCCCCGTTTTCCGCCTTTTGTTTTTGCTTGTCGGCCGCCTCCGCGCCTGCGGTAACGAGCGTTTCCAAGATTTTCCTGAAGGGCAGATCGGCGATGGCGACGTCGATGTTAAAGGCCTTCGGCGCCAGCCCCTCGAAACCGGCGGGAATGAAGGACGTTTTCAGCCCGTCGAGGCTGCTCTTGATGTTGAACGCGGATTTCTCCTTCCCGAGGCCGTCGCTGACACCCTGAAAAGTGAATTTGTCGAAGGAGATTTCCCGGCGGGGCTGCGCCGGATCGGTGTTATTTTCTGTGAGGGAGAATCCGACGATTTCGGCCACGCTGCTCATGTCGTCAATCAGCTTCTGCGATTTCGACAGGAGGGTCTCCAGGAGCGCCTTGCGGTCTTCCTCGGTCATGGGCTTTTCCGGATTGAAAACCTCCCGAAGCTTTTTCTTGACCTCCAGCGTCTGGTTCAGGTTCAGGCGTTTATAGGTGTTGCTGGAAATGATTCTGCCGATATCGAGACGCAGGGCATTCCGTGCGGAGATCTCTATTTTGATATCGGCGGCTTCGTAGTCGTTAGGGCCGCTCCATGTGCCGTCGTCATTGTCTTTCAGGTCGATCCGGGATTTCAGGGAGCCGATGGAGACCGTCAGGAGGTCGGGGCTTTTGATCCGGATGTCCTGATATGAGGAATCGAACTTTGAATATATTTCCTTGGAGGGGTTCCAGATTCCGGAAAAACTCTGGGCGCCGATGGTGATCTCCGATACAGGCGTGTTTGTCTTGTCATAGAACGTCATGGGGGACGGAAGGGTGACATCGGTCAGCCATCCGCCTGACGAATCCGGCGTCGCCTTGGCGGTGATTGTTCCGATATCCAGTTTTCCCTCCGACCCGAGAACAAAGGACAGGCCGGGCAGTCTGACTTCGTAAAAGGCGTCCTTCGGGGTCACTTCAACGTTCCCCTCCATCGCAAGGCCCTGACCGAAAGCCTTCGCCATGTCGAGGCGCCATTGCAGCCTGTCCTCGATCTGTTTTTAAGACCGTCTGCGCCTTTGGCATTGATGGAAGCGCCGGCCATGGCGGCTCCCGGCAGAAACATCGCGCCGCACAGGATAACGACAACGGAAAGAAGGGAAATTATTCTACGCATGGGACATCCTTTCGGAAAGAAACACAGATCGGGATTCTATATCAAGAATCTCCCCTCATACAGTAAAATAAATGGCATTGCAATAACCATAAAATCATACTATACAGGACGCAAACCATCGCAACCGCTGTCTTAACCCAAGGAGGGTGTCATGAAAAGGGTTTCGCTCCTGACGGGCGTATGCGCGTGCCTGTGGCTTTACGGAGGGCAGGCGCGGGCGGCCTACGTCACCGGAGACGATCTGGCCCTGTCCTGTCTGAGCGACTCGCCGCAGAAAATTTTCAGCTGCCTGAATTACGTCGCGGGCGTGATTGACTATCATACCATGATGCAGTCCTTGGGAACGGCTACCGCCGTCGATTTCTGTCTGCCGGAATCCCTGCCCATCGAGCGGGCGGCGGAGGCCGTCGTGGATTACCTGAAGAAATCTCCGCAGCATGATTCCTTCATTGCGGCACCGGCGGTGATGATGGCGCTTCAGGAAGCTTATCCCTGCGGGCCGGTGGTGACCCACAAGAAAAAAAAGAAGAATGTCAAATAACCGGTTTCAGCTTGTCACGCCCTTCCAGCCCGCCGGAGACCAGCCGGCGGCAATCGCGCAACTGGTTGACGGCCTCCGGAGGGGGGAGAGAAATCAGGTTCTGCTGGGCGTGACGGGATCGGGCAAGACTTTCACCATCGCCAGGGTCATCGAGGCGGTGCAGCGTCCGACGCTGATCCTGGCTCCCAACAAGACTCTGGCGGCGCAGCTTTACGGCGAGATGCTGGAATTTTTTCCGCATAACGCTGTGAGCTATTTCGTGTCGTATTACGACTATTACCAGCCGGAAGCCTATGTGCCGAGGACGGACACGTTCATCGAGAAGGACGCCAGCATCAACGAGCAGATCGACCGCCTCCGTCATGCGGCGACGCGGGTGCTATTGGAGAGGCATGACACCATCGTCGTCGCCAGCGTGTCGTGCATTTACGGCATCGGCGACGTGGAAACCTATCAGGGAATGATTTTCTCCCTCAGCGTCGGCGACAAGGTTGACCGCAACGATTTGCTGAAGCGGTTGGTGGAGGTGCAGTATGCGCGGAACGACGTCGAGTTCTCGCGCGGGACGTTCCGCGTCCGGGGAGATATCGTGGAGATTTTTCCCGCCCACCTCGACGACCGCGCGTGGCGCATTTCCCTGTTCGGCGACGACATCGAGGCCATTCAGGAGATCGACCCCCTGACCGGGCGGAAGACGGCGGAGCTGAAAACCGTGACGGTCTACGCCAACAGCCACTACGTCACGCCGAAGCCGACGATGCAGCAGGCGATCAGGCAGATCAAGGCGGATTTGCATTTGCGCCTCGATGAACTGCGCGCGCAGGAGAAACATGTGGAAGAGCAGAGGCTCGCCCAGCGCACGCAGTTCGATCTTGAAATGTTGCAGGCGACAGGCATGTGCCCCGGCATCGAGAATTATTCGCGGTACCTGACGGGGCGGAAACCCGGCGAGCCGCCGCCGACGCTGTTCGAATACCTGCCGGACGACGCCCTGCTGGTGGTGGACGAATGCCACGCGATGGTCCCGCAGCTGCGCGGCATGTCCCGCGGCGACCGTGCGCGCAAGCAGACGCTGTCCGACTACGGGTTCCGGCTGCCTGCCTGCCTCGACAACCGTCCTTTGACGTTCGAGGAATGGGATGACCTGCGCCCGCAGACGGTCTTTGTTTCGGCGACGCCGGGAGAGTGGGAGCTGGAGCAGACGGGCGGCGTGTTTGCCGAACAGGTGGTGCGCCCGACGGGGCTGACCGATCCGGAAGTCGTCGTCCGTCCGACGGAAGGGCAGGTGGACGACCTGCTCGCCGAATGCAAAGAGGTGGCGGCCAAAGGGTTCCGCGTGCTGGTGACGACGCTGACCAAGAAAATGGCCGAAGATCTGACCGGATATATGTCCGAGGCGGGCGTCAGGGCGCGCTATCTCCACTCCGACGTGGAAACGCTCGAGCGGATCGAGATCATCCGCGACCTGCGCCTCGGCGTGTTCGACGTGCTGATCGGCATCAACCTTCTCCGCGAGGGGCTGGATATTCCCGAGTGCGCGCTGGTGGCCATTCTCGATGCCGACAAGGAGGGCTATCTGCGGAGCAGGACCTCCCTGATCCAGACGATGGGGCGCGCCGCCCGCAACGTGGAGGGTCGCGCCATCCTCTACGGAGACAGGATCACGGGCAGCATGGCCTATGCCATCGAAGAGACAGGCCGCCGCCGCGAAAAGCAGAAAATTTACAACGCCGGACACGGGATCACGCCGGAGACGATCCGTAAGGGCATTTCGGACATTCTGCAAAGCATATTTGAAAAAGCCGACCATGTGACGGTGAAGACCGGGGCGGACGATCTGCCGCATCTGGAAGGCAAGGAGCTGAAAGCGTACATCGACGGACTTGAAAAAAAGATGAAACAGGCCGCCGCCAACCTTGAGTTCGAGGAGGCCGCCCTCCTGCGCGACGAAATCCGGAGGCTGGAGCAGGCCGAGCTGGAATTACCATCAGGATGACCGGGAAAGGTTCTTTTCAGGCGCCCGCTACTGCTTTTCCGGCGGAAGCTCCGGAGGCGGGGGCGGCTTGATGTTCTTGTCCTTACTTTTAGTTCTTTTCGTTCTCGGCGCACGTGGCGGCTTCAGGAGGCTCTGGTTCAGCTCCTTGGCCTCCTCCAGGATGGGATAGGCGATCAGCGAGATGTAGCTGTTGATGCGGCGCAGGTCGCGCAGGATGTCGAGGTGCAGACTGGAAGTGGCGAGGGTCTCCGCCACGCCCTCGTTCAGGCGTTTGAAGTGGCTTTCGGAGGCGTGCATTTCCTGCACGCGGAGGATGGCTTTCTCCTCGAACAGCCGCCGCGCCATCTTGACGTCGCCGGTCATGAACACGTTTTGCGCGAGATGCATGCTTTCCATCACGCGCGCGTGCAGGCCGGAAATTTCGGCGAAGCCCTGCCGCGAGAAATTGTCCTGGTTGCGGATTTTCTTCATCGCCATTTCCAGCAGATTCTTGTCGATGATGTCGCCGATATGCTCGAGGTTGGTGGAGAAGGTCAGGATCTGCATGTACCGGCGGCTCTCGTTTTTGTCGAGAGCCTGCCCCGACAGCCGCACCAGGTAGGTCTTGATGGATTCGTAGAGGTGATCGACGACGAGCTCCCTGTCGCGGATTTCATGCACCAGCCGCGCGTTGTTGCTCCGGAGCACCTCCAGCGTGTCCTGCAGCATCTTTTGCACGATGTCGCAGATACGGAGGGTTTCACGCGCCACGCAGGCCAGGGCCGCCGGCGGCGTCACGATGGCCGTGGGGTCCAGGTAGCGGGGCAGCTTTTCGTCCTCCTCGCGCGGACGATCCGGCAGGACGACGGCGCCAATCCGCGTCAGGGGACCGATGAAGGGGAGAAAGACCAGCGCCAGCGCCATGTTGAACGCCATATGGAAGTTGACCAGCATCCGCGCCGGGTCGGGGTGAAGGGATTCGATGTATGGCAGGATCAGGGAGCCCATGAAAGGCATGACGAAAAGAACGCCCATGCCACGGAGGGCGAGATTGCTGAGGGGTACGCGCCGCCCCGCCGGGATGTCGCGGAGAGTCATGACGACGGGGGCGAACGCGCCGCCGAGATTGGCGCCCAGCACCATGTAAAGCCCCAGTTCCACCGGGATGGTGCCGGAGCCGACGAAACCCATGTACAGAAGTATCATGCCGAGGCTCGAATGCACAAACCAGGTCAGCAGCGCGGAAAGGGCCACGGCCAGAACCGGCTGGTCGGTCAAGGGCCCGATAAGCGTATGCAGCGCGTCGGAATGCTTGAGGGGTTCGGACATGATCGTGATCCGCTGCAGGGCCAGGAGCGCGAGGCCGATCCCGACCACGGCGCGCCCGACATACTTATACTGGTTTCCCTCCATCGTTTTGTGGACGATGAAGCCCGCCGTAATCATCACCGGCACCAGCCAGCTCAGATCCAGCGACATGAACTGGGCGGCGACGGTCGTGCCGACGTCCGCCCCCAGCATCACCGCTAGGGCGGCGGAGACGGTGATGACGTTGCGGGCCACGAAGGAGCTGACGATCAGGCTGGCCGCCGTGCTGCTTTGCAGGAGGGCGGCGATGAACAGCCCCACGAAAAAAGCCTTGAACCGGTTGTCCGTCGAATTGGATATGCTCCGGCGCAGCGCGGTGCCGAAAGCCCGGTTGAGGCCCGTGCTGACCATGTTCACCCCCCAGAGAAGAAGGCAAATGCAGCCGATGATCTGAAGCAGTATTTCCGTCGCGTTAATGGGAGTTCTCCTTCCCGGCTTCCGACCATACCCTCTGCTTTATCTTAAACGTCACGCCTGCAAATACCAGCAGGAAAAGGATGACTTTCACGCCAGTCCGCTTGCGCTGCTCCATATGGGGATCGGAAACCCATGCCAGAAACCGGACGACGTCCCGCGCGGACTGGCCGGACCCGTCCGGCAGCGGCGGGGGCATCGCGATCTGTCCCCCGGCGAAGTATCTGTTGTAACTGACGCCGGGCTGAGCCTGCATGCCGGAGGGCGGGGGAACGAATCCGGTCAGGATGCCGTAAATATAGTCCTCCCCGCCTTCGCGGGACCTGACCAGCAGGGACATGTCGGGCGGCAGGGCGCCGTTGTTGGCGGCGCGGGCAATCTTCTCGTTTTTGAAAGGGGGCATGAAAGCGTTGGACGGCAGGGCGGGGCGCTCGAACATCTTCCCGTCGTCGTCAGGGCCGTCGGTTACGGCGTATTGCGCGGCGATCTCTTTCACGTCCTCCGGCGGGAAGCCTATATCCGCGAGGTTGCGGTACGACACGAATTTCATCGTATGGCAAAGCGAGCAGACCTCCCTGTAAACCTGATAGCCGCGCCGCATGGCCTCCCGGTCGTAGGTTCCCAGAAGGCTTTTATGCGGCCAGTCCTGCCGGGGGGGCGGAACGCTTTCCTCCGCGCCCGCAGGCAGGGGGAAAAGGAGGAAGGCGGAGAAGATCAGAAAGGAGAGGGCTTTTCTCATTTTTCATCCCCCCCTTCAGCGTCTTCGCTGATGCTGTCGGGAAGGGGGAGCGTTTTTTCAAACTTTCCGAGCAGCGGCATCACCGCCAGAAAATGAAGGAAGTAATAGAAGGTTCCGATCTGTCCCAGTAACAGGGGCAGCCCCGCCGCCGGTTGCTTCCCGGCGTATCCCAGAACGAGGACGGAACCCGCCAGAAGGAGCAGGCACCATTTGTAGGTCGGGCGGTACCGGGCGCTCCTGACCGGCGATGTGTCCAGCCAGGGCAGGAACAGCAGCACGAGGACGGAACCGAGCAGAGCCAGAACGCCCTGCAGCTTCGCCGACAGCAGGACGATGTGCGTGAAGGGGATGCAGAGATCCGTCGTGAAGGCGCGAAGGATGGCGTAGAACGGCAGGAAATACCATTCCGGAACGATATGCGCGGGCGTTTGCAGGGGGTCGAACGGACTGAAGTGCTCCGGTTCCGTCAGGGCGAACGGCGCAAAGAAAGTCACCGCCGCGAAGACGATCAGGAAGAGGAGGAGGCCGAAAGAGTCCTTGGCCGTGTAACGGGGATGGAACGGCACGGTGTCTTTCTGCGACTTCGGCTCCACGCCGGCCGGGTTGTTGGAGCCCGTCGTATGGATCGCCCAGATGTGGAGAAGCACGAAGGCGCACAGGATGAACGGCAGGAGAAAGTGCAGGGCGAAAAAGCGGTTGAGCGTCGGATTATCGACGGAAAAGCCGCCCCACAGCCAGGTCACCAGGCTGTCCCCCGCCAGCGGAAATGCGGAGAAGAGGCTGGTGATTACCGTCGTTCCCCAGCCGCTCAACTGGCTCCAGGGCAGGCAGTAGCCCATAAAAGATGTTGCCATCAGCAGCATCAGGAGAAAGACGCCGAGAATCCAGACGATCTCGCGGGGGTTCTTGTAGGAGCCGTAATAGAGTCCGCGGAACATATGGATGTAAGCGGCGATGAAAAGGAACGAGGCGCCGTTCATATGCACGGCCCGCAACAGCCATCCGTAATTAACGTCCCGCGTCATGCGTTCGACGCTGTCAAAGGCGAGCGCCGTGTGCGGCGTATAGTGCATGGCCAGGAAAACGCCGGTGACGATCATGATTACCAGCAACACGAGAAGGATGGCGCCGAAATTCCAGAGGTAATTGAAGTTGCGGGGCGCCTGAAAACGGACATATTCCTTTTGCAGCAGGGAAAAAACAGGCAGACGTTCGTCGATCCACTGAACAACGGTGTTATCGAACTTTTTTATCTTTTCAGAGTCGTTAATCTTTTTCATTTCCTAGCCGATACGAAGAAGAGTGTCGGTGACGAATGTATAATCCGGCACGGCCAGATTTTTGAGCGCGGGGCCCTTGCGGATCCGGCCCGACAGATCGAAATGTGAGCCGTGGCAGGGGCAGAACCACCCGCCGAACTCCCCCCGCGGCTGACCCTTTTTCGTGCCGAGAGGGATGCAGCTCAGATGCGTGCAGACGCCTCTCACGATCAGCCATTCGGCTTTTTTAACGCGGTCCTCGTCCTTCTGCGGGTCGCGCAGCTCCTGTTCGTCGTCCCTGCGGGCGATGGCGATCTCCTCCGCCGTGCGGTGACGGATGAACACCGGCGCGCCGCGCCAGACCACCGTAATGGCCTGACCCGCCGCAACCTTGCTGATATCAACCTCCACCGAGGCCATTGCCAGCGTATCCGCCGCCGGATTCATGCTGTCCACCAGCGGCCACAGCGCGCTTCCGACTCCGACGGCGCTCATGGCGCCAGCCGTCAGATAAAGAAAATCCCGACGGGTTCCGCCTTTTTGTTCCTCTGAGTCCATAATTCTGTTCGTTCTTCGACGGGGCATAAAAACAGTCGCGCCCTTCTACGAAAGAGTGTACTCTTCTTTACTGAAAATAAAAGCCGCTGCTTTAAAAATAAAAACATTATGTTGAATAGCGATCCCCAAAAAAGTTTTTTGCCCAAGCATGACGGGCGCGCCCTGGATTTTGTAAAGATATGCGCCGCCCTCCTCATGATCGTCGATCATGTGAACGCCCTCTGGTTCGACCACAAAATTTTCTGGATGCTGCTGGCAGGACGGGGGACGTTTCCGTTGTTTTGCTATGCAGTGGCGGTCGCCGTCCTGAAGACGGAGGGTCGCTTTCCGGCGCGGTATGTGACGCGCATGTTCCTTTTCGCCGTCGCGGCAGAGCCTTTTTATTATTTTGCCTTCGGGACTCCGGACGGAAACGTTATTTTCACCCTTGCTGCGGGAGCTTTGGCGGCGGCGTTCGTTCGTCGTGTCAGGCTGTGGCAGATGTATGCGCTTTACATCGGAGCCGCGGCATCGATGCTGCTGCCCTTTCCCGTTGAATTCGGGCTGGCGGGAATCATGCTGCCTTCCGCGATCGTGCTGGCGCTGCGCGGCGAAAGGAGCGTCCTTCCCTTCCTGATCCTGCTGCTGTTCTCCGTCAATATGGGGGACTTTCTGAACGAGATTCAGAAAGGGATCAGCCCCGCCGCATGGCGCGCATTTTTCGTGATCGGCGTTGCCTGCGTCGTCCTGCCGGCGATGGCGCTGGAACTGGCCGGAAACCTCCGGCAGACGGGACGGCTCCTGTCGAAATACGCGCTATACGTCTTTTACCCGGCGCATTTGTTTCTGCTGAAGATCATCGGACTGGCCTTTTTTCGGTGATACCCGCCCTAATGCCCTTGACAGAACATATCAAAAAAGGCATAAATCCCGAACGAAACCGGCATGGCGGGGTAGCTCAGAGGTAGAGCAGAGGAATCATAATCCTTGTGTCGGGGGTTCAAGTCCCTCCCTCGC
>JAZDGQ010000125.1:0-2840 GCA_043806835.1 Pseudomonadota bacterium | reverse complement strand
CGGACATCTCCTTCATATGTTCCGGCGCGGTGGCTTCCACATGCACGGGCGCCTCGCCCTCATACAACGGGATATCAACCGACCGCGCATGGAGATGCAGCAGAGGTAAAATCGCTCCGTCTTTCGCGGGGGGACCGTAGACCCAGTCGCCGATGACGGGGCAGCCGAGGGACAGGCAATGCACGCGGATCTGGTGCGTGCGGCCTGTTTTCGGATAAAGCTCCAGCCATGAGGACTCTTCGCCGCGCCACATCACTTTCCACTGCGTCACCGCCGTCTGCGCCCCTTTCGTCTGGCCGGAGACCTTCATGTACCAGCCTTTCGGCGTTTTTATTTTTTCGAGATGGCCGTCGATGACTCCGCTGTCCTCTTTCGGCCCGCCATGCACGACCGCCCAGTAAGTCTTGGTTATCAGGCCAGCCTCAAAAAGCCGGCTCAACCGCCGCAGCGCCTTTTTCTGGCGGCCCAGGATGAGGCATCCGCAGGTGTCCCGGTCGAGCCGGTGCGCGAGCCACGGGGCATGGGGCAGCTCGAATTTCAGCGCGTCGAAATAATCCTCGAGGCTATGTCCCCCGCCCGGCCCCGGATGCACCGGAATTCCCGCCGGTTTGTTGATGACGAGCATCAGCTTGTCCCTGAACAAAACACGGGACCGGAGGTCTTCGCCGGTCAGGACGTAATGATGCTGATTCAGGTCTGCCATAAGGGCATCTTGCCACCCTTTGCGTTCCATGACATCATGAAAAAACGGAGAAAAGAAAATGCCGGATAACGTCCATGTCATCGATCACCCTCTGGTGCAGCACAAACTAGCCATGATGCGCAGCAAGGACACGTCGACGCAGGATTTTCGCACGCTGTTGCGGGAAATCGCCGTTCTGATGGGGTATGAGGTTTTCAGGGGGCTGCCGACGGAGGAAGTCGAGATCGAAACACCGTTGGAAAAAATGAAAACGCGGATGCTGTCCGGGAAGAAACTCTGCATCGCGCCCATCCTGCGGGCGGGGCTGGGTTTTGTGGACGGCCTGCTGCAACTGGTTCCGGCGGCCCGCGTCGGCCATATCGGCCTCTACCGCGATCCTGAAACGCTTGTGGCGGTCGAATATTATCTCAAATTCCCGGACGACATGCCCGTCCGCCAGGTGATCGTCGTCGATCCGATGCTGGCCACGGGACATTCGGCGGTCGCCGCCGTGGATCGCGTCAAGGGTTCGGCGGCGACGGACATCAGGTTTCTTTGCCTGATCGCCTCTCCCGTCGGCCTGAAGACTTTTCATGAAGCGCATCCGGACGTGCCGGTGTATACCGCCGCAATCGACAGGGAACTCAACGACCATGGCTACATCCTGCCGGGGATCGGCGACGCGGGCGACAGGATATTCGGGACGAAGTGACCCCCTGAAGGGGGCCGCGCAAAATTGCATCTACGGTATCCGCGAGCGCTTAACCGGACAGCAGGGATGTTAAAATAGGTTCAAACCTGAACATGGCATTTTTCAGATATATATCTAGGAAAATCCACGACATTGCTGGTGTTGAGGAAGCATTTATCGATGTCTTTATGATCCACGAACGCCTCCTCCGCCCCGCCCGCGTCGTCGTCGCCAAGGGCGACATCGCACCGGAGGGGTCGAGGGTGGATAGGCAGGTTTGAGGCCATATCTAAGAACCCCGAAAATTCTCAGGCATCGTCATTCCGGCGTAAGCCGGAATCTAGTTGTTTCAAAGAGTTATTAATCCGTCCATTAGTAGAATGGCATGAAACATATGATTTTGGCCGAAAATAAAGGAATTATCGCTGCTCTATGTGCGTTTACTTATGGACTCATTAATATAGATGTGATAATGTTTGAACATCAGCAGGAGGTCGTCCCGTGGAGACATTTCTTGATAGTCCAGAAATGGACGCGCTTGTAACGCTCATAGAGGAGGCGGCGCGTTCTACTGACGAAGGTGTCAAGAGATTTATTGAGCCCGCACAAGGTACTCTTAGTCGAGCAACATCTAAAAGACATCATATAATTTTTGGTCGGCGGGGGTCTGGAAAATCGAGCCTGTTACGAAAAGCTGCTTCCAGTCTAACCGTAGAGCGTCGTCCCACTGCTTATGTTGATCTTGAGACATTTAAGGCACACAGCTATCCTGATGTTTTATTAAGCGTTCTGATTTCTACGTTCTCTGAATTTGAAAAATGGCTTCGCACAGCTGCAATACATTCCGCAAACAATAGATCCTTTTGGCAAAAACTTTCTGACGTCATACCTAAACGTGCAGCCTTCAATAGAAAAGAAACAGAAAATCTAGCCGATAAAATTCGCGAAGAGATCGGGAAACTTAAGAAACAACTGCATTCTGCTGACGACATTGCCACGACAACGAACACGCAGCAAACCAATGAGCATAACACCAGCGCAGAAGTGGGGAGCACGATTGGTTCCCATGTTGCCAAGGTCGAAGCAAAACTCTCTGAAAAGGAGAGTGCAACTGCTGCAACAGAGCAAAAAGAGGAGTATCGAAAATCAAAAATAGATTTTCTTCATCGACATATTCTTGATTATCAGAGTCTGTTTCGAGAGATGGGAGCATTGTCCTCGGGTGATTCCTTCCTCTTTCTTGATGACCTATATCACATCCGTCGTTCAGATCAGTCCCAACTGGTTGACTATTTTCATCGGATTTCTAAAGGTAATAGGCTTTGGTTAAAAATAGGAACTATTCGCCATCGCAGTTCATGGTATATCCATGGTGATCCCCCGAAAGGAGTAAAGTGAGGTGGCTTCACTTCTTCGGACAGTTTAGCGGCGCGGATAAGCTACGATCTGTTGTTTGACATCATGCCG
>JAZDGQ010000124.1:0-2473 GCA_043806835.1 Pseudomonadota bacterium | reverse complement strand
TCTCTACGACATCGTCCCGGAGCAACAGGCAGGGGCAGGGCGCGTCGTGGAGAAACTGGAAGGCCAGATCGCGTTTGAGCACGTGTCGTTTGCCTATGATCCGGCCACGCCCATTCTCGAGAACCTGACCTTTTCCATCCGAGCCGGCGAACGTGTGGCCATCGCCGGTGTCAGCGGCGCCGGGAAAACGACCCTGATCAGCCTGCTGTTGCGCTTCTATCTACCAACATCAGGAGAAATCCTTTATGACGCTTGTCCCGCACCCGCCTATGATCTTGCCTCCCTGCGCGAACGTCTGGGGTACGTATCCCAGCAGCATTTGCTGTTTTCCGGGCCTATCGCGGACAACATCGCCTACGGAAACCCCGGCGCAGCGGATGACGAGATTGTCCAGGCGGCAAAAACAGCCGGCCTTCATGACTTCATTGCCGGCCTGACCGAAGGGTACCGGACAGAGGTGGGAGAAAGGGGGATCCTGCTTTCCGAAGGACAGAAGCAGAGGCTGTCCATAGCCCGCGCGCTGTTGAAGAATCCTGATATAATCCTGATGGACGAGCCCGCCGCCTCGCTGGACGGTAAAACCGGACACGCACTCCTGTCATCTCTGGAGCCGGCCCTGGCGGAGAAGACCGTCATTCTTGTTTCCAACAACGCGGAATGGCTTAAAACGGCCGATCGCGTCCTGTTCCTACAGGGACATCGTCTGACGGCCGTCGGCACTCATGTTGAACTGCTGGCGTCGAATCAGTCTTATGCATCCCTTGTCGGCGGTGCCGCATGAACCTTTCTTCGACAATCGGTCCCGAGATGAGCCTGATCCAGGACATTCTGTTTTTGCCGGAATTCCGTCTGCCGGAAGCCGGTGACGAGTTCTGGCAAGCCTTCGTCTCGGCATGCCAAAACGAGTGCGTGGATGCCGTTGTCTATTACCTCCTGAAGAAAAGGGGCATGGAGACCGGTGTTCCCGCATTGCACCGGGATGCCCTGGCGAGAAGATTTCAACAGAACCTGATTTCGAACTTGTCTCTCCGCGGCCATCTCAAGCAGGTACTGGCCAGACTCAACGAAGCCGACGTCGCCCATCTCCTGCTGAAGGGCTTCGCCCTGGCGGAATACCTCTATCCCAGCCTGGGCATGCGGGGGATGTCGGATGTGGACCTCCTGGTTCGAAAGGGCGATTTGGCGGCCGTCGACATCTGTCTGAACGGGTTCGGCTACCACGCTGTGGATACAGACGTGGCCGGGGCCCTCAAGAACCCCGAGGGGTATTTGTCAAGCCTGGAATACCACCGGAAAAACGAGATACCGCCGATAATGCACATCCATTGGCACCCCGTGAACACCTCCGTCCCGGCAGATGTTTTTTCGCCCTTTTTCAATGTCGATCGGTTGTGGGAAAAGGCCTCCGTCGTCCGTCTGGATGAAGTGGAAACGCGGATTCTGTCGCCGGAGCATCTGCTCATCTATCTGTGCGAGCATGCCCTGCGGGTCAACCACTCGTTTGACCGTCTTATTTTGATTTACGACATCTATCATGTCCTCGAGACCTGCAGAGATCGAATCGACTGGGATGCCGTCGTCAGTGAAAGCAGGACGTTTCACCTGTCGGACCTTCTCTATTTCAGTCTGGACATGGTGACGCAGTACGCCGGTCCCGTCGTGCCCCGGAAGGTTATGGAAGGGCTGCAACCCCGGAAGATGAGCTGGGAGCAGCGGCTCTTCCGACTTTTTCAGAAACGCGGCCTCCGTATCCGGGGAAGCAGCTACCTTCTCTACCTGTCCATGAATGAAGGCGCCTGCAGGAAGCTCCGGTTTCTCATGCGGACCCTTTTCCCGCCGCGAACCATCCAGCGGCAACGGAAACGGGCCCATGAAATCAATCTATCTTCCCTGTTCGATCGCCCGAGATTCCTGGAAATAGCCAGACATGTGTTTTCCATCTTATTCCGTCTGTTGAGGAGATAAGGCGGGCCGCCGGGTCGCCGCCTCCGTTGCAATCGACCTCTGATTCGCGAGGATCCGGACCGGCTACCTGATGAACCGGCGGGAAGAGGACGTTCATGGGATGGGCTGGTTCTTTTCCAGCGCGATGGCGGGTGTGATCGAAAATATATTCCGCTTCCTGGGAGGGTTGATCTTCCTGCTGTACCTCGATTGGCGTCTGACCATCATCGTCGGCGTCATTTTGCCCGGGGCCGTGATCCTGGTGCGCTATTTTTCGGACAAGCTGCGCACCCCGAGCGATATCAGTTTTTCCTTCCGGACCGGGGAATGCATCGCCGTGGCCGGCCATCGGTATCGGCAAAACGACATTGATCAGTCTTTTTCTTGTCTTTTTCTTGACATATAAGCATATTTTACATACACTGTAGTAACAAAATATATACTATTATGGGAGTAGTTCTTTTAACATTCTATGCTGATAACGGGATCCAACGAAGAAAATAGATATAGAGTAAGCTGGGCGGAGCAC
>JAZDGQ010000123.1:0-2516 GCA_043806835.1 Pseudomonadota bacterium | reverse complement strand
GCGTTGCCGGTCAGTCATGTCGCCTGCTATCTGCTTCGCATGCAGCCGCCACGCCTTCCCGGTTCCCGGCCTACGCTAAACATAACTGAAGTTATGTAACCCTGCGCCGTCAATATTCAAGAGCGGCGAGATTTATTCCCTCCTGAAGCCCCCCGAGGGTGGCCCAGTTCTTTGCGCTCCGCTGTCGCAGCCGCCAGGGTCGCGCCGGAGCGTCGCTCCCTGCTGGCTTTGTGCGCCAGTTGCGCGCTTTGATTTCCCCCGCCTCCCTGGTGATCATCAGCCCGGCATGCCGCGCAGATCATCACCCCCGGCTTCGCCGGCCCGTCCGCCCCCAATGGGGCTCCCACTTCCTCCATCCCCATCAGAGCGAAGCGCCGTGATGTTTCTACCCCCGCCGCCGGGTTCCGAAACATTCCGCCGCACCGCTCCCGATATTCGCATTCTCCTCGCCGGTGCCGCTTTGCGGCAAACGGAGAGGAGAATGCTTCACCTACGAAACGCAAGATTATGTAATTATTGATACTTAATATTTGCACGGCTTGACTTGAGATTGACCTGTCATCTCACGTAAAATCACTTCTCGCTTCCTTCCTGAAGTCAACAAAAGCGTATCGATGAAAAAAGCACCTGATTACAAAAGGCAATCAATGATGTTCTTTTCCTCCATAATTGTGATATGGATGATGTAAATGTTGACGACTGGATGAAAAGGGGGGCTTGCGGAAACGTGGGACATGGTAGAATTAGGAACCTACTGCACATACCGAAAGGGTGCATGAATTGGGAACTCTCCATCTAAAACGACAACTGACATTTTTCGCGCTAGGATTCCTTGTATGGTTCTTCTCGACTCAATCCGCTCCAACCTGCGGCACGCGCGTTTCAACCGCAACGAGATCGCCGGTTCACTCGGCGACTTGGGCACGTTTCTTCCGTTGCTTGTCGGCATGGCGTCGCAGAACGGGCTGAATTTTGCGTCGGCTCTTTTTTTTGCGGGCATCTTCAACATCGTCACCGGCCTGACCTTCGCGATTCCAATGGCGGTTCAGCCGATGAAAGCCATCGCGGCCATTGCCATCGCGGAAGGGCTCACCGTCCCTCAGATTCTTGCCGCCGGCACCGCAGTGAGCCTGATCATTCTGATTCTCGGCGTAACGGATCTGATCACGGGGCTCAATCGCGTCATCCCGAAAAGCGTCGTGCGCGGGCTTCAGCTTTCCCTTGGCCTTACGTTCCTGATGAAAGGTCTCCAGATGGTGCAGAAGACCGGCGCATGGCTTGCGCCGGACGGTTACCTCACGGCGATCCTTTCAACCTTCGTCGTCCTCCTGCTGCTTTTTTCCCGCCGGATTCCCGCGGCGCTGGTTTTGTTCGGCGCGGGCATCGGCCTGAGCCTCTGGATCAAGCCCGACCTGATTCACGCCGTCGTGTTCGGCGTCACGCTCCCTTCGTGGACGCCGCCGGGCTGGCATGACTTTGTCACGGCGCTTCCCAAAGCGGTCCTGCCGCAGATTCCGCTGACCACGCTCAATTCCGTCATCGCCGTCTGTGCGCTGTCGTCCGATTTATTCCCCGACCGGAAAGTCGGACCGCGAAAAGTGGCCGTATCGGTTGGACTGATGAATCTCGTCGCGTGCTGGTTCGGCGGCATGCCGATGTGCCACGGGGCGGGGGGGCTGGCCGGGCAATACCGGTTTGGCGCGCGCACCAACGGATCCATTCTTTTTCTCGGTGCCGTGAAGATCCTGCTCGCCGTTTTCATCGGCGGCTCGCTGATGGCGTTCTGCGCAGTTTTTCCAAACAGCATCCTCGGCGTGATGCTGGCGTTCAGTGGAATGGAACTGGCGCTGGTCTGTCGCGACCAGACGGGCAAGACGGATGCCTTTTCGATGATCCTTACAGCCGGCGCATGCTTGGCGCTGAACAACATCGCCATCGGATTCGTCCTCGGACTGATCCTGACATGGTGTATCAAGTTCCGGGCGTTCCGGGTGGAGGAATGAATAGGGGAACCTCATTTCGAGGACGACGACGAGGACGAGTGAAGGAGGAAGGCTAACATGTACGTCACACTGGTTTACGTAAAAGTGAAGTTCTGCCCCTCCTGCCATCAGAAACGGGTCGTGGAATTTGGGGAGCTGTTATCGCATATTTCCACTGGTAATCTACAAACTTAATAGCGTTATGATTCTGTTTAGGTGAAAGCAGCAATGCTTGCAGAAACGGCCCAAAGGTATTCGTGGCCGCAGTCTTTGCATTTCACACGGGCAAAGCCTCTGTGCAGATCGCCGCAATCGAGACCAATGGCCTGTTGAACCCTGGCCAGTTCAACGGCACTTTCCAGAGGACCGCAGCAGCCAAGCGAGATTGAACGAGGTCACAGAGAAATTGCAGCGCAGCTACTTCACGCTCTGGCCAAGCGGATGACTTGGAACAACTCTATGGCCTGCTCCTTCCCCTTTGGTCGGACCGCCCCGAGCGGCCGGGCCTCGAAACCCGGCGGTAGCTCGATGCGC
>JAZDGQ010000122.1:0-4654 GCA_043806835.1 Pseudomonadota bacterium | reverse complement strand
CCACAAGCCGCCACAGGCGGTTGATGTATTTCCACGAGCCTTCGATGCCGCCTTCCGTCCATTCGACGTCGCGCTCCGGCGGGCTGTCGGAGAGAACCAGCAGGCGGGCGGCGTCCATGCCGTAGTTTTCCGAGACTTCCTCCAGCCCGATGACGTTCTTCTTGGACTTGGACATTTTTTCGATTCGGCCAATACTGTAAGACCCTGGGCGTGCTTTCAGACGATAATGTTTTTTCCCATTTTCATCTACTTCCGGGGGCTGCACTTCCTCCGGGTAAAGCCATTTGCCCTGCTCGTCCTTGTAGGTTTCGTGTACGACCATGCCCTGCGTGAACAGGGCTTTGAAGGGCTCGTCGAAATCCAGATACCCGCATTTTCTGAGGGCGCGGGTGAAGAAGCGCGCATAGAGCAGGTGCATGACCGCATGTTCGATCCCGCCGATGTACTGATCGACGGGCGCCCAGTAGGAGACCTTGTCCCTGTCGAAGCCCCGGACAGCGTTATGGGGATCGGCGTAGCGGAACTGGTACCATGAGCTTTCGAAGAACGTGTCGAAGGTGTCTGTTTCGCGCTCCGCCGGGGCTTTGCAGGCGGGGCATGTCGTTTTTTTCCACGTCGGATGGTTGGCGACGGGGTTGCCGGGCTTGCTGAAATCAACGTCTTCCGGCAGGGTCACCGGCAGGTCTTTTTCCGCGACGGGGACGACCCCGCATGCCGGGCAGTGGACGACCGGTATCGGGCAGCCCCAGTATCTCTGGCGGCTTACGCCCCAGTCCCGCAGGCGGGTGAGGGTGATCCCCTCTCCCTTTCCGGATTTTTCCAGACGTCTGATGACTTCCGCCTTGGCCTCTTCCATCGAAAGGCCGTTCAGGAAATCGGAGTTGCAGAGGCGGCCTCCGCCGGTAGTGGCCTCCGTGCCGATTCTGAAACTTTCAGGGTCTTCGCCTTCCGGGATGACGACCGGAAGGACGGGCAGATGGTATTTGCGGGCGAAATCGAGGTCGCGCTGGTCGTGCGCGGGGCAGCCGAAAATCGCGCCCGTGCCGTACTCCATCAAAACGAAATTCGCGATAAAGACGCGCAGCGTCGCGCCTTTGACGAAGGGGTGCCGGACTTCCAGCCCGGTGTCGAAGCCTTTCTTTTCGGCGGTCTCCAGCAGAGCCGCGCTGGTGCCGGAGCGGTGGCATTCTTTGATGAATTCGGTAACGTCTTTTCTGCCGGTGGCCAGCTCCGCGGCCAGAGGATGATCCGGCGATATGGCCACGAAGGACGCGCCGAAGATCGTGTCGGGACGGGTGGTGAAGATTTCCAATTCCCCGGAGGCATGGTTGACAAGGTCAAACCTGAACTTCACGCCCTGCGACCTGCCGATCCAGTTTTCCTGCATGAGGCGGACTTTTTCCGGCCAGCCGTCCAGGGTTTTCAGTCCGTCCAGCAGGTCGTCGGCGAAAGCGGTGATCTTCAGGAACCACTGGGTGAGTTTTTTACGCTCGACCGGAGCGCCGGAACGCCAGCCGCGCCCGTCCACCACCTGCTCGTTGGCGAGGACGGTGTTTTCCACCGGATCCCAGTTGACGACGCTTTCCTTCTGGTAGGCGAGTCCGGCTTTCAGGAAATCGAGAAAGAATTTCTGTTCATGCCTGTAATACTCCGGCGCACAGGTGGTGATTTCACGCGACCAGTCGATGGCGAGGCCCATAATCTTCAGGTCTTTTTTCATGGCCTCGATGTTGGCATGCGTCCATTTCGCTGGATGCGTTTTGTTCTCGATGGCGGCGTTCTCGGCGGGAAGCCCGAAGGCGTCCCATCCCATCGGGTTCAGGACATTATATCCTTGGGCGCGTTTATAGCGGGCGACGATGTCAGCCATCGTGTAATTACGCATATGCCCGACGTGCAGCTTTCCGGACGGATAGGGAAACATGGCGAGGGCGTAGAATTTCTTTTTGCTTTTATCCTCGGTGACGTTGAAGGCGCGGCGGTCTTCCCAGATTTTCTGCCACCTGGCTTCGGTTTCCTTGACGTTGTAGCGATCAGAAGCCGGAAGCCGGAAGCCGGAAGCCGGAATTTCAGAATCTGTCATGTTACGCCCTGCTTTTCTGGTTTCTGGCTTCTGGTTTCTGGCTTCTGATTTCAGTTCTTCCGCACTCCCGCCTGAGTGACGCGCAGATCCCGCGCGCGGGTCAGGATGGCGTTCTCAATGGAGGATGCCACGTCATCCGGGACTTTGACGTCATGCCATCCGGTTTTTTTGTCCTGTTTTTGCTTGAAGACGCTCACGCGGAGGCCGTCCGCCCGCAGCTGCCTGTCCAGTATATAGACGTTGAGTTTAAGGCGTTCCCCCGGAGTGTCCGGGTTTTCATACCAGTCGGTCAGAATGACGCCGCCGAAGGGATCCGCCGAGGATACCGGCATAAAGGCAATGGTATCCAGTGTGGCGCGCCACAGGAAGCTGTTGACGCCGATCCCGCTGCCGCCCCCTCCTCCGGATTTGTCTTCTTCCTTTCCGAAAAGCTTGCTGCCGATGGTTTCCCCCTCGCCCCAGATGGTGTCGCGTTTCTGGTCGCTGTAGAGAATTTTGTCGGTGCCGCTGGGCCGCGTCGGGTAGCTGGCTTCTTTCTTGATGGGGCCTGAGCAGCTTCCGAGGACGATCACCGTCAATACGACCAGGGCGGGCAGAAAACAGGATGAAGGGCGCATAAGAGACCTCTTTTCAATTGTCGTGAAGCATCCCTGTGAGTAGCACGCTTGAGGGCGTTTTGGAAGATTATATAGACATCCTGCACAAGCCACCCTTGTTTCCCTTGGTTGTCATCCCGACAGAGTGCGAAGCACGACGAGGGATCTTGTTACGCTGGAATCGGAGAAGATCCCTCGCGTGCGCTCGGGATGACAACATTTTTATTCCGGAAACAAAAGAACGATATGTAAATAATAGAGCCCAAACTTGTTGCGCCGATGCAACAGTGCGAAGCTTTTATCACATAAGGGAGCGAGTATGCGTTGACCCTGCGGGGAAAGTCTCTTATTTCTCTGAAGAGACAGCGCGATGTGGCTTATGCGTCATGTCCAGAGGTCTAAGTAAACCGCCCTCGTTCAAGCAGGGCAATTTGGAGGAAGTATCAATGAAAAAACTTTTACTCGTAACGACAGCGCTTGTCGGCGTGACGATGATGTCCGCGCCGGCTTCCGCTGCGAACATCAAGCTGGATCTCGGCGGCTATCTGAAGTTTTACGGCGTTTATGCCGATAACGATGAATTAGCTGCTAATTCCCGCTATAACTTCGAGTTCCGCCGCAACAATGAAATCCATTTCATAGGCGAAACAACGCTCGACAACGGCCTGACCGTCGGCGCCGTCACTGAAATGAGAATCGCCGATGCCGGCAACGGCGTTACCACGGACGAAAGCTACGGATATCTGTACGGCCAGTGGGGTCGCGTCAACCTCGGCGTTGAAGACGGCGCCGCTTACCTGCTGCAAGTGGCTGCTCCTTCCGCCGATTCGAACGTCGACGGCATGCGCACCAGCATTCAGGCACTTAACCCGACCACGCTGCATGACGATGGGGCATTATTGACCGGGGCTCAAAACAACGGTGGTTTTAACCAAGACGTCGCCTCATGGGATTATCAGCATGCTGACTTCCGGACGATTGATCGCCTGACCTACCTGACGCCGAAATTCAACGGCTTCCAGGCCGGCGTTTCCTATGCTCCCAACGCACTTGTGGCGGATAACAATGCCGCGATGGCTCTCGACGACGATTCGACCGATGACGTAGAAAACCTGTGGGAAGTGTCTGCCCGCTGGGACGGCACGTTTGAAGGGTTCGGCATCGGCGTCGGTGCTGGCTACAGTACAGGATCTCAGGAAGTTGCTCCTACAGCTGTTGAGATCACAGCCTTGACAACTCAAGAGTATCTCTTTACCGACGCTCCCTCCACCTGGAACGTTGGCGCAAGCGTTGCGTTCAAGGGCTTCTCTCTTGGCGGCGGCTACCTGTTTACCGACACGACTCGTAGTGCGAACGTTGACGATGGCGTTACGGACGTTCTCGCGTCCGGTGACGTTAACCGCGATACCTGGGTTGTCGGCGGCGCGTATGACAACGGCCCGTACCATGTCGGCGCAAGCTACCTGAACCAGCAAACGGAATACGACCGTCTTGGTGCAGCAGCTCTCGGCACGGACATCGCGGCGGGCGAGTTCGAAGTTCAGAAGTTCACCGTCGGTGGCGGTTACACCTTCGGGCCCGGAATGACCTTCCGCGGCGCGATCGCCTGGGGCGACTTCGATGCTCCTGCCGGTGGTGCAGCTAACAACGACTTCGCGCAAATCACGGTTGGCACGGACATCCAGTTCTAACCAACCGGCTTGATACCGATAAAGAGAGAGGCGCCTTCGGGCGCCTCTTTTTTTGCCGTCGCGAATTGTCATTCCGGCGTATGCCGGGAGATCATACCAATTCACATTGATACTGACTCATGTGTTCCCTCTCCCCCTGCGGGCTGCACGGCATGTGCCTACACCGTGCAGCCCGCAAGGGGAGAGGGAAAGACCGGTCGATAATTATGGGCACTTCTATATCTGAGCCAGAAATTAATGATAGAACACTCCGTTTCGCCAAGCCCCCGAACGGCGGCAACCCG
>JAZDGQ010000121.1:0-3518 GCA_043806835.1 Pseudomonadota bacterium | reverse complement strand
CTCACTCCGTCCAGCGCCCTGACTTCGCTCGCGCCCATTCTGTATATCTTTACAAGATTTTCTGTTTTTATAAGCATCGTTACGGCCTCTTTAATGCATCATGCCCATGGGCCCCCTGGGGCCGCCGCGTCTGTTTGAGCTGCTCCACCTGCTCTGCACCGAGTCTTCCCTCGTCTCCACTATTTCTCCCTCTTTCAGCCCGCTGACTATCTCGATGTTTTCCCCGTCGGTCATTCCGGTTTCGATTTCACGCACTTCGGTTGTTCCATCCGCGTTGACAACCGTGACGAACTGTTTGAGCTTCCGAATACCGGGCGCTCCCGCCATTCCGGCCTCACCTTCGGGCCGAGTGCGCCTTTGTCCGGAAGACACTCCGTCAGAGCGTCCGCCTCTCTCCGCGGAGAACGCGCCACCGGCGCGTCCGCTCCTGCCCGTTGACGATGCCTCACTCCGGCGTCCGCTTCCATCAGCGGAGGCCGGCGTCGCGACTGTACTTCCACCGTTTCCTTTTGCAGCCGCTTCTTCCGCCTGTTTCTGGTCCTCGTTGAAGACCGCACCGGCCGGAACATGTAGAACGTCGTCTTTCTTTTCGATCACTATTTCGACGTTCGCCGTCATTTCAGGTTTCAGCATCGCCTTGTTATCACTGGTGACTTCGATCCGGACCTCGAAGGTGACCACGTTCGATACGCTTTGTCCTTTCTGCGCGATGCGGTCGACCACGCCCCGGAACGCCTGCTTCGGGTATGCGTCGGCCGTGACGATCACCTGCTGGCCCTCCACAACCTCTCCTATGTCGCTTTCGTCAATGGCTGCGAGGATATACAGGCTGGACATGTCGGATACAGTCATGATGCTTGTTCCGCCGCCGACGTTGTTGATTCCGGAGGAGATGATCTGTCCTGTCTGAACGTTCAGCGCCGTTATAACGCCGTCCGTCGGAGAGAATACTTTGGTTTCCTTTAATCTCTGTTCGGCGATGCTGAGATTGATTTTGGCCGATTCCACGTCGGCCTTTGCGATTTTAAGCGCCTGACGTTTCATCTCGAGGGACTCCTCCTGGGTTTTCAACTGGTCGATCTTGAGCTGCGCCTGGTCGTAATCCGCCTGCGCCTGGACGGCTGAAGTATGGGCGGTATCGAGCTCCTCCCGGCTTGCCAGCTTCTTTTCGTATAGTTGTTTCACGCGATCTTCTTTGGATCGTGCATCTTCAGTCTTGATCTTTGCAGTATCGAGATTAACTTTTGCCGCCTGCTTTGAATTTGACAGACCCTGCTCGGTAGTGCTGAGATCGGAAAATGACTGATCCAGTCTGGCTTGTGACTGAATAAGCGACACTCTCGACTTCCTGACGTTCCTTTCCTCGTCGGTCGGGTCGAGCTCCAGAAGAAGGTCGCCTTTCTTCACTTCGGCGCTGATGTCGAACGGCAGAGTTATTATTTCACCGCTGGCCTTGCACTTGATTTCGACGTCCAATCTGGAGGCCACGATACCGGTCGCCTGCACGTTTCTCATAATGGCGCCTCGCTGCACGGCGACGGTTTTTGTTTTTTGATCTTCGGCTTTCCGGTTCCCGCTTCTCGTCTTCCAGAAATACATACCGCCCGCAACAATCGCAACCGCAACAACAATCAGGATTAGCCTTTTCATAAAAATCTCCATCCTCCGTTCCCGATGCAAAGGGCTTTGTAATCAGCCTCTTTCTACAGAATTAGACAGCTTATAGCATAAAAGAGTTATAAAAGAAATTAAAAACTTTCCATGCTTGAACAATCAGGCTTTTATCCAAAACAATTTAAACAACCAACATTTTGTGCTAAAATTGCGATTTGCCAGACGTGTAATTTCCATGAAAGCGGTGGGCTATGGGCAGAAAAATTTATGTCGTGATTAATGGGAAAGCAGGCCGGCGCAGCCTGGATTTCTCGAAGAACGAGATAGAAAAATGCTTCAAAACGCACGAACCGTCGGTGGAGGTGGAGTTCGGTGTGACCGAGCGCGCTATGCACGCGGCCGAACTTGCGTCCGCGGCGGCGAAGACCGGAAAATATTATGCGATCGTCGCCGCCGGCGGCGACGGCACGGTCAACGAGGTCGTCAACGGCATGGCTCATTCCGGAGGCAGGATGGGCATCATCCCCAACGGCAGCTCGAATGTCTTTTCCAAGGAGATGAAAATCTCCTCTGAAATCGCCGCCTCGACCAAAACCGTGCTCGAAGGAATCCCGGTGCGCGTCGACGTCGGCAAGGCCGGCCCGAGATACTATATATGGATGCTCGGGATCGGGATCGAGGCGAAGATAGCCGCGATGGTGCCCCCTGAACTGAAAAGACGTTTCGGCGTTCTCGCTTACGTCATCACCGCGTTCAGACACGCCTTCGACAAAGGCATGCAGATAATGAAAATCCTCATCGACGACGACAAGGAAATGACTTTCTCGTCTTTCAACACCATCATCGGCAACGCCACAAGCTTCGACGGTTTCCTCGGAATCAGATCGCGATTCAGCATAAAGGACGGGTTCCTGGACGTGTGCATCCTCCAGCACAAGTCCCCGATCGGAATCGTGCAGCTCGTCCTGAACTTCATCAGGGGCCGCCGCGATTACTACCGGTTCATCGACAGATTCAGCGCGGCGCACTGCCGGGTGAAAAAGCTGAGGATCGAGACCGTTCCGAACGCTTACTATCACGTGGACGGCGAGGTGATGGGCCAGACCCCGATCGACGTCGAGGTGCACCACAAAGCTCTGACCCTGATCCTTCCGGACCACGTAGCCGGAAAAGAGGCCGTGGCGGAATGGAACAACCTCAGCAAAGAAGAAAGAGAGAAACCATTACCATAGAGAAGATTTTAATTTTAGAGAAGATAATTTTTGATTTTTTAAAAGAATGTTTAAAAATCCTAATAATTGGGAACCCGTATAGAAAGGACCAGGCCAATGGAAATTCCGGTGATCAGGGAAGGGACGACATCGTTCGTGAAACCAGAGGAGGAAATCCACTTCGATAACTATAAGGAGGTGGAGGAGAAGCTGATCCAGGAAATCAACAACGGCGCAAAGGAAGTGGTTCTGGATCTGACCAATGTCACGACTCTGTACAGCATGACCCTCGGGATGTTCAACAAAATCGCCGCTACCATTTCCGAAAAAGGCGGAAAATTCGCCCTGACCAACATAAACAACGATATCCGCAAGGTGTTGAAAGCGACCAGACTGGACAAAATCATTTCAATCCGCTGAACCGGGAGCCGGAACCAAAAAGGCCGGGTGCCGGGTGCCGGGTGCCGGGTGCAGGGTGCCGGAACCTTGAACCTTGAACCTTGAACCCAGAAAGTCTTTGCCGTTTTGCGCAAGATTCAACTGATAAGATACTAACCCGCATTTCTCACCAATGCGGGTAGAAATCGGAAAAAGGGTTGAGATACAAGGCGCATCGAGCGAGAACGAGGGAGCATACTGTGACGTATGTGACCGAGTTCGAGTCGAAGATGCAACGCAGTAGATCGTCCCTTT
>JAZDGQ010000120.1:0-2553 GCA_043806835.1 Pseudomonadota bacterium | reverse complement strand
GAACCTCAAGACCCAGGTGGACGCCTTCCTGCGGGAAGTGCGCGCGGCGTGAGGTATATCTCGTCGTTTCAACCGTCCTTTTAGCCTTAACAAGGAGATCGTCATGTTTTGCAAATTTTCCTTCGCCCTTCTGTCCGCCGCCCTGATCGGCTTGTCCGCGCCGGCTTTTGCCGAGTCCGGGGAGCACGCCGCGCCTAAAGAGTCCGCCCCATCCGGCGAACATGCCGCGGTGCCTAAGGAGCACGGCGCGCCGGGAGGCGCTGCGTCTCATGAGGTTCACTGGACCTATGAATGCATGAACGGCCCAGAGCATTGGGGGGAAGTAAAGCCTGAATTCAAGGCCTGCCAGTCGGGGATGTCCCAGTCGCCGATCGACCTGAAATCCACCATCCGCGCGGATCTTCCGGCGATCACTATCGATTACAAGCCCGCGCCGCTGACCGTCCTGAACAACGGGCACACGATTCAGGTGAACTATCCGGAAGGCAGCACGATGACCGTGGACGGGCAGGTCTTCAACCTTCTCCAGCTTCATTTTCACACGCCGAGCGAGTACGCCATCGAAGGCAAGCGCTATGACATGGAAGTGCATCTGGTTCACAAAAACGCGGCGGGAGAGCTCGGCGTCATCGGGATCATGGCGGAAAAGGGCAAGGAAAACCCTGCGGTTGAAAAGATATGGAGCCATCTGCCGGAAGCAGGCGGTGCTCCGCAAACCAGCGACAAGGTCACCATCAATGCCTCTGATTTCCTTCCGGAGAACAAATCCTACTACAGGCTGATGGGGTCTCTGACCACGCCGCCCTGCTCGGAAGGCGTGCACTGGCACGTCATGAAAACGCCCATCCAGTTCTCGGCGGCGCAGATCGATAAATTCAAGACGATCTTCCCCATGAACGCGAGGCCGTTGCAGGCTTCGAACGGCCGCCTGATCGTTCTGGATCGTTAAAACAGTCTGATGAAGAAAACGCTGTTTATAGCTGTTTCTAAAATTATTTACTCTCTCACCGCCATGCCGCCGCAGGGCGGCATCCGGTGCGGCGAAGCCGCATTTATAAAGGCGCTTCGCGCAGCCAGACCCCGCCCTGCGGCGGGGTGGCGATGGGTAAATAATTGTCGAGTCAGTTATATAACGCTGTTTCTGCTTGCCGCACTTCCCTTCTCGGCTCTCGCGGCGGACGAAACTCCGGACTTCGCCGGGGAAAAGCTCACCGGAAACTGGGGAGGCAGGCGCGACAGTCTTTTCAAGGCGGGGATTTCCTTCGATATTTACTACAAGGCGGACGGCTGGCGGAATTTCTCCGGCGGCGTCCGGCGGGGGAACAGGGCGCTCGACAATCTCGACGTCAAAATGACGGTGGACGGCGAAAAGGCCTTCGACGCGCAGGGCATGACGCTGTTCCTCTCCCTCCTCAACAACAACGGGGCGAGGCCGAACGATCTTTCCGGCACAAGCGGCGGGATATCCAACTTCGAAGTTCCCATACGCTCCTTCAAATTCTATGAAGCCTGCGTGCAGCAGGTTTTTGCGGATGACAGATTTTCCGTTCTGGCCGGCCTGCACGATCTCAATTCCGAATTCTACGTGACGGAGTCCAGCGGCCTGTTCCTGAATCCGACTTACGGCATCGGAACGGAAATGGCGGCGACGGGCGACAACGGGCCTTCGATTTTCCCTTATACGGCTCTCTCCGTCCGTCTGGCGTGGAACCCGACGGACAATACCTATCTTCAGGGTGCGATTTTCGACGGCGTGCCGGGAGATCCGGCTCATCCGAGGGGCACGCATATCAAATTCGGCGACAAGGACGGCGCCCTGCTCGTCGCCGAGGGCGGCGTCAGGAGCGACGACATCGGGCATTTCGGCGCGGGGGCGTGGGAATATACGGCGCGCCGCCCGGATCAACTGGCTCCCGCCGAAAGAAAGCACAGCAGGGGCGTCTATTTCCTTGCCGACAAATCCGTCTATAAAAATGGTGACAGGGACATCAGCGCCTTCGGGCGTCTTGGGTTCACGGCTGGGGATGTGGAGCAATTCAGGCACGGCTGGAGTTTCGGCGCCGTGTTCAGCGGGTTCATTCCGTCGCGCAAAGACGGGCAGATCGGCTTCGGCGTTTCTTCCGCAGCCAATTCCCGCAAGTTCAAAACGGCGAACGCGCCCGTGGACGGCGGCGAAACGCAGATAGAGCTGACGTACAGAGACATGCTTCTGCCAGGGCTCAGTTTTCAGCCGGACCTGCAATATACCGTCAATCCCGGCACAGACCCGGCGCTCAAAAACGCATGGACGGGCGGCATCCGGATGGGGATTGACTTTTAGGGCTGCTGCGCCTCCGCCGCGCGGCGCAGGCGATCGTTTTGAATCTAAGAGCCAAAATTTTTACTCTTTTTCCTTGGAGGCTAAACTTCTGATTGCATAAAAAATCTTCACTTTGCATTAATAAAATAATGCCTATAATTCTACCTTAAGGTGGCGACACCGGGACGAAACAAGGGGAAAGTTCCCTGAGTTACTATTGCCTCAACATTCACAAGCAAAAGGAAAGACAACAC
>JAZDGQ010000119.1:0-11494 GCA_043806835.1 Pseudomonadota bacterium | reverse complement strand
CACGGCATCATAACGGATGCGAATGGCGGCAGCGTTAATCATCCTCCCTATTAAGCACAAGACAGCGATTCTTTTCCTGCGTTTCTATCATGCGCCGGATTCTTTTATTCCGATTCTGTTATTTTGTCCCAAGCCCTTAATGGACATATAAGGAGAACAACCATGAGCAAGCTGCATTACAAGGCCATCATCGAAGACGTCCAGAACGAAAAATGCACCGACCGGGAACTGGAAATCCTGCTGGACATTTTTACGCGCACCGTCAAAAAGACTGCTGTCACCCTGGCGCGCAAAGCCTGGTTTGACCTCAACGATTTTTCCGGCGCCAAAGAGAACGGCCTTAACGGCTTCAGTTTAACGCTGGAAAAACACACCAAGACCGGTGCCGAACAGTGGCGCGGAACATTTGAAAAATTTGGCAAAAGGCTGAAGGTTTTAGCGACACTTGAGCGCGACTGACCGCCCAGCAACATCCATCGCACTTGAGCCGATCCTTTGGGGTCGGCTTTTTCTTTAACCCATGGAGGCTCTCATGACGACCAGCACAGCTGACCGCGTTCCGCGCGGCGTCCGCAACAACAATCCCGGCAATCTCCGCCGTACCAGTGATCCGTGGCAGGGGCTGACGCCGAAACAAGCCGACACGGATTTTTTTACTTTTAAAACGGACATTTACGGCATTCGCGCGTTGGCACGAACGCTGATCGCATACCAGGATGAGCACCGTCTCCGCACCATCCGGCAGATCGTCAGCCGGTGGGCTCCGGCCAGTGAGAACAACACAGGAGCCTATATTGATGCTGTCGCTAAAAGAACGGGTCTTGATGCCGACCGCCCTCTTGATATGCACCGCTTCGATCAGCTAAAGCCTGTGGTCGAAGCCATCATCCGGCATGAAAACGGCCAGCAGCCATATACCGATGCTCAAGTCACCAAGGCTCTGGTGCTTGCCGGGGTTGAGCCGGAACAGCAGAACTTACAGAAGACCCGCACAGTAAAGGCCGGACAGGCCGCGACAGCGGCAACCGTTGGCCTGAGCGTGGTGCAGGCCGTACAACAGACGGTCGATCCCGCGCGCGATGCCCTGCTGGCCGTCGCCCCCTATGTCGATACCGTGAAATGGCTCCTGCTGGCAATCACCCTGATCGGTATCGCCGCCATGCTATGGGCACGAATCGACGACCGGCGGAAAGGACTGCGCTGATGTGGCTGTTTCTTAAAAGCTGGCTCACCGGAAATGCCCTGCGTCTGCTCGGATACGGCGCAGCGGCGTTTTCTGTCGCAGCCATCCTGTTCGGGGCGCGCCAGGCCGGACGCAACGCCGAACGTGTCGACCAACTCAAGAAAATAGTGGAGATCAAAGATGCCCAACTTCGTGCAACGCTGGATGCCCCTCGCAATCGTGATGAGCTTGTTGACCGGCTGCGCGACGGCAAGTTCTGATCCGGCCTGTGTTTGTTTGCCAATAAAGAAGTACAGCAAAGAGTTTCAGAGGAAGCTGGCTGATGAGATAGAGGTAGCCCCAATTGGCGCTTTGTTTCCTTTGGCATTACAAGACTATGGGTTGTTGCGCATACAAATAAGAGCTTGCAAATGACTCAATAAATAACAAGACAACTCATATCTTGCCGCCTTCATGGACATGTTTGCTCCTGATTTCTTTCAATGCCTGCCGGATGATCTGGCGTGATGAGTTTAGAAACAATAACGCCATGATTGTCGCAACAATCAGGTCGGGCCATGCGCTCCCTGTGCCGAAAACACCAAGGGCAGCCAGCATAACGGCGACGTTGCCGATGGCGTCGTTGCGGGAACAGAGCCACACAGAGCGGACGTTCGCGTCGCCGTCTTTCCACTTTAAGAGCAAGGCGACACTGAGAAGATTGGCGGACAGGGCCAGAAAGGCGATTCCGCCCATAACTTCAGCTTCCGGTACGTTGAGAACGAACACGTTGTAGATGGTACTGCCCATGACCCAAAGCCCCATCAGCAGAAGGCTTATGCCTTTACCAAGCGCGGCAAATGAGCGCACCCGCAAACTCATGCCGATAACAGCAAGGCTGACGCCATAGGTGATAGAGTCGGAGAAGAAATCGAGCGCATCTGCCATGAGTGCGCGGGATTGCGCGATATGACCCGCTATCATCTCAACCACAAACATCGTTACGTTGATAAAAATAACCACCTTGAGCGCACGAAGGAACTGCGGGTCTTTGCCGTCAAACTCGCAGTTATCTGCACATTTTGCGCTCACAGTTTTTCTTCCGTAGTGATTTCCCTGACCGTCGTAAACCGCTTATAGAGTGCGGGCAAAACGAACAGCGTCAGAGCCGTCGAAACCATCAGGCCGCCAATGACGACCAGAGCCAGCGGCTTTTGCACCTCTGCACCAGCCCCCGTTGAAATCGCCATCGGCACATAGCCCAAGGACGGCACAATCGCCGCCATCAGCATCGGGCGCAGCTTTTCGGATGCGCCGTGCAGAACGGCATCAGCGACCTTTTTCCCCTCTTTAACGTGCTGGTTGATGCTTGTTATCATGACAAGACCATTCAGCACCGAAATGCCGGACAGGGCGATGAAGCCAACCGCCGCCGAAATCGAAAACGGCAGGCCGAACAGCCAGAGCGTCAGGACGCCGCCGATCAGGGCAAGCGGGATGCCGCTGAATACCAGCACGGCGTTTTTAACTGAATTTAACGCCATGAACAGCAGCAGGAAAATCATGAAGAAGCAGGCAGGCACGACCACCGCCAGTCTTTCCGATGCCGCCTTCAGGTTTTCAAACTGCCCGCCCCATTCCAGCCAGTATCCGGCAGGTACTTTCACTTTGGCGTCCATTGCGGCTTGAGCATCTTTCACGAAGCTGCCGATGTCGCGCCCGCGCACATTGGCCTGAATGACCACGCGGCGCTTGCCGTTCTCGCGGCTGATCTGGTTCGGGCTGTCAATCACGTTAAAAGCCGCCAGTTCGCGCAATGGCACATAGGCAAGGGCATTGTCCTGTTCATCCGTGTCATCTTCATGCAAAAGGACGGGCAGGTTTTCGAGAGTTTTGATGTTGTCCCGTAACTGGTCGGGCAGACGCACGACGATTTCAAATCGCCTGTCGCCTTGAAAGACCAATCCGGCTTCGCGTCCGCCAATCGCAATGGAAATCACATCCAGCACGTCGCTGACATTAAGGCCGTATCTGGCGATTGCGGGCTTGTCGAGCTTGATTTCCAGCATGGGCAGGCCGGAGGTTTGTTCGACTTTAACATCGGCAGCGCCCGCCGTTGCCTGCAAGACCTCCATGATTTCATTGGCGGTCTTTTCCATGACGGCAAAATCATCGCCATAGACTTTAACCGCAACATCACTTCGGACGCCGGAAATCAGCTCGTTGAAGCGCATCTGGATCGGCTGCGTAAATTCATAGTTATTCCCCGGCACTTTCTCGACCGCTTCTTCAAGTCTTTTTATCAGGGCTGTCTTATCCAGAGATTGGTCAGGCCATTCTGATTTGTCTTTCAGTATGATGAATGTGTCCGACACGTTGGGCGGCATCGGGTCTGCCGCCATTTCCGCCGTGCCTGTCTTGGAGAAAACGAAGGCGACTTCGGGGAAGCGGCTGACCACTTTTTCCACCTCGACCTGCATGGCCTGCGACTGAGTGAGAGAGGTGCTCGGAATACGCATGGCATGCATGGCGATGTCTTTTTCATCGAGCGTCGGAATAAACTCCGTTCCCAGGAACAAGGATGAATAGCCGACAATCGCAAAAAGACCAAAGGCCATGCCTGACGTTTTCAAGGGGTGGTTCATGGCGCCTTTGAGGGCGGGTTCATAGGCTTTCTTCGCTGCGACCATCATGCGGCTTTCTTTCTCCGATACCCTGCCCTTGACGAAAATCGCAATCATCGCCGGAACGAAGGTAAGCGAAAGGAGAAGCGCTGCTACGAGCGCCAGAATGACGGTGATCGCCATCGGCTCGAACATCTTGCCCTCGACCCCTGTAAAAGTCAGCATGGGGATATAAACCATGATGATGATGATCTGACCAAAGACGGTCGGCTGTATCATCTCGCGGCTGGCTTGCATGACTTCATGCAGGCGTTCTTTCAGGTTCAGCACGCGGCCTAATTGATGCTGTCGCTCGGCCAGCTTTTTCAGGCAGTTTTCGGTGATAATGATCGAGCCGTCCACAATCAAGCCGAAGTCCAAAGCCCCCAGGCTCATGAGGTTGCCGCTGATACCACCCTTAACCATACCGATTGCCGTCATCAACATGGATACCGGAATGACCAGAGCCGTAATAACCGCCGCCCGAATATTGCCGAGCATCAAGAACAGGACGGCAATAACCAGCAAAGCCCCCTCGGTCAGGTTTTTCTGTACCGTTCCGATTGTCGCATCAACCAGCTTCGTGCGGTTCAGGACGGGTTTGGCATGGATGCCCGGTGGCAGAGATTTGACGATTTCCGCCAGTTTCTTATCGACTGCCGCTGACACCGTGCGGCTGTTCTCGCCGATCAGCATCAGGGCCGTGCCGACCACGACTTCCTGACCGTTTTCGCTGGCGGAGCCTGTCCGCAGTTCCTTACCAAGGCCGATGTCGGCAATATCCTTGAGATAAACAGGCGTTCCCTTGCGGTTGGCGACGACAATGTCGCCGATCTGCTCGGCGTTTTCAATGCGTCCATCCGAGCGCACGACATAGGCTTCGCCGTTGTTTTCGATGTAGCCAGCGCCGATGCTGGCGTTGTTTTTTTCCAACACTTCGATGACATCAGCAAAGCCAAGCCCAAAGGCAACCAGTTTTTCAGGATACGGCCTGACATGGTATTGCCTGACGTAGCCGCCAATCGCATCCACGCCTGCAACGCCCAAAACTGATTTTAACTGCGGACGGATAATCCAGTCCTGCACCGTGCGAAGGTAGGAGGCCAGCTCAAAACCTTCCTTCAGCCGTAAGCCTTCGGGGGTCATATAGCTGCCGTCGCTTTGCCATCCGGGTTCGCCGTCCTTGACTTCCGCGCCCTTGCCGCCCGGATGTTCGTATTCAACCGTCCACATATAAATTTCGCCAAGTCCGGTTGTAATCGCCCCCATGCCGGATTCGACGCCATCGGGCAGGCTTTCCGCCGCTTCGCCCAAACGCTCGCTGACCTGCTGGCGGGCAAAGTAAATATCCACATCGTCCTTGAACACGGCTGTAATCTGCGAGAAGCCGTTGCGGGAGATGGAACGTGTGCTTTCAAGGCCGGGGATGCCGGACAAAGCCGTTTCAATCAGGAACGTCACCTGCTTTTCAACTTCAAGCGGTGAAAAGGCGGGAGCCGCCGTGTTAATCTGCACCTGTTTGTTGGTGATGTCCGGCACGGCGTCAATCGGCAGGTTCCGCAGGTTATAAAGGCCGACAACCGCCACCACTGCCGTCAAAAGGGCAACCAGAAAACGGTGGCGGAGAGAAAAGGCGATAATGCTTTCAAACATGAGATATTCTCCAGTCTTTAATTATTAGTGCGCGTGTTCCGCGCCTGCTTTTCCGGCGTGGGCTTTCAGGACAAAGCTGCCCGTTGCAACATAGCGCTCACCCGCTTGCAGTCCTTCCAGTACTTCGGCGTTTGTGCCATCTTGCAAGCCGAGTTTGACCTTACGCTCCTCATAGCTGCCGTCTTTTTGGACAAAAACAACGGTATTGCCTTCCATGCGCTGGATGGCGGACACCTTGATGGCTACCGGAACACTTTTTTCTTGGGTAAAGATTTCTCCATGTACGGACATACCGGGACGCCATTTCCCTTCCGCATTGTCGATTGCGGCGCGGGCGATGACGGTCTGGCTGATGCTGTCCGCGACGGGCAGGATGGAGGATATTTTTGTTTCTACCGAAAGATGATTTCCCACAACAGTACCCCTGATTTTCTGCCCGACGGCGACAGCGGTTATGTCTTTGGCGAAAACATTGAACTCGATCCAGAGCTTGGAAAGATCGGCAATCATGAACATGGACTCTGCGCCCGCAGCGATATGTCCGACGTTCGTGCTGCGTTTCAGAATGATGCCGCCGATGGGGGCTTTGACGGCGTAGGGTTGCAGGCTTTCATTGCTCTCGACCGTTGCCAGTGTTTCTCCGGCTTTCACGTGTTCGCCTTCAGTTTTTTCGACGGACTTGACGATGCCTTCAAACCGCCCCTGAACCTCGGCGATCATGTTTTTATTGAGCGCGACCCTGCCCGTCACCGGAATAGAGACATTTATCATCGCAGCGCCAGCCTCGGACACCTCTATTTTCATGTCCGCCGCCGCCTGTGGGTCGATGGCGAGTTTGTTTTCTTCATCGCCGCGCTCGTCGCCATGTTCATCGCCATGAACCTCGCCTTTGTCCTCGGCATGATCTTTGTGCTCTGCCTCCGCACCTCCATGCCCGTCCGCGCTGGCGAATACGGGTGAGGTTTTTACAAGAAAGCTGGCGCCGCTTAAAGCGAGTGCGGAAACCATCGTGATAGCAATCAGCTTTTTACTGTTTTTCATTTTTATCTCCATTCAAAAGGCCGATATTTTTTCCGGTCAGGCGGTCGAATTGCGCCTGTGCCATGTGATATTCCTTCAGGGCGGCGACATGTTGCGCCCTGACTTCGGCCAAGGTGCGCTGCGCATCCAGAACTTCAAGATAGGGGAACTTGCCTGCCTGGTATCCCTGCCGCGCCTGCGAAAAGGCTTTTTCAGCAGAGGGCAGGATATTTTTCTCAAGGCTTGCGGCTTCCAGATAAGATGTTTCAAGAGTATTCTCCACACGCACCAGTTCCAGCTTTATTTCCTGCAAAAAGGCTCTCTTTTCATGTTCGGCCCTGGCCACTTCGTGACCAGCTTTCAAAATGGCTCCCTGATTGCGGTTGAAAACAGGAAAGGGAATTGAAATACCGGCCAAGAGTGATTGGTTGTCTCCCTCGCGGGAATCCCTGATGCCGACGCCGACGGTGACATCGGGAACGGCGTTTGACTTCTCGATATTCAGGTTTGCGCCAGCCAGCCCGACACCAGCTTCCAGCAGCTTGACATTGGGGTTATTGTCCAGGGAAGGCTCACCTTGCAGATCAGGTTTTGCTATCGTGAAAAAACCTTCGCTATCGAGGGTATAGTTGACTGTTTCTTCGCCCCACAGCCGCGCCAGGTTCTTCATCGCCGTTTTGAGATTACGCTCGGACTTTTGCAGCGCGATACGGCTGCTGGCAAGCGCCACTTCTGATTTGCTTTGCTGAATCGCCGGCTCTGCCGCCGCCGATACGCGCTTCGTGACGCTTTGCAGGACATCGGACGCAAGTGCCTGCTGGTCTTTCGCCAATTTGACTTCCTCATGGGCGGCAACAGCCTCTGCCCATGCCGTTGTCGTGTCGCGGACGAGATCGAGGGCGACAACGCGATATTCCAGTTCGGCAATGCTCGACTGAACATCTGCCGCCTTGATCCGTGCCGAGCGCTTGCCGCCAAGTTCTATCGGCTGTTCCATGCCGAGAGTCATTTCCGCACCGCCAAAACCTTCTGCGCCCCGCGTACCGAGAATATTTTCCATTTCCGCTGAAAATTCCGGGTTGGGAATAAGGCCGCTTTGCTGCCTTCCCCCGCGACTGGCGCCGATACCTTCCAGCCCCGCCTTGAGCTTCGGAGAATACAAGAGCGCCTGCCGTATCGCTGTTTCCAGCGATAGTTTGGTGGAATCCGCAAGGGCAGATGTCAAAGTCATTGCAACAAGGCCGGCGCAGAGGACGAATATTTTTAAATGCATGGATAAACCGCTTATTTCTGAAAGGGTTGGGATGTGTCTGCTGACCGGCAACGGCGGCAAAAGCCGAGTGCACCGGTCTACAGGCAGTTTTTCAGAGTTAAGCGGCTTGGGGAGGTCTCAGAAGGCCATCAGACTCATGGCCGTACAGGGCTGCGTCTTTGGGGAGGGGCAGCTTATTAGCCGCCAGCTTGATATTGCCAGTCTTTGGAAGGGAAATATCAGACGCGGCATGAGAACAAGCGCAGCAATGGTCGGCCCTTGCCGACGATTTGGAATCAGGCTGAGATTTGCTAAGGTCCTTATCGGCATTAAACGAAACGCAGCCTTGAGAATCGCAAAACTCCGCCGCCTGCGCCGCAACGGGCACAACCAGCAGGGAAAAAATGATCATCAATGAAAATAACAACCTCATCTTTCGCATTGTAATGACTTGAGAAAATGTTGTCAAGTTATTATAAATATGCCAGGATGCGATTGCATGAGAAAACTTTTTATCATCTTCTTTCTGCTTTTACCTTTCGCCCTGTCGGTCGCCGTGCCGCAGCTGGCTGTGCATGCCCACGAAATACAGGCTGATGACAGTCATGCGGGACACAGTCATGATCATCCCGCCGATGATGCCCAGGCAAACAAAGATGTAAAGCCCCATGCGCATGACGGCCAGCTGCACGAGTATGTGCAAAGGGACCATCCTCTGCCAAAATCTTACGAGCAGGCAAGCATGCCGCCAACGCCGCTCGTCAGCATTCCCGTTTCCACGAATATAAAACCACCGCTGGAGCCTCCCGCCTATCTTTGATTGAATCTTTTATAACAATCAAACGATGAGGGATTTTTATGCGTTATCTTCTGGCTATTTTTCTATCCAACTTTCTTTTCGTCTCCACCGCACTGGCGCACGGCGTCACCGCAGGAGACAAGGGCTATATCCAGGAAAGCTCCGGCGTCCTGATTTTGCCCTTCATCTATCTTGGCGCCAAGCACATGATGACCGGATACGATCATCTTTTGTTTCTGTTCGGCGTTATTTTCTTCCTGTATCGGCTGAAGGATGTAGGCATTTATGTGACCTTGTTTGCGGTCGGTCACGTTATTACCCTTCTCTCCGGCGTCTTGATGGAAATCAGCATCAGCCCTTATATCATTGATGCGATTATCGGGTTTTCTGTTGTGTATAAGGCGCTCGACAATATGGGCGCTTTTCAACGCTGGTTCGGCTTCCAGCCCAATACAAAGGCAGCGACATTTATATTCGGTTTGTTCCACGGCTTTGGCCTTGCGACCAAAATCCTCGATTATAAAATCTCTCCTGATGGGCTGCTTGCCAACCTCATTTCCTTCAACGTCGGCGTTGAGATTGGACAGATTCTCGCACTCGGCGCAATTCTTATTGCGATCACCTATTGGCGAAAATCGGGCAGCTTTCTGCATCACGCCTATGCTGCGAATGCCTTCATGATGATGCTGGGTTTCCTTTTAATGGGATACCAGATCACGGGCTATTTCGTTTCTTAAAATCAACCTGCAAAACCTTCAAAGGAAAAAACCATGTATAACAAAAATATCCCCTCCGATAGAGAGCTTCCTTCTACCCGCAAACTCGTCAAATCCACTATTCTTGCGGCCGCAACCGCTCTTGTTTTGCTCGTCACCGTGGTCATGCCCGCCGAATACGGTATTGACCCGACAGGTGCGGGGGATGCCCTTGGCCTCAAGAAAATGGGAGAGATTAAAATATCTCTTGCTCAGGAGGCCGCTGCGGAAGAGCAAAGCGCAAGTCCGGTTGCGGTCGTATCCGCGCCCGCTGAACCGGCGGCGAATATCCACACTGACGAAATGCAGGTGACGCTCGCCCCGAACGAAGGGGCGGAGATCAAGGTCACGATGGCAAAGGGAAAGAAGGTCGAGTATAGCTGGTCAACCGACGGCGGCCGCGCGAACTTTGACGTTCACGGAGATTCCAAAGGGCTTGCGATCAAGTATCATGGCTACGGCAAGGGCTCCGAGCAAAAAAGCGAAGGAGTTCTTGAAGCCGCTTTCGACGGCAATCACGGGTGGTTCTGGAGAAACCGCACGTCCGGCACGATCACTCTGGTTCTCAAAACCACCGGCGAGTATACCGATATCAAGCGTGTTGATTAAGGACAGACCATGAAATCATTGAAATACCGAAACATACTGGCGATATGCTTTTCTGCGCTATTGCTCATGTCCTGTGGAAAAGCGGATGTGAAATCCGTCTGTTACAGCAACGGCGATCACAAGAACCTGTCCGATGGGCGGATTACCCGAATCTGTGATTGCGTCTCCAGCAGAATCGCCGCGCAAAACCTGACAGAAGAAGAAACGGGATGGGTCGTGACCTGGCTCAAGGGGAAATCCGCCAAAGACGTGCCTGAACAACGGCAAGCTCGGCTCAAGGAGGTTTCGCAAAGTTTCTGGAGCATCAAGCGCGGCTGCGAAGCGATAAAGTAATGCCCGGGATCATCCACGCCTTTCTGGCAGCAATCCTGTTCGGCGCCAGCACACCGCTTGCAAAACTGCTGCTGGGGCAACAAATAAACCCCGTCATGCTGGCGGGGCTGCTGTATTTCGGCTCTGGTCTCGGCTTGTCAGCCTGGCTTCTGGCGCGGCGGTTCGTGTTCTCTGCGGAAAGCGAGGCGTCACTGACCAGAAAGGATGTGACGCCGCTGGCGGGTGCTATACTGACGGGCGGCATCGCAGCTCCCATTCTGCTGATGACCGGAAGCGTGTATGCAAAAAAGGAGTCTGAACATGAGCAATAGCATATTATCACAAATCACGGAATTGCGGGAGATGAACACCCCACAGCTGCGGGCCAGGTGGAAGGAGCTGTTCGGCGAGACCCCGCTGCAATCAAATCGCGGCTAAGCCCGTCATCGAATGCCAGACGTGCATGGGCTGTCTGGCGACTGCTGGCGGCCTTCCCCTTTTGAATGTCAATTATATAAAAACTCTGTATAATCCGGGCAGGAGTCGTTATGCGCGCATCAGGTCGAGACATTGTTGAGCTTTTTGGTTATAGCCCCGATGACATTAGTCGAGCAGCCGTCGAAACATGGAAAAATAAAAGCTGCCCGTTTACAGGGGGCACCTGTACAAAAACCAACCATGACCAGAGTATCATTTATGGCACCTGCTCGGTCTCCAGCGGCGTGAACCAGGCCGTCGGGTCAGAGGTGATTGTCTGTCCGAAAAGGCTGTACGCAGAGAAATATCAAATATTCGAGCGCGTTGTTGAAAGTGCTTGGCCTAACAAATCGAAAACCCTTGTTATCGGCGGAACTCTCGACCAACTGAAAACGAAGGCGAAGAAAGTCGCAAACCCGGTTATAGCTTTTGGACAGGGGTCTGGAAAAGAGATGCAGGCCGACTCGATGAGCATGGACTGGGTGTTGCAATCCTACAAAAATGCGGGCCAAAAACTTTCCCCGCACGAGTTTGTCGGTTTAGAAATTCAAAGTATTGACATCACAGGTAATTATCGTGATGCGTGGTCAGCCTACAAGAAAATCAAAGAAGGAAAGATCATCAGCAGCGTCCCTCCTTCTGGCCACGGCCTTAAGGGCTTGGGACAAAATAACAGAATCGGAATAAAAGAATCCGGCGCATGATAGAAACGCAGGAAAAGAATCGCTGTCTTGTGCTTAATAGGGAGGATGATTAACGCTGCCGCCATTCGCATCCGTTATGATGCCGTGA
>JAZDGQ010000118.1:0-2664 GCA_043806835.1 Pseudomonadota bacterium | reverse complement strand
TTTCTGATACGGCCAACGTCACCAAAACATCACGCAAAATTGTGCAGGAGGCCATTGACGGAATCGCATAACTTCATTACAGATGCTTTGTTTTTGAGGAGATTGTACATCATGATGAACAAAAAACTTTCTGCCAGACTGGTCGCCTTCGCCGAAGGGCCGGAGGCCCGGGATTTTCTTGAAATGGCGGAGGAAACATTTTTTACCGATTTTATAGGGGAATCAGGAGCTCAAACCCTCAATGACATCGAATTTCTTTTGGGCGACTACGGCTGGTTGCACATATTCCCATGCCTGATGGAATTTTTCCTGTCGAACGATTACGCGCTGTCAGCTCCGGGCAGGAAAGATATTGCATGGAATGCGATTGACTGTTTCCTTGCGGGAGAAGGAAAAGACGTGACGGACGCGGAGCGCCGCTATCTGGAGGGCCTGCGCGACTCGCATATGAGTCTTTACCGCGTCATGGAGACCGGGCCGGGGGAAACCCTGAAGCTGCATGACCTCATCGAGAATTTCGACATTGTGACAGAAGGCCGGGCGGGGCTTTCAGCAAAAATGAAGCCCGGCGATACCTTCGGCATCCGTCTTGTCAACATAGGCAGCTCCAGAACGGTCGCTGGCGGCATCCTTCCATTCGATCCTGAAGCGGCGGAAGAGCTCGCAACCGACCTTCATGACTTGCTCATGTTGGTCATGAAGGCGCTGCCACATGCTCCGGAAGCAAGAAAGGGGGAGGCTCCTCTGACCGCACGGGACACCGAACACCTGACGCGCGTCCTGCTCACTCCTGAAATCGCCACGGATTTCATGCTGGACATCATGATGCGGGAGGCTTTGAAAAAAGCGGTGGAATCCATGGCAACCTCACGCCCGAAACGAAAACTCAAATCACGAAAAGCCCATTAAAACGATGCTGAACGATTCAGCCTGAACCTTTTTAGAAGGAAAACTCCCGTGATCCGCATCAAGTACCGCTCTTACGAGATTATAAGCCGCGCTGTCGAAGAGGGCGTAGCCTACGGCTACCAGAGAGCGCATAAACATACGGATACCCCGAGTGTCCGCGCCAGCGTCGAGAAAGTTGACGTTGCCCTGCCCGAAGCAAATGACCGTCAGGAACAGGTGAAGATCGTTCAGCCTCTCGTCCGGAAGGGCTTTGACGGCCGCATAAAGGTTTTCCTGACGACTGGCATCCCGCAGGAGCGCATCCCACACCGTCCTGCCCTTTGCAACCTCCATGCCGCGCAGGGCGAGGGGAGGGGTTTTGTCCTTGGCAAAGTAGGACAGGCAACGGTGAGCCTTGAGCGTCACGCCGCTTGTCCATTTGTCGCCGCCGAGCATCAGGAGGATGGCAACCTCCTTGGCAACCCGTGGATTGTCAAAAAGAGCCTTCTGCACCGCCACGCTCTTGTGCATGGCGATGTATTCGCAGAGGGGGCGGGGGTATTCAAATACAGGGTTCTTTCTGGCGAAGGGATTTCCCGCCGTGGCTTCTGTCGTGCGCCTGTCAATCGCCTTGCTGACAATGTTCTCGTGGATTTCCACCCTTCCGGCACGGTACTCGATGACAACGCCGCCCTTTTCGCCTTCCTTGGCGGGGCGATACTGCCAGCTTTGGAAGTCGTAGCCCTCCTCTACGGAGACAGGCTCAAAGCCTTTGGCCTTATAGTCCTCGGACAGCTTCTCCACCGCCTGTTTCTGCAATTCCAGAAACTGCTCGGTATCGTCAAAGTAGGTGGTGGCGTCACTTACAAAGAGGTCGGACGTGTACGTTCCTGTGTATAGCTCCTTCGGGAATATCGCCATATCGACGCTGGCCTTTTCCTCCGTCAGACGCTCTTTGATTTGCTCGGCATCCATCCTTTCAAAGCCCTCGTCCAGCAATTCAAGCTGCTGCTCATGGGTTCCGAGGGTCAGGGCTTCGGCCTGTGAGAGGGTGATTTCTTTTGCAGAAAGGGCTTTTTTGACGTCAGGGCAGAGGTTGGAGAGCGCCAGACGACGATGGAGGGTGCTGATGGAAAGGCCGGTCTGCGCCGCCACATCGTCAATCGCCATGCCGTCCTGCAGGAGGGCGGCAATCGCTTCGGCTTCCTCGACAGGGGGCAGGTTCTCGCGCTGCACGTTCTCGACGGTGGCAATCCGCAGGGTCTCCTTTGGTTGGGTTACATGCGACACAACAGAGCGCCGCACTTCTTTCCCATCAGCCGCGCAGCGGCAACGAAGCGGGGAGGAGACTGTCAAGATCCGAAAGGCCGGAGGGGGATCACCCGGTCTGGCACGACCGCTTGGGAGGAAGACCGGGGATACCGGCCTGTAGCGCGCAAAGCGCGGGAGCCCTGCGACGGTCTTGACGGGCGGGCCCGAAGGGGGCCAATTCATTGTTTGAATCTTTATGTCTGCAAGGAACAGTTGAAAACAGAGGTATTTTGAGAATTTCTTGCCGAATTTTTCTTTTTTCTATAGCCTGAGAAGCAGAGCTGCACAGACAATCCGTGCAGCTCTGGGGCAGATAACCCTTTATATTAATCAGTCCATAAATATATAGACATTTTTCTTGACACGGGGGATCAGCCGTGATTCGATGGGGTCATGAAGAAGAATGACGCCCGCAAGCTGGATCACAAGACGCTGGAAGAGATGCGGGAGCGCGTGGTGCGGCGC
>JAZDGQ010000117.1:0-11448 GCA_043806835.1 Pseudomonadota bacterium | reverse complement strand
TTTCTGATACGGCCAACGTCACCAAAACATCACGCAAAATTGTGCAGGAGGCCATTGACGGAATCGCATAACTTCATTACAGATGCTTTGTTTTTGAGGAGATTGTACATCATGATGAACAAAAAACTTTCTGCCAGACTGTGTAAAGTTCCTTCGGAAAGATCGCTATATCGACGCTGGCTTTTTCCTCCGTCAGATGTCCTTTGATTTGCTCGGCGTCCATTCTTTCCAGCCCCTCGTCCAGCAATTCAAGCTGCTGCTCGTGTGTGCCGAGGGTCAGGGCTTCGGCCTGTGACAGCGTGATTTCTTTCGCGGAGAGGGCTTTTTTGACATCAGGGCACAGGTTGGACAAAGCCAGCCTCCGATGGAGGGTGCTGATGGAAAGTCCGGTCTGAGAAGCCACATCGTCTATCGCCATGCCGTCCCGCAAGAGCGCGGCAATGGCTTCCGCTTCCTCGACAGGGGGCAGATTCTCGCGCTGCATGTTCTCGACGGTGGCAATTCTCAAGGCTTCCTGTTCAGTCAAGCCCTCCCTGACTTCGACAGGCACCAGGAAGTCTTGCGTGATCTTCTTCCGGTCAAGAAGAACCAGCAGGGCGCGGAAACGGCGTTCTCCGCTGATGATGATGAACTTCTTCTTCCCCTTTGGCTTTAGCACGACAAGGTTTTGCAGAAGCCCGTCCTCTCCAATGCTTTGCGCCAAGCCCTCGATGCTGGCTTGGTCAAAGGTCTTGCGGGGGTTTTCCGCGGAGGCTTTCAGTTGAGAGAGTGTGATGAACTGGATACTCATGATGGTTCTCCTTGCTTGGGTTACAGGCGACACGACAACCGCGCCGCACTTCTTTCCCATCAGCCGCGCCAGCGGCCCCGAAAGCGGGAAGGAGACTGTCAATATCCGAAAGGCCGGAGGGGTATCTCCCGGTCTGCACGACCGCCAATCTCTCTTTTTGGCGGGAGGAAGACCGGGGAGACCGGCCTGAAGCGCGCAAAGCGCGGGAGCACAGCGACGGTCTTGACGGGCGGGCCCGAAGGGGGCCAAAACCTTTGTATTCTTTATATCTCTGTATAAGATGCAGGTAGCCGTTTCCGTCGCGAATATCTTTCCCGAATATTTATCTTGTAATACGGGCGATTTATGCCTATATTGCAAGGATGATTAAACGGCACGCCCAAGACAAAATCATGAATTTGCTCCGGATTTTTCCGGCGGTCGGCATATTGGGCCCGCGGCAAACGGGAAAGACGACGCTGGCGCTCCAGATCGCCGATACCCTGCGCCCGGACCCGATTTATCTCGATCTTGAGGATGAAGAAGACCGCCTCAAACTGAATGATCCCGGTTATTATTTCAAAACGCATGAGGGGCGGCTGATTATCCTTGATGAAATTCAGCGCCTGCCCGAAATCTTTACCGTGCTGCGCGGCGTTATCGACCGCCGCCGCCGCGCCGGGGAAAAGTCCGCCCAGTTTTTGATTCTGGGTTCGGCATCGCTCGACCTCCTGAAACAATCCTCCGAATCTCTCGCCGGAAGGATCGCCTACAGGGAACTGGGAGGCATCACGGCCTGGGAAATTGCTCAGGACAAGAAACTGTCCGCAGATATGCTCTGGGTGCGCGGCGGCTTCCCTTCAAGTCTGCTGGCCTCCTCGGACGCCGAGAGTTTTGAATGGCGCAAGACGTTCATTCGCACCTATCTTGAGCGCGACATCCCCCAAATCGGCCCGCGTATTCCTGCCTCGACCCTGCGCAATCTCTGGACGATGCTGGCGCATAATCAGCGCGGACAGGTCAACATCGTTCAGCTTGCCGGCAGCCTTGACCTGTCGCCCCGCACGACGAAGCGTTATGTGGAGCTTCTGGAGGACCTGCTGCTCGTTCGCACGCTCCGGCCCTGGTACGGCAATATAGGCAAGCGGCTTGTCAAAGCGCCGAAGATTTATATCCGGGACAGCGGCCTGCTACATACTTTGTTGGGGCTCTCGACGCTGGAAGATATTCTCGGCCATTCCATCGCTGGGGCAAGCTGGGAAGGCTTTGCGCTTGAAAATCTCCTGAGCGTTCTCCCTGATGATGCGCAGCCGTGGTTTTACCGCACGGCGGCAGGCGCTGAAATCGATCTTGTTATTGAACAGGGCGCACGCCGTCGCATCGCCATCGAAATAAAGCGCTCTCTGGCGCCCAAACCCGGCAAGGGCTTTTATTTGGGCTGTGAGGATATAAAAGCGACGCACCGGTTCGTCGTTTATCCCGGCAGGGAAACTTTTCCGCTCTCTGAGAAAGTCACGGTCGTTCCTTTGGTCGATATGATGAAAACGTTGCAAGACCTCACGAATCCTAAATAGGGCAGGGGATATCCCCTCGAAACGAGGGCGCCTTCCCCTGCACAGGAAGCTCGCAGGTCCCAGGAAAAGAGCGCGAATGGGGCCGGAAACTTAAAATGAAAGATTCGGGGAGCCCTTATCAGGTGAGAGGGCTCATTATATCGAACTGATTTTATTGAATAAAATTCCCCGAAAATTTCATACTAAGATTTAAATATGAGGAATTCGGGGGAAAATACAGTCATGCGCTTACAATGAAAAGGACTGTACATAGCTGCCAAAAGAAGCTTTGATGGTAAAAATGAAAGACTCGGGAGCCGGAGAAGCGGCTGACAGCCGATATCTATAGTGCTGATTTATATAGATAAATTGTCTGTTTTTACTGCGAGAATCTCCCTTAAAATGAAGGTTTCGGGGAGAAACTATGAATTTCTGCTATTAATATTTTCATTTTTAATTTTCATTTTTGCGCGTAACATCACTTCATGGATTCGTCCGGTAAAGAAAAACAGGTATTGCACACCCTAAGCCTGACACCTCGCAATAAAGAGGCGATCAAACCGGCAGAGCTTATCCAGGTCACAGGACATCATGAACTTACGCTGAATGCCCGCCGCGCGATCACCATTCTCTGGCACAGCGCACATACCCAGGGCATCAAAGAGGGCAGGGACTATAGTATTGAAATTGATGACCTGAAGCCCGACGGCCATAAAGGTTACGAAATGGTTGAAGAGGCGATTGAAGCCCTCATGAAAACGCTTCTGGTAGTCAAAATGCCGGATGGTAAAACCCGGCGTGTACAGTTTTTAGGCGGGAACGATCTGGATAATCCTGACCGTCCGGCTGGAGTTCTAAATTACAGCTTTGATAAGCGTCTGATTGAAATTTTGAAGGACTCAACTGTGTGGGGAAAAATAGCCATTCCCGTACTGATGGCCTTTACGTCGAAATATGCCGTCAGTATTTATGAAAACATCGCGCAGCTTTGCAATCTTTCTCACAAGAAAAGCCAGACGTATTCTTTGGAAGAATTCCGAGATCTTCTGGGGGTGCCGCCAGGCAAGTATAAGACCTTCGGCGAACTTAATAAACATGTCATAAAGCCGGCTATTGCCGAGGTAAATGCCTTGGCGTCCTTTGGCCTCGTTGTTATGCCGGTCAAGCAAGGAAAAAAAGTTAAATCAGTCAATGTGGCGTGGTGGAATAAGGCAACGGAAGAAATCAAAGAGTCCTTCCTGGAGTTGCAAAGGCCAAAATTTGGCAGGCGGGCACGGGCGGCAGGCCTGACAGAGCAGGTCTTAGATCCACATCCGTCGATAGCGCGTAATCAACGGAATGGACGTAAAGAAATGGCTAAACTGGCCGCACAGTAAGCTTCCCCGAATCCCTCATTTTTAGGATTACGCCTTTTAAGGGCTCTTATATTATTTATGAAGAGGATTCCACTTTATGGCGCACTCGCGTGTCAGACGCCCTGTCGGGGTTAAGGAAGCTTGGATAACAAACTGCTTTTCTGCCGAGAAAGGATTCTAAGTATTCAATGATTCTAGTTCAGAAGATTCATAGGGCAGATTACAAAAGGAAAACAAGGCTATAGGAGAAAAAAAATGAAGCTTTCGGGGACTCCGGTGAGATTTCAGGGGAAAGCTATGAGGTATACGGGGGAAGATGTGAGGGAAGTGGGGCCTTATTATGAGGAAGTCGGGATCCTCCAATAGTAGAAGGGAGCAAGGGTGTGGAGAACATTAAAAAAGACCATAGGTTTTCTGTAAAAGCCGTATCAGAGGCATCCCATTCCGTAGGAGAAGGTATTTCCCGGAAGAACAAAAAACTCAGTTAACCTGTTTTTTCTTTCCTTCAGTGTTTTCTTTTGTTCCGCCAGGATTTTCATTCCCCGGCTTTCCTGGCCGAACTCCCAGAATTTTCCGTGCTTCAGTGTTCATGCGTTTTTGGACTTCCATGCCGTAATCGGCAAGCACGGGCTTTTCGCTGAGGATATCGGAAATCTTGAGCAACTCAGCCAAGATAAGCCGCTGTGAAAGGAGGAGGTTCAACTGGATCGGGGAGATGCGTTGTTTCTTTGGCATGGGCAGCTTCTTTCTATAAGGGATTGAAACAGGAGAGTTTAGTGAAGGACACGATGAGAGGGAGGATTTTGTTTCCGTGCAACTTCTTTCTTAAGCGCAGCGGCGACATTATTGAAGACTGAATCCCAATCCCCCGGCCTCGACTGACGGAAGAGGCGCATCGAGGGATACCACGGGCAATCCTCGCGCTCCGAAAGGTAGAGCCAGTAGGGATGATGATGGAGGAGGTTCCAGACAGGAACGCCGATGGAACCGGCGAGATGAGCGACGGCGCTGTCAGTCATGATGACCAGATCAAGCTGCTTCAGAACAGCGGCCGTATCCGCGAAGTCATTGAGATAAGGAGCCAGCTCGGGGATAAGGCCAGTACCGCCGCAATCGGCAAGATCTTTCTCGCGCGGGCCTTTCTGCAGGCTGTAGAGCTGCACGCCGGGGATTCCGGCGAGCGGCAGAAAACGCGCGGCATCGACGGCCCGCTTGTGGTTGCTGGCGAAAGTCACGCTGCCGGACCAGACAATGCCGACCTTGAAACGGCCTTCCCCGAAATTGAGAAGGCGCTGTGCTTCAGGCGGGGGCGAGGCCGGTATATGGAGGCGGGGAGGGGGCGGGATTGTCTCAAGCCCGGTGCCGAACACCCCCGGCAGGCTCATCATGGGAATATGGTAGTCGAACGGAATATCAACACCGCCTGGCTCAACGATCCGGCTGATCCCCTGCAGGGACGAGAAAAGACGGTGCAGCGGCTTTTTGCATTCGAGGATGACTTTGCCGCCGCGCGCGCAGACCATCGGAATATAGCGGCTGCACAGGATGCTGTCGCCGAACCCCTGCTCTTCGTATATGAGGATTGTTTTGCCGCTCAGGTCTTCACCCTGCCAAAGAGGGGCATCACAGGCGCGTTTCTTCATGGAAGGCATCTTCCATCTGGCCTCGAAAGACTTCCATCCTTCTTGGAGCCGTCCGAGATAGAGATAAGAGAGGGCGATATCCCACGCGACGCCGGCGTCCTGCGGCTTTATTTTCTGCGCAACCTGTAAATGCAGAAGGCTTTCCTCGAACTCTCCGAATTCACACAGGGCGATGGCGTAGTTCTTCCGCGCCAGAAAATCTTCCGGGCGCGCCTTTACAGCCAGGGCATGGGCGGCGAGGGCCTCGTCCTTTCGTCCGAAATCCGTGAGACAGTTGCCGTAGTTTGTTAGAATGGAAGGGTTGGCGGGCGAGCTTTCAAGGGCGCGTTGCGCGCAGACAATCGCTGCCTCCTTGTGCCCAAGCTGCCGCAGCGTCATGCCAAGATTGAGCCAGGCGCGAAAATCATCAGGATCGGCCAGCAGCGCCTGCCTGTATACTTCGCAAGCCTCTTTCAGTTTCCCTGCTTCATACAGGGCAACGCCTTTTTTGAAGTGAGGCCCGGGAGCAGGCTTGACAGGGGCTTTGTTTTTCAGGGAATGCGCCATGAAATGTTTTCTGAATTTGCGACAAAGTATAATGAACGTCTTTTGTAGAATGCCATCTAGTTTCTGTCAACAACGGTGGGGCGGCACGGGCTGCTTAGTCAGAGGGAAATCTTAAAACTGAATACAACTGTAGGCACAAGGAGCGCGGCGTAGGATTACCTGGGAAAAGTCACAACTTTGCGTTGACGGGCGAATCCAGAAATGGTCAGATGTTGAGTATTTGTTATTAGAAATCTTGTAGTGTCATGGGTTTTTAATTGGATAATAAGAAGAATTATATATCCCCCGTCAGGAAAAGAGCAGACCGCATAGCGTTGCGAGGATATTCCGCGATAGACGCGGGGACGACGGTTTTCGGCGATGCTGCGATCCGCGCGCTATACGATGATGCGAACGATCTGGGCAAGCTGTTCGACAACATGGCGCTTCGGAGCGCGAACGACAATCATTTCAACCGGAGGAAAGCGGCATGAAAAAACTCGGTTTTGCGGCACTGGTTCTGGCGGGCCTGCTGTGCGCGGCTTGCACGCCACTTTATATAGCGACGAATCAGGCGGTGAATTCCGCGCTGACGACTTCGGCGTCGTGGCGGTACAAGATGACCGTGACCGTCTCAACGCCGGAAGGCGACAGGACGGGATCGGCGGTCCGGGAAGTACACGCCTATGTATATCCCCCAAACAGTTCGCTCCTCGGGAGGACAGGGAGGACGATCTTGGCGAAAGGCGAAGCGGTGACGGTGGATTTAGGCGAACGCGGCGTTTTGTTCGCGATGACAAGTGGAGATTATGGCTGGAGGGTTGTATATGATGCATTCCCATTTACCGGATATACCCCGGCTGAAACAGCAGGAGAGACTATCCAGTACTATAGTTCCCTGAAAAACGCCAAGGCCACGCTGACGCCGAAGAAATATCCGAATTTTGTTCGATTCCGTGACTTGAACAACCCAAAGACGATAGAAAACATACGCCGACCGGATATGAATCTGAATGAAATCAAAAAATCAGATCCCCGACGCCCAATAATAGATTTTGAGAGCGCATTCGGCAAAGGCGTCAACCTCAAAGAAGTGACGATTGAGATGACTGACGAGCCTGTGACATGGGGCATTGAGAAATATTTGCCGTGGGTATTAACAATCGGAGGAGGCAATCTTGCAGGAGAGCCTTTTAGCGGTAAGGAATGGTACCAGCGGCTAGACAAATGGGAATTTAAAAGGGAGCAGCAATAATGGATGACATACTCTTTAAAGCTATTTTGGCTATGGACTCATATAACCGGGGATACAATCCGGGGATTGTATTTGGCCCGGACCCCAATAATTCAGAAGCTATTGATGGCGTCACTCAAATAGGAAATGCGGTGGTATACAAAAGTGCAAATGGTCCAGACGCCCAATCCGCCGGTTTCTACGGCATCGCCTACGAGTACAACGGACAGGTGATCATCTCCTACCGGGGGACGGATTCCATGTTTGGAGACGGCACAATCGGCAGTGATTTTCTGAACGCCTACGGCCTTGCCACCGGAGACGCGGATACGGAACAATCGCGGATGGCGATAGAGTTTTACAAGGCCGTCGCCGGAGGCACGGACCCCTACGCCGCCAGCATCAGCGTCACCGGCCACTCGTCGGGCGGCGGGCTGGCGGGTTTTGTGGGAGCGATCTATCACAAGTCAGGCGTATTGTTCGACAATATGGCGTTTAAATGGGGCGCCAATACCCTGATGCAGTATCGCGGGAACCAGACTATCGGCGACCCGCTGGTGCCCTACACGAACTGGTACAACGATCCCATCGGGGCCGAGGTTTCTATTTACCAGCTTATCAACGGCAGCGTCGGCCCTGCCTTGGACGGCGCGACTCTGGATCCCGAATGGCAGGCAGGGGGCGATTATGCCCCGAGCTTCGGCGGCTTGTCCGCCTACTATGTGGAAGGGGAAGCCCTGTCGATAGTGCCCGGCGGGCATTCCGGTCAAACCAGCCCGACCCCGCAGGCTTTGGATATGTATTTCACGGACAGTACGTCGATTTGGTCGAACTGCACAGCATGTCGGCTCTGGTCATACGCATGTTCGCGGATGACGACAGCCAGTGGCTGGAAACGGACTGGCACGCTTCGGCGCAATATTTCTGGCCTGTTCTTTTTGATGATACCTTTGCCGCCGGCATCGGCGGCATGTCCGGCATTGGCGGAAAGGATACGGCCTCCGACAAGCTGCGCAACATGATCGCCTATTCGGCCATTGACGCGGGAACGACGGTTTTCGGCGACACGGCGATCCGCGCCCTCTACGACGACGCCAATGATCTGGGCAAGTTTATCGCGGGGGATGGTTCCCCGCTCGCCGGAATGGCCGAAGACATCAGCAAGGTTTTTGTCGAATACGCCGGGATGCTTGCAATCAAAAAAGTTCCTCAGTCGGGACATGCCAGCGTGCTGGAGGGCGTCCTGGATTATTCCACGGGCGACGATTCCCTGACCGTGGACTTCACCGGCAGCCACTGGAATATCGACGGTTCATATACGATCGCTTCACGCGAGGCGCTCTTCAACGACCTCACTTCGGGCACGGGCTTGTCCGGCGTCACCAAAGACGAGGTCGGTCGCATGATCCTTCACATAGGCTCCGACCGGGTGACGATTGCGGACATGTCTCCCGCCGACGCCGCGTCCTCCGCGCCTTACACCCTTTTCGCGGGCGCGACCGGCCAGGACGTCGTGACGGGGTCTTCCGGCAAAGACGTTCTTCTGGGCAACGGCGGGAACGATACGCTCGACGGCAACGGCGGAAACGACGTCCTTTACGGCGGCGCGGACGATGATTTTCTGGCTGGCGGCGCAGGCGTCGATACGATGACCGGCGGCGCGGGCGATGATACATATGAGGTCGATAACGCCGCCGATGCCGTGACCGAGAGTTCCGGTGAAGGCTGGGATACCGTGCAGTCCGGCATTTCGTATACGCTTGGCGAAAACGTGGAAGTCCTGGAGCTGACGGGCAGCGCCGTCTGTGGCATAGGAAATTCACTAGGCAATATCATCATCGGCAGCGGCGGAAATAACGGTCTGGACGGCGACAGCGGCGCTGACGTTCTGTATGGCAAGGGGGGGACGGATGTTCTCTATGGGCTTGGGACAAAATAACAGAATCGGAATATAAAGAATCCACCGCAGGGTAGAAACGTAGGATAAGGAATTTCTGCCTTATGTTTAATGTTAAACTGACGCTGTTATTTTGTCCCAAGCCCTATGGAGGCTCTGGCGCGGACGAGTTTGTATTCGGGTCTGGCGACGGCTACGACTGGATCATGGATTTCAGCACGAGCGAGGGCGACTGGCTGGCATGGGTTGGCGGCGACGGGATCATGGGTGAGGAGCGCCGGGGCAATGACCTGATCGTCACGCACAGCGGCGGCGTCATCGACATCGTGGATTTTTTTGAAAACCCCGAGAATCCCGCCGATGAAAACGGCGATATTCCTCTTTATGAAGGCGATGCAGGAAACGAAAGCGAAGGAGGCCCTGACGATGTGGGCGGCCGGGGAGAGCCGGGCCTTGTTCCGACATATATTCCTTCGGGCGGCGTCGGCGGCAGCGATATCCCCCCGATCGTCCAATCCAGCGATCCCAATGCCCCATCCGTGAAGAAAAAATGGACACAGGCGAAAGTCGCGTCCTCGCCGCTGGTTCTCGACCTTGACGCCGATGGGATCGAGCTGTCGAACGTGGCGGACACGGACGCGGTGTATTTTGATCTCGATCACAATGGAACAGCCGAAGCGACGGGGTTTGCGAAGGGCGGGGATGGCCTCCTTGCCATCGACATTAATGAAGATGGAATCATCAACAACGGCGGCGAGCTGTTCGGCGACCAGACGGGCTACGGCAACGGGTTCCTCGCTCTGGCGCAGTACGACACGAATTCCGACAGCCAGATCACTTCGGCGGACACGCAGTACGAAAATCTCCTTGTCTGGGTCGATGCAAATCAAAACGGTTATTCCGAATCCGGCGAACTGAACGCGCTCTACGGCCTCGGCATCACGGCGATCAGCACGGGGTATACGGACGTCAGCACGCAGGTCAACGGCAACGACGTCCGGCAGGCGGGCACGTTCACGATGGACGGCAACACGCGCGACATCAAGGACGTGTACTTCACGGTCGATACGGTGAACACGGTCTACAACGAAGACTACACGCTCGACCCCGCCGCGCTGTTCCTGCCGACCATGCGCGGGTACGGGGAGCTTCCCGACCTGCACATAGCGATGAGCCTCGATAACACCGGCGCGGGCAATCTGCTCTCGCTGATGCAGGATTTCTCCGCATTCAGCCTCGACGACATCTTCACGTCCGCCAACAACGACGTGGCGGAGGCGGTGCGGGCGGTCATGTACCGGTGGGCGGGGGTGGACGGGGTCGATCCGGACAGCCGGGGCGCTTATGCGGATGCGCCGGAACTCGGTTTTCTTGAGAAGATGATGGGCGAGCCTTTCCTGTGGCGCGGCGTCTACAGCGATCCGACGGCGGGCGCGGGACTGGAGCTGGACAAGGCGTTCAATCTCGCGTTCAACCATGTGTACGGGACGCTGGTCGCGCAAACGGCGGCAGGCGCGCTGCTGACGGGGGATTATTACTACAACATCGCAACGGACGCGTTCGAGGGCGTCACGGGCATCGACCTGGGCGTTCTCGCGGACCTTGAGGCGGAAGCGTCCGGCCTCGCGAACACGGCCCTGCGTGAGGCGCTCTGGGGCGGCGTGGTGCGGATGATCGAGTACACGGTCGGCACGGATAATCTAAGCGGCGCGGACCAGACGGCGCTCGACGGCGCGATCACCGCCAGCGACGCGACGCTCGACCTCGCGGACATTATCGCCACGCTGGGCGTGGATGATCTCACGGGCTCGACCATCAACGGCACGGGCGGAGCTGACATACTAAACGGCGGCGTCCTGAACGATCTGATCAACGGCATCAACGGGAACGACACGCTGACGGGAGGCGCTGGCATCGACACTCTGGCCGGCGGTGCCGGAGACGACACGCTGATCGGGGGCACGGGCGGCGACTATCTGCTCGGCAGCGACGGGAACGACACATATAGTTACGCGCTGGGCGACGGCGAGGACGAAATCTCCGACACAAGCGGCACGGACAAGATTTCTTTCGGCGCGGGCATCGACAGCGGCGACCTGGCATTCGAGCGCAGGATCAACAACGACCTGCTGATCAATATAGATACAGGCACGCAGACGGGGCAGATCATCGTCGATAATTTCTTCGACACAAGCGCCTTTGCCGTTGAAACCATCCTGTTCGACGACGCCAGCACACTGACCCTGACCGGGCAGCAATATACGACATACGGCACGGCGGGGAGTGACACGATCACCGGGATCGTCAATAGCGGATCGACCGCCGACATCATCTACGGTGGCGACGGGAACGATATGATCAACGGCGCCACCGGGGATGACACTCTTACCGGCGGCGCGGGCAACGACACACTCGTCGGCGTTTCGAACAACGACACCTATGTCTATGCGTTGGGCGACGGAGACGACACGA
>JAZDGQ010000116.1:0-5001 GCA_043806835.1 Pseudomonadota bacterium | reverse complement strand
CGACTGATACCGAAAAACAATGCATGGAACGCACGCTGCAGCCGCTCGGCGAGATCGTCGCGGAAATCGGCATGCACAAGCCGCTGGCGGAGTACACCCGCGCCGAAGTCCTAACGCTGATCGAGGTCGTCGTCGGCAATTACCAAATGTTCCTGATCCAGAACCAGCCCCGCCATGAAGACACGGAGATTCCATTTTAATGCTCGATTTCAATCATCGCCCCGGCATCGCGGACAAGATCAACGAGATCATCGATGCGGCGCTTCAGCAGGAACGCGCCGTTCAGGCCGAGCGTGATTATCTTGGCGCGTCCCGTCTTGGCGTATCCTGCGGGCGAGCGCTGCAGTACGAATATACCAAGACGCCCAAGGATGAGGATTTCAAAGGTCGGACGCTCCGCATCTTCGGGATCGGCCACGCCTTTGAAGCTCTCGCGCTTGAATGGCTCCGGCAGGCCGGATTCACCATTTTCACGAAAAAACAAAACGGCGAGGCTTTCGGCTTTTCCGTGGCCGGAGGTCGCATCCGTGGACATGTCGACGGCATCATCCATGGTGCGCCTGCAGAGCTGGAAATGAGCTTCCCTGCCGTTTGGGAATGCAAGTCGCTGAATGCCAAATCCTGGCGCGACACGGCCAAGCACGGCCTGAAAAAATCAAAGCCGGTCTATGCGGTGCAGGTCGCCACCTACCAGGCATATATGGAGGGCAGCGTACCTGGCACTTCTGCCAATCCAGCGCTGTTTACCGCCGTCAACAAGGATACGGCGGAGATTTACCATGAATTGGTGCCGTTCGACGCCGCCATGGCGCAGGAGGCCAGTGACCGCGCCGTTAATCTCATCCGTGCAACCGAATCCGGTGAATTGCTGCCGCGCATTGCCATCAGCGAAGATCATTTCGAGTGCGCGTTCTGCCCCTACCGTCAGCGGTGCTGGAAGGTGACGGCATGACGGGCGCCTGGAACGATTTCAACGATGTTCCCGCCCAGACACGCCCGAAGCCGGAAGAATCCCTGACGACCGACGAGCTGAAGGCGCGTCTGCACGAACGCCTGGAAGACGTCCTTTTTCATCTCCTGCCGAACGGAAAGATAAGCAACGGGCGTTTTGTCGTTGGCGATGTGAAGGACAGCAAGGGAAAAAGCCTTGTCGTCGACCTTTCCGGACATGAAACCGGCGTCTGGTATGATTTTGCCACCGGAGAAGGCGGCGACATCCTTTCACTCTGGGGCGCTGTGCACGGGCTGGATCATCGAAGCCAGTTTCCGGACATCCTCAGCTCCGTTCATGCCTGGCTCGGTACCGGGATTCGCCCGGCTCCCAAGCGCAGGATGGATACGGACAGTGAAGATTTGGGGCCGCACACCGCCAAATGGGACTATCTGGATGCGCAAGGTACGCTGATCGCCTGCGTGTATCGCTACGACACGCCCGACGGCAAGGAATTCCGTCCCTGGGATGTGAAGGCGCGCAAACGCAAGGCGCCGGAGCCGAGGCCGCTCTACAACCAGCCTGGCATCGCCCGCTCAAACAGCGTTATTCTGGTCGAAGGGGAAAAATGCGCGGATGCGCTGATCAAGCTCGGCATCTGCGCCACCACCGCCATGAACGGCGCGAATGCACCCGTTGACAAGACGGACTGGACGCCCCTCTACGGCAAACATGTCCTGATCTGGCCTGACAATGACGAAGCCGGAAAGAAATACGCCGAAGCCGTTGCCGGAAAGCTCCGCACCTTTGGCATCGCCTCCCTGACGATCCTCGTTGTACCGGAAGGCAAACCGGAAAAATGGGATGCAGCGGACGCGGTCACCGAAGGCATGGATGTTCCGGCGTTCCTTGTATCCGCCCCACGCATGACGATCCCGCCCGCCGCCGCGCTTCCGGCTTTCAGCGTGGGACATCTGCTCGACGACGACACGCCCATGCCGGACGACATCATCGGGCCGCGCATTCTGACGCCCGGCGGACTTCTCGTGCTGGGCGGCGCGCCCAAGGTCGGAAAAACCGATTTTCTTCTTGTCCTGCTGGCGCATATGGCGGCGGGACTGCCGTTTCTCGGCATGAAACCCGTAAGACCTCTCAAGATATTCTTTTTACAAACAGAGATCGGCTACCACTATCTGCGTGAACGCCTGCGGCAAATGAAATTCGACCGCAACTTCCTGCCGCTCGTGCGCCAGAACCTCATCATTACGCCCCAGGTGCGGATGCTGCTGAACGAAAAAGGCGTGGAGATGGTGCGGGATGCCATCCTGCGCCATTTCGATCCGCAGCTCCTGGACATCATCGCCATCGATCCGCTGCGCAACGTTTACGACGCGGGAAAGGCGGGCGGCGAGAACGACAACACCGCCATGCTGGCCTTTCTGCAGGACCGTGTCGAACAACTGCGCTTTCTGGTCAATCCCGATGCGGGCATCATCCTCGCCCATCATACCAAGAAAATCAGCAAAAAGATGATCGAGGACGATCCATTTCAGGCTTTAAGCGGTGCCGGCAGCCTGCGCAGCTTTTACACCGCGGGCATGCTCCTGTTCAGACCCGACGAACAGCAAAGCCTGCGGCAGCTGATGTTCGAGCTGCGCAACGGCGAGGGCATTCCCTCGAAGTGGGTGGACAAGATCGACGGTCGCTGGCGGGAGATGGAGCATCACTCGTCCAGGCTGATCAACAAGGATTACGGCGAGCGGCTCGACGACGAGCGCCGCCGCCGTCATGACGTGATCCTGCAGGTGCTTTTCGACGAAGCGCGCAAAGGATCGCTCTATACCCCCAGCCAGTTCTGCCAGGCGTTCGAGAACAAGGCGGGGCTCGGCGGCAACCATTCCATCCGCGACCGCATCAACGTTCTGACGACCAAAGGCTACGTCAAATTCAACAAGGACAAAGCCGCCAAGAGCAAATACGGCGTGATGTGCGTCGAAGGCATGGAAGTGCCGACGGGCGAAGAAACCACGGATGCGGAGACCGGCGAAGTGGTCATGAACACAAAACCGCTCCTGCCGACGCATTTCAAACAGCCCGGCAACGGCGCCATTCTGCCCGTCGAGAACTCCTCCGTCTGGGTCTATCAGGAGGAGGGCGCGCCATGATTATGTCAGTCGAAAACCCCTCCGTCTGGGCCTATCCGGAAGGGTTTCTCCATGATTATGTCTGTCAATCTGGGCCAGATTGACGTCAATCTAGAATCTGGTGCAATCTGGAACACCGTAAAAAACATTTGTTTTCAATGGCTTATACAAAAAGTCCAGATTGACGCTCAATCTGGCCGTCAATCTAGAAATCTGGCGAGAACCCTTTGTTTTTTAACGATTTTTCACCAAATCCTAGATTCACGTAGCACACCCCCCTCCCTACGGGAGGGGGTGAGAGTCTCCTTACGGAGTCTCCCACCCCACCTGCCGGGGGATGGGGAGTGCACGCCATTTTCCACACCCCGACCACCGACCATCTCAACCCTGACAGGAGAAAACTTATGACCACACCAACCTTGCTTTGCCTTGACCTCGGAACATCCACCGGATGGGCGTTGCGCAGCGAATGCGGTTCCATCACCAGCGGCTCCGCACATTTCAAGCCGGGACGTTTTGAAGGCGGCGGCATGCGCTATCTGCGTTTCAAACACTGGCTCACAGAAACAAAAAACCTCTCCGGCCTGATCGGCGCCATTTATTTCGAAGAGGTGCGCCGTCATGCAGGCGTCGATGCAGCTCATGCCTACGGCGGGTTTCTTGCCCACCTGACAGCCTGGTGCGAACACCATGCCATTCCCTACGAGGGCGTGCCTGTCGCCACCATCAAGAAATCCGCAACCGGAAAGGGCAACGCTGACAAGAAAGCCGTCATCGCTGCCATCACTGCAAAAGGCTTTCACCCCCAGGACGACAACGAGGCAGATGCTCTCGCCCTGTTGCTCTGGGCTATTCCACAACACACAGGAGAAAAATAATCATGTTTAAATATCACAGCAATCGACGCAATCCGGAAACAGTCAAACGTGAGGGCTGGCAAGAACAGGGCATCCTCGTTGTGTCGCCCGCTGACAACCGTCTGACATGGCCGGAGCGTGAACTTGTCAAACAACTCGGCGAGAAACTCTACGGCAAGCCCATCAACCTGGGAGAGCGGACATGACCGAGAAATGGACGGACAAAGACATCGCCGCAAGGTTCGAAGAGGCTTTGTACACGCTCAAGCGTCTGCCTAAGCCCTTCGTCATGGGCTACCATACCCTGTGGCCAACCATCGTCTACACCCCGCTGGAAATCATGCAGCAGGAAAAGAAACGCTTTCGGCTCGGCCCACCCTTGCCAGCAGCCATCGACCGCATGGAAGACGTTTTTACCTGGGTGGCATGGCTGGAGGAGGATGACCGCCACCTCGTCTGGATGCGTGCAACACGCATGCCGTGGCGCGTGATCTGCACACGAATCGGCGTCAGCAAGACCGTCGCATGGCATCGTTGGACAGGTGCGTTGCTCAAGATCGCCAAGCGCATCAATGCCGATCCGAAGCTGAAAAAACGCTGCATGCGAAAACAAAGGTAGAAGAGTGAAAACAATCGTAAGAACACTTTCGCCGTTTTCGGGGTATATTTTCACTATGCTGGAGAGAAGTGACCGAGAGCGGTGGCAAACAACGCCTGGCATAGAGCAAACAACCCCTAAGCCTTTGAAATCTTGGGTCCTTCCTGCGATAAAACGCATACGGGCGGGCGAGGCGCGGGGGTTTCGTAGCGTCAGGCCCTGAAAACAGCTTTACACTTTACAGTTTACACTTTACACCCCGGAGTTTCTTTTGGATGGTCTGGCTCTATCTGCCACCGGATGCGATCTTGCATGCGCCGGACTTTCCCTCTGCGCCGGAGCCGGAGGTCTCGACCTTGGCCTCCATCTCGCCGTCCCCGGATATCGAACTGTGGGTTACGTCGAGCGGGAAACCTACGCTGCGGCCACGCTCGTGGCGCGGATGGAAGACAAGGCTCTGGATCAGGCACC
>JAZDGQ010000115.1:0-15163 GCA_043806835.1 Pseudomonadota bacterium | reverse complement strand
TATCTTCAAAGTAATCAAGAAATTCAATGCGTTGCAGTTTCTCCATCGGCAATCCTCCTTCGGTTGGGCTCTCTCTGTCCTGAAGGAATCATACCTCTCTGCCGATGTCCAGAAAGTTTACGGATTCAAGCGATTACCGTGTTATGTACGGCAAAGTATCTTGATTTTTCAATGCCCTAACTATATGCTCCGGGACATGCGGGATTCCGTTTTCTTCCTTCCGGAAGGTGCCATATGAACTTTTATGAGAATTTTTTCGAGAGCCTCCTCGGAGACCTTCACAAGGAGGGGCGCTACCGCGTTTTTGCCGATCTGGAACGGCTGGCGGGGCGTTTTCCGAAAGCGCTCTACAGGGATGCCGCCGGAAACCCGCGCGAAGTGACGGTCTGGTGCAGCAACGATTATCTTGGCATGGGTCAGCATCCGAAGGTGCTGGACGCGATGTGCGCGGCGGTCCGGGCCGCGGGCGCGGGCGCGGGCGGCACGCGCAACATTTCCGGCACGACGCACTATGGCGTGCTGCTCGAAAAGGAGCTGGCCGACCTGCACCAAAAGGCGGCGGCGCTGGTGTTTACATCTGGCTATGTGTCGAACGAGGCTTCTTTGGGGACGATTGCCGGAGTATTGCCGGATTGCGTAATTTTTTCCGATGCGATGAATCATGCCTCGATGATTCAGGGCATTCGCGGCAGCGGCTGCGAAAAACATATTTTCCGCCATAACGATTCCGCGCATCTGGAATCCCTGCTGAAATCTGTGGAGCTGTGCCGTCCGAAGATCATCGCCTTTGAATCCGTCTATTCGATGGACGGGGACATCGCGCCGATCCGGGAAATCTGCGATCTGGCTCAGAAATACGGCGCCCTTACCTATATTGACGAAGTGCATGCCGTCGGCATGTACGGGCCGCGTGGCGCGGGTGTGGCCGAAGCCGTCGGGCAGATGCACCGCATCGACATCATTGAAGGCACATTGAGCAAGGCGTTCGGCGTGATGGGCGGGTATATCGCCGGTTCCAGGGCGCTCATCGACATCGTCAGATCGTGCGCCCCGGGCTTTATTTTCACGACGGCTCTGCCGCCGGGGGTTTTGGCGGGAGCCATCGCCAGCGTGCAGCACCTGAAAACATCGCCGGTCGAGCGCGCGCGGCATCAGGAACGCGCCGCAACGCTGAAAAAAATGCTGGCCGACAGCGGCCTGCCGGTCATGCCTTCCGCCAGCCATATCGTGCCGATTCTGATGGGCAACGCGCGCCTGTGCAGGCAGGCCTCCGACGACCTGCTCCTGCATCACGATATTTATGTGCAGACCATCAATTATCCGACCGTGCCGCGCGGCCTTGAGCGCCTGAGGCTGACGCCAACGCCGTTCCATACCGACGAGGATATGGACGCGCTGGTTAATTCGATGCGTGAAATGTGGGCGGGACTGAACCTGAAACGGCGCGCCGCCTGAATATAATATTTGGTGGGGAGAAAAAAATGAACACTTTTCAGAAATGCGGCGTGATTGCCCTGACAATGGTGCTTATAACGGGCATGGGGACTCTTCCTTCTTTCGCCGCAGATGTCGCTCAGGTTCCAGCTGAAAAAGCAGTCGCAGGGCAGGTTCCGGACAATGAAGTCATTGAGCGGGGATGGGTGAAGCGCTGCTCGGAACAGCCGGCGGACTGCGAAATCTTCCAGCGCATTGACGTGAAAAAGTCGTCCATACGCATAGCCGAGTTCGCCGTTGGGTTCCCGCAGGGGAAAGACGTGAAGAAAGGGGAGGCGCGAGGGGTGGCCATTCTGCCGCTGGGCATCCTGCTGGAGAAGGGCGTTACGATGAAAATCGATAGTGGCATGCCCTCCGTTTTCAAAGTCCGCACCTGCACCAAACAGGGATGTTTTATATATATAGATCTGGACAAAAACCTCATTGATACGATGAGAAAGGGAAATACCGTTTATTTCACTTTTGACTTTGTTTCCGGCCAGAAAGTGAATTTGATTATGAATCTGGCCGGTTTTGGCAAAGCTCTTAAAGAGATTCAGTAAATCCTCCGGCGTTATTTCCGGGTTTCCTGCATATCCCGGCAGGGGAAATCTCCGGAACAGGCGGAGCATGAATACCCGGTGAGTTTGTCGATATCTTCTATCACCCCTTCGGAGCCCTTGATCTGCACACCGGCCTCCGCGCGCAGCCTGGCCAGGGTTCTCGAAAAAGTCTCTGGCTTCATCCCCAGGCGCGCCGCCAGAAGATTTTTGTCGTATGGCAGCCGCACCGCAACCTTGCCCTTCGCGTCCGGACCGCACAGACGGAGAAGAAAGCATCCCAGATGCCGGGATGTGTTCTGCAGCAGCCTGTGTTCGATTTCCATCTCGGCGTTCTGGCACTGATCCGCCACAGCTTTGAGCAAAGCCAGCGCCATGCCCGCGTTCTTTTCCAGATGTTCCCTGATAACGGACAGCGGCAGGGCAACCAGCGCCATGTCGTCCACGGCCTCGGCAGCATGGATATGTGAACCTTCGTTGAACAGAGCCCTTTCTCCGAAAAAACGCCCTTTCTCCAGAACATCGATAACGACGTCCTCTCCGAAGGAGGTGCTGTTGAACAGTTTCACGCAGCCACGGGAAATCAGATAAAACCATTCAGCCTTGTCATTACGGGCAAAGATGACCTTTTTTCTTTCATAGCGCTGTATCTGCGCCAGCGCGGCGAGGGACGAGATTTCCTCTTTGTCCAGCACGGAGAACACAGGCGTCCCCGTCAGGAACTCCTCAATGGAGAAAACGTCTTCTTTTTCAGGAGAAAGAGGAAGCATATCTTCTCTTCACATAAAAACAACGGCCCGTCTACGGAACGAGAAATCCTAGCAGGATAAATGAAAAGGGTCACTCAAAAATCCTGAAAGGCCGGGCGCTCACGCCTGAAGGGCGCTGACTTCCTCCGCCACGCGCCCGAATTCCTTTCTGACGGCGGCGATCATGTCGGCGGTGATCTCTTGGCCTTTTTCGGCGTTTTCCTGCATCTCCGCCGCGAGGTCGCCGAGGCGCGGGCAGCAGGCGGAACGGGCGCTTCCTTTCAGGCTGTGGGCAATCTCCTTTAAACAGTGCATATTTTTTTGAGCGAAGGCCGCCTCGAGTTTTTCGAGGGATGGCCGCGTCATGTCCACGAACATGCGGAGCATTTCAATCGCTCCGGCGTCGAACGCGCCCATCTGCGCGATCATGGCGTTTCTGTCCACGGCGGGCGGCAGGGAGGGCGACGGCGCGGGCGGTGGCGCGTCTGGAACGGCGGCGGGAGAAGCCTCCGCCGCTTCTTCCCCCAGCACGCCCCAGCGGATCAGGAGTTGCCGGAACTGACCGAGACTCACCGGCTTCAGGAGGCATTCATCGAACCCGTAGGCCAGATACGCCTGCCTCTGCGCCAGCTGCACGTCGGCGGTGAGGGCGATGACCGGAAAGCGTTTGTGCATGTCGATGCTCTCTTTTCCTTCGGCGGCGCGGATATGGGCGACGAGCTGGTAGCCGTCCATCTCCGGCATATGCAGGTCGGTGAAAAGGATGCCATGCTCTTTTTTTTTCCAGCGCCTTCAGCGCTTCCCTGCCGGTGAAAACGAAATCCGCTTCGACGCCGAGCTTGTTGAGTTGGCGTTTCAGGACGTCCTGCACCGACGCCGTATCCTCCGCGATCAGCAGGCGGCGGGGGCCGGTGTAATCCTGTGTGGAGATTTGCCGCGCCGCCGCCTTGACGGCTTCACCCAATCCCAGGCGGGAGGCCGGCTTGGAAAGATATTTGGCGCCGAGGACTTTCGCCGTGTACTGCATCCCGAGATCGTTGCGGACGGTATAGAGGATCAGCCCCATGAACGGGCGGAGTTTGGCGGCTTCCTTCAGCAGATCGATGCCGAGCCCGTCCGGCAATCCCTGATCGATCACGGCGACGTCGAACGGCCTTTTTTTAATCAGCTCCAGCCCTTCTTTATAGGTGGGCACGCTTTCGACTTTCGCGCCCATCGAGGTGAGGGAGGACTGGATTTCCTTGGCGCCTTTCGGGTGATCCTCGACCGAGAGGACGGCGAGCCCGTCCAGATTGGGAAGCTCCACCTTGACCTGCTCGTTGGCGGGGGCGGTCGGGATTTCAAACCAGAAAATGCTGCCTTTGCCGGCGACGCTGTCCACGCCGATCTTGCCGCCCATCAGCTCGACCAGTTTCTGGCTGATCGACAGCCCGAGGCCCGTGCCTCCGTATTTGCGGGTGGTGGAATTGTCCGCCTGAATGAAGGGCTGGAACAGCTTCTGCTTGACCTCCGGCGGCATACCAATGCCGGTATCCTCGATCTCGAAGCGCAGCGCCAGCCCGTCTTTCGGCGCGGCGACGGTTTTCGTTTTCGAGGCGATACGGAGCGTCACTTTGCCTTTCTCGGTGAACTTCATGGCGTTGCCGACGAGGTTGAGCATGATCTGGCGCAGGCGCGTCGGGTCGCCCATCACGACGAAGGGGATGCCCTGCTCGACCTCGGTCAGCATCTTGACCGGCTTGCCGAGCAATCTCACCTCCATGCACTCCATCACGCCGTAAGCCAGCGTGCGAAGCGGAATCTCGAAGTAATCAAGCTCGACTTTCCCCGCCTCGACCTTGGCGAGATCGAGGATGTCGTCGAGGATTTCCAGCAGGCCGCTCGCCGATTTGCGCGCCGTGACGACCATTTCCCGCGTGTCGTTGTCGATAGGCGCGTCATGGACTAGCTCCAGCAGCCCGTAAACGCTCTGCATCGGCGTGCGGATTTCGTGGCTCATGGAAGCCAGGAACGCGGACTTCATGTCCATCATCGCCGCCGCCTCGCGCGCGGCCTGCCTGATCTCCGAAATATCAGATATCCAGAGGACGGCGGCGGGCTTGCCGTCAAGTGTGGTATGCGATACGGTCAGCCGCCCCCAGACATCTTTTCCCGCGAGAGGCAGATCCAGAGCCGGGATATCCCGCTTCTCCCGGATATCGGCGGCGATTTTTTCGGGAATTCCGCCGGGGAGCATTTTCAAAAAAAGCGGATTGGCGTAGCGCACCGCCAGCCGGTCGTCACCGATGTCGACGATGCACACGCCGACGGGCGCCAGATCGTAAATCGGGCTTGTAGGGCATTTCTGCGACTCTTTTGTCCGATCCGGCATGGAAGACCTTTTCATACACGCTATAATTTGTTAAGTGTCTAATCGGAATAAACTTTTGTAAAGCTGAAAAGAGGATGATATGTCATATAAAGTCGCTGTCGTCGGCGCTACCGGAAATGTGGGACGCGCCATGCTGAATGCGTTGTCAGAACGGGCATTTCCCGTGAGCGAAGTTTACGCTTTGGCATCGCCGCGGTCGGCTGGTCATGAGGTTTCTTTCGGGGAAGACCGCATCCTGAAAGTTCAAAACCTTGAGAAATTCGATTTCAGGGGCGTGGATATCGTCCTTGCTTCCGCCGGCTCCAAGGTGTCGAAAGAATTCGCCCCCCGCGCCGTCAAGGCGGGGGCGGTGGTGATCGACAACAGCTCCTGCTTCCGCATGGACAAGGACGTGCCGCTGGTCGTGCCGGAAGTCAACCCGGAAGCCATCGCGCTTTATAAAAAGCGCGGCATCATCGCCAACCCGAACTGCTCGACCATCCAGATGGTGGTGGCGCTGAAGCCTCTGCACGACATCGCGACGATCAGGCGCGTCGTCGTGTCCACCTATCAGGCCGTTTCGGGGGCGGGGAAGGCGGCGATGGACGAGCTGTTCAACCAGACCCGCGCGCTCTACGCCAACGCGGAACAGAAGCGCGAGGTGTTCCCGAAGCAGATTTCCTTCAACGTCATCCCGCAGATCGGCGCGTTCATGGAGGATGGGCATACCGGGGAAGAATGGAAGATGCGGGTGGAAACGAAAAAAATCCTCGGTTCCGGCATCGGGGTGACGGCCACCTGCGTGCGCGTGCCGGTGTTCGTCGGCCATTCCGAGGCGGTCAATATCGAGTTCAAAAATCCGATCACCGTGTCACAGGCGCGGAGGGCGCTGCAAAAAGCCCCCGGCGTGGTCGTCGTGGACAAGCCCGATCCGGAAGAAGGGTTCGTGACCCCCGCCGAAATATCCGGGGAGGATTCTGTTTACGTCAGTCGCATCCGCAAGGACGACACGGTGAAGCACGGCCTCAGCCTCTGGATCGTGGCCGACAACCTCCGCAAGGGCGCCGCCACCAACGCGGTGCAGATCGCTGAAATCCTGGCGGAAAATCATCTCTGACACCAACCCGGATCACGCTTCACCAGCGACCCGGCTGAATGCCGCAACGGAGCGGATGCCTCTAGGATTTTCCTAAATGATCAGGGCGCGGGTATCATGCCTTTGGCTTTTCACGCGCTCGCGACACTTGACTTAATTAACGGAATCAAATAGACTGACGCATCAGGTGGAAATTTTTACGGAGGGGTCACGGCAATGAACAGGCCCAAGGCAGCGAGCAAATCCAAAGGCGCCATCGCAAAGGAGGTGCTTACCGATCAGGGCGTCAACTACAATGCCGCCGACACGCTTTTATTCGCCGCCAGCACCAACCTCTGGGGGATTGCAATGTGCCTGACGGCATTGGGTGTTTCCGCCCTGTCCAAAGGGCTTGCCGTCAGCGATACGAATATTGTCAAAAAAGATTCCTGGCTTGGCAAAACGCTTCTTGACCCGAAAACGCCCCTGATGACGAACGCCGCAACGCTGGCTGTTATCGGGGCTGTCGCCGTCGCCAGCGGCTCTTGGATCCCTGCGGCTGTCAGCCTTTTATGGATCATCACCGATTACAGGCTCGCGCAGAGCATCGAGAACGCCAAACGCGAGAAGGAAAAGACGGCGCAAAATGGGGAGAAGCAGGAGAAACCAGGGTTCAGGCGGACGCTGTCCCTGCTCTTCAAAAGACCGGACATGTACCTCTACGGCGGCAACGCCGTCGCGGGATTGCTGGCGGGCGGGGCGGCGATCTGGATGTTTCCGGTCATTGCCTTCGCCGGCGCGATCGCCTTCAAAAACGCCGTACAGAACAAGCCGGAGCACAAGTGGCATCCAAAAATCGTATTTGCCATTGTCGATGCCGGTATCGCCGGCATAGGCATAGCCAGCGGAAACTGGCTTCCGGCCCTCGCCCATGTGATGTATGGGGGCGTCATGCTGAAAACGGAATGCGACATCACGCCGGGCGGCGGACGACAGATCCTGCGCGACGTCAAAGGCGGTTTTGCAAGACTTCTCGGCGGAAAAAAGGAGGAACTCGCCCCGTCGCCTTCGCTGGCGCCCGTGCCGTTGTCCGGCAAGCCGGACACGGGGACGACCGGCGTTTCCGCTGACTTCAGCGCCCGGAACAAACCGCCCGGCCCGCTCGCCAAAGGCGCCGGAAAAACAAGCGTCCCCGTCCCATCCGGGATGCACCCGTGACAGGCTGAGATAGCTGCATGATACCGGCGGCTCTGATTTCAACCTTCTATCTGTGCACCTCCGGGCTGAACAGGTCAATGATGAGCCTGTAGTTTTTGCTGTCCCCGTTGGGGGACAGGACTTCCCGGCTCCTGATCTGCGACGCGTACATCAGGTCCACAGTGAGATTGCCACCCGCCATGTGATAGCCCGATACAAGCTGCGCAGTGTCGGCGTCCCAGGATTTTTTCCCGAGCCAGTTCATCTGCGACAGGTCGATGACGAGCGTCCTGCCGTTGTTTTCAAGCCTTGCCAGGGCGTCGATGTCTATTTTCGCGGTCATGTCCAGCACGACGCGCGTTTTGCCGGTATGATCCCCGAAACGGATGTCCAGGGCGTCTCCGAGTGCGGGCTTCGCGTGCGGTTTTATATCCAGAGGCTCGTTTGAAGAAGGCGAGGCTGCGCCCTCAGGGGGCAATTCTCCTTTAGGCGCAGCCTCTGGGGTAACCAGTGAAACGGGCGTATCCGGCTCTGCGCCTTTTATGCCCCCCTCACCTGGTATGGGTTGTCCGCCGCGCGGGAGCGGCGGTAAATTCTGTGGCGGCTCTGCAACGGCCTGATTCTGGTCGGTCAGCGTCTGCAGTTGAACCACTAATCCCTTGATGTCTTTTTCGATGGCGGCCATGCGCACCAGCGTCGGAACGACGGTGTCGAAGTCGTTGCGGAGAGCCTGAACGGAAGTCTCCAGCCGTTTCATACGGGCATCGGAATCCTTGACGGGCTCGGCGAAGATCTGGGTGAACTTGAGCCCTTCCGGCGGGGAGAGCGCCCGGAAAGTGTCCATCGCGGTGGGGATCGGAGCGATGGTTTCCAGCGGCCTGACTTTTGCCGCTTCCGGAGGGGGAGGAGCCGCCGAGACGGTGATGACGCCGTTTTGTCCGTCCGGCATGCAGGCTGAAAGGAGGAGGAAAAAGGCGCAGAAAACGGGCATGGCGCTTCGCCGCGGCAACAGCACGCCGCGCGCAACCAGCAGTCGTGTGACCTGGCTACGGCGTTGACACCTCATTTAGGCGGATTGCCCCCTGAATTAATACCATTTCTAGTTACCCCACGCTTATCGTAAAGCTGGCGAATCGGGAGGTCAACTGAATTAATCATGAAGATTTAGTAAATAAACCAACCTCTTGATTTTAAAATTTTAAGGCCGGGCAAGCCTTCTGCGAAAAAATTTTGATTGATATTATGGATTTAACGTATGGACGTTTGTGTTTTTGGGATGTATCCTCCCTGCGTCGAAGTGAGTTAGATGTAAAGGTTTAAACTTATGTCAAAAATCGACCGCCCCCTCTCGCCTCATGTGGAAATATACAGATGGCCCTTTCCGGCCATACTCTCCATCTCGCACCGGGCCACCGGCGCCGGGCTGGCGATGGGCGCGATACTGGTGACGGCGTGGCTGTTCGCGGCGCTGTCCGGGGATGACGCTTTCGCCCTCGCGCAGAGCTTCAGGGACAGCATCATCGGCCGCCTGATGCTGTTCGGCTGGCTCTTCGCCTTCGTCTATCATCTTCTCAACGGCGTCCGCCACATGAGATGGGATGCCGGATACGGGTTCGATCTCAAGAGCACTTACAGAAGCGGATGGATCATGGTCTGCGGGGCCAGTGTCATTTCCATCCTGACCTGGATCATGGCGAGGTGAAATCATGACGGAAAAAACGCATTCGTTACGCACGGATCTGGGCCGCGCGCGGGGGGTCGGCTCCGCGCACGACGGCACGGAGCACTGGTCAATGCTGCGCATCGCCGCCATCCCGATGGTTCCGCTGTTTCTCTATTTCCTCACCCAGCTCGACCACCTGACCTCCCGGAACCGCGCGGCCTTCACGGAGTGGCTGCACAATCCGGTTCCGGCCATCGCGGTGATCCTCTTCATAATGTGCGCCTTCTTCCACGGCAGCCGCGGCGTGGAAGAGATCATCGTTGACTACGTTCCGAACGAAAAATACAAAATACCGTCCCTGCTCCTCAACAAGATGTTCTTCTTCGGGCTCGGACTCGCTTCGGTTTACGCCGTTCTGGCGATCAGCTTCGGGAAGATTTAAAATGAAGAATGCTTATCCGATCATTGAACATGAATACGATGTTATCGTCGTCGGCGCCGGCGGAGCCGGGCTGCGCGCCGCTTTCGGCATGGCCGAGAAAGGCCTGAAAACGGCCTGCATCACCAAGGTGTTCCCGACCCGCAGCCATACCGTGGCGGCGCAGGGGGGCATTTCCGCCGCGCTCGGCAACGCCGGGGAGGACGACTGGCGCTGGCACATGTACGACACCGTCAAGGGCTCCGACTGGCTCGGCGACCAGGACGCCATCGAATACATGTGCCGCGAGGCGATCCCCGCCGTGCTCGAGCTTGAGCATTACGGCGTCCCCTTCAGCCGCACGGCCGAGGGGAAAATCTATCAGCGCGCCTTCGGAGGCATGACGACGCACATGGGCAAGGGCACCGCAAAACGCACCTGCGCCGCCGCCGACCGGACGGGGCATGCCATCCTGCACACGCTCTACCAGCAAAGCCTGAAGCACAAGGTGGAATTCTTCGTTGAATACTTCGCGCTCGACCTCATCATGGACGGGGAGGGCGTCTGCCGCGGCGTGATGGCGTGGAACCTCGACGACGGCACCATCCACCGCTTCCGCGCGCACATGGTCGTCATGGCGACCGGCGGCTATGGCCGCGCCTACTTCTCCTCCACCATGGCGCACACCTGCACCGGCGACGGCAACGCCATGGTTCTCCGCGCCGGGCTGCCCCTTCAGGACATGGAGTTTATCCAGTTCCATCCGACCGGCATCTACTCCGCCGGGTGCCTGATCACCGAAGCCGCGCGCGGCGAGGGCGGATACCTGACCAACAGCGCGGGCGAGCGGTTTATGGAGCGCTACGCGCCGACCGCCAAAGACCTCGCCAGCCGCGACGTCGTGTCGCGCGCGATCACCATCGAGATCCGCGAGGGGCGCGGCACGGGCGACCTGAAAGACCATGTGGATCTGCACATGGAGCATCTCGACGCAAAGATGATCCGCGAACGCCTGCCCGGAATCGTCGAGACCTCGAAAATCTTCGCCAACGTCGACGCGACGAAGGAGCCGATCCCCATCCTGCCCACCGTCCACTACAACATGGGCGGCATCCCCACCAATTATCGCGCCGAGGCCATCAACCCGACGAAAGACAATCCGGACAACATCGTCCCCGGCCTGATGGCCATCGGCGAGGCGGCCTGCGTCTCCGTGCATGGCGCCAACCGCCTCGGCTCCAACTCCCTGCTGGATCTTGTGGTGTTCGGGCGCGCCGCAGCGATCCGCGCCGCCGAAATCGTGAAGGCGGGAGCCGCGCACAAGCAATTGCCCGCCAATGCCGGAGAGTCCGCACTGGAGCGCCTCGACAAGTTCCGCAACGCCAACGGCAAGACCCCCACGGCAGTTCTCCGCCTCGACATGCAGAGGAACATGCAGGATCACTGCGCCGTGTTCCGCACCAGGGAGCTTCTGAAAGAGGGCATGGATAATTTAAACAAAACATGGCGGGGGATGGCCGACGTGCGGGTGACAGACCGGTCGATGCTCTGGAACTCCGACCTTGTGGAGACGCTGGAGCTCGACAATCTCCTGTACCAGGCGCAGGCCACCATCGTTTCCGCCGAAAACCGCACCGAGAGCCGGGGAGGCCACGCCCGCGAGGATTACAAGGAGCGCGACGACAAGGGCTGGATGAAGCACACCGTCATTACCGTCGACGGCAAAGGCGACACCTCCATCACCTACCGCCCGGTGCATCTCTACACCCTGACGAAAGACGTCGAGGTCATCGCTCCGAAAGTAAGGGTTTACTGACATGGTCCAGTTCACGGTTCCGAAAAATTCCAAAGTCACCAAAGGGAAGACGCATCCGGCTCCGGAGAGCGCCACCAACAGGCGCACCTTCAAGATATACCGCTGGAATCCCGATGAAAAAGCCAACCCGCGCCTCGACAGCTACGAGATCGATCTGGACAAGTGCGGGCCGATGGTGCTCGACGCCCTCCTCCACATCAAGGAGACAGTCGATCCGACACTGACATTCCGCCGGTCCTGCCGCGAAGGCGTGTGCGGCTCCTGCGCGATGAACATCGACGGCACGAACACCCTCGCCTGCACCAAGGCGATAGAAGACGTGAAAGGTGATGTGAAAGTCCGTCCCCTGCCGCACATGCCGGTCGTCAAGGACCTGGTGCCGGACATGAAGCTCGCCTACGCGCAGTACGGCGTGATTGAACCGTGGCTCAAGACGGAAACCCTGCCTCCCAGCCGAGAGAGGCTGCAAAGCAGCGAGGATGCCAACAAGCTGAACGGCGAGGACGGCCACGGCCCGGCATCCTGCATCCTGTGTTTTTGCTGCACGACGGCCTGTCCGATGTACTGGTGGAAAGGGGAGCGTTTTTTAGGCCCCGCCGTCCTGATGAGCGCCTGGCGCTGGCTCCTCGACACCCGCGACGAGGCTGCGGGCGAGCGCCTCGATCAGCTGGAAGACCCTTTCAGGCTGTACCGCTGCCACACCATCATGAACTGCACGCACACCTGCCCGAAGGGTCTGAACCCCGCCGAGGCAATCGGTGAAATCAAAAAAATGATGGTCGTCAGAAAAATCGATTAACGTGCACTTGCCAGTATCGGCGCGCCTCACTCCGTAAGTCTCTTCCACCAGCCCTTGCGCTCCTGCCGGGGCGAAGGGGATTCCCGTTGGGAACTGGCGGCTGTTTGAACAGGAGCCGGGGTTTCCGGATGAGACGAGGGGCGCGGGTGCTCCCGCTGAACGGGATGGCTGTTGTTCTGGCCGGTTTGCTGCTGCCCGCGCGGGCTGTCCTGCCGGGGGGACTGGTGGTTTCCGTCGCCGCCGCGTTTCCTGCCGCGGTTGCGGCCTCCGCGTCTGCCGCGCCGGCGCTGGCGGCCGTCGCCGTCCCTGTCGTCCTGTCCGCCTCTGTTCCGGTCACCGCCGCCGGAGGGGCGGGAATGCCTGCCGTCGGCATTGTCTCCCCTGTCGTCCGCTCCGGTTTCTTCCTCTTCGGAAAAATCCGCCGCACGACCGTTGACATTCGCCGTTTCGTTTTCGTCAATTTCAGGCAGGTCGGAAATTTCCACTGTCTGCACGGGCATCATGCGCTGCACCGGACGGTCTTCGCGGACGGCTCCCGCCGCGCGCAGGATTTCAATGATGTAGTTAGGCTTTATCAGCTCGTCGTTGGCATGAAGGAACACGCGGAGACCATGCCGTTTTTCGATGGCGGCAAGCATCTCACGCTTGTTGTTGAGGATATACAGGGCGATCTCCGTCGGAACGCTGACCTTGATCTCGGCGGCGCGGAGTCGAAGTCCCTCTTCCTCGATGGCGCGGAGCACGATGACCCCTGTCGTCTCGACGGTGCGGACGAGGCCCGAACCGGCGCAGTGGCCGCAGACCTCGAAGTTGGTTTCGACGAGGCTCGGATGCAGACGCTGGCGGGAGAGCTCCATCAGGCCGAAAGCGGATATCCGTCCCAGCTGGATGCGGGCGCGGTCATGCTGCATGGCATCCCGCATCCTGCGCTCGACGATCCGGTTGTTGCGGCTGTCCTCCATGTCGATGAAGTCAATCACGACCAGGCCGCCCTGGTCGCGCAGGCGCAACTGGCGGGCGATTTCATCCGCCGCCTCCAGGTTGGTCTTGAGGGCTGTTTCCTCGATATGGCGGCCTTTGGTGGCGCGGCCTGAGTTGACGTCTATCGAAACCAGCGCCTCGGTCGGGTTGATGACGATATAACCTCCGGATTTCAGATGCACGGACGGGCTGTGGATGGCATCAATCTGGTTTTCCACCTGGTAGCGGGAAAACAGGGGCATGGTTTCGTCATTATAGAGATGGACGTTGCCCACATGGCTCGGCATGAGCATCCGCATGAATTCGCTGGCGCTTTTCCAGGCTTCTTCTCCGGCGACATGCACTTCGTCGATGTCGCGCCTGTAAAGGTCGCGGATGGCGCGCTTGATCAGGTTGCCTTCCTCGTAAATGAGGGCGGGCGCGCTCGATTTCAGCGTGAATTCGCGGATCTGATCCCACAGGCGCAGCAGATAGTCCAGGTCCCGCTTGATTTCCGGGGCGCTGCGGGCGACGCCCGCCGTGCGCAGGATGACCGACATGCCGTCGGGGACATTCAGTTCGTGCAGTATCTTTTTCAGGCGCTGACGATCCTTGGCGTTCGACACCTTCCGGCTGACGCCCCCGCCGCGCGGGGAATTTGGCATCAGGACGCAATAACGGCCGGGCAGGGAGATGTAGGTGGTGACAGCCGCCCCCTTGTTGCCGCGCTCCTCCTTGCTGATCTGGATCAGCATGATCTGGTTGCGCTTGATGACTTCCTGGATTTTATAGCGGCGCTTGATGCTGGACCGGTACAAGGGCGCATCGACGACGTCGCCCCCGACGATTTCGACATCGGAATCCTTGTCTTCTCCGGCGTCCTCGGGGGGATCATCCCCGGTCGCAACGACGGAGACGGGGGAAATATCCTCCGATGTCTCTGGCAAGGGATCGCCCTCCCCGTCCTGATCCTCGTCCTCGTCTTTCCCTGATTCACAGGCCGTATCGACGATGGCTTCCTGCCCGATTTCCTCCGCTATGGAATTTGTGTGTCTGGAAACGTAGCGCTCCTCCTCTTCAGGAGAGGCAGCAACGGGGGCTTCCCCGGAATGATCCTCTTTTTTCTCTTCGCCTTGAAGACTTTCGTCTTCAAGGCTTTCGTTGGCGGCCGCAAGCTCGGCGGCGTCCTCCTCATCCTCGCGGGCGGCCTGGGCGGCAGCCAGGGCACGCTCTTCGGCCAGCAGCGCCTCGCGGTCGGCGATTGGAATACGGTAATAATCAGGATGAATTTCCGGAAACGGGAGGAAACCGTGGCGGTTGCCTCCGAAATCGACGAAGGCTGCCTGCAGGGAAGGCTCCACCCGCGTGACCTTGACGAGGTATATGTTGCTTTTGAGTTGTTTTCGGGTGACCGTTTCGAAGTCGTATTCTTCCAGCTTGCTGCCGGAGATAACCGCAACCCTTGTTTCTTCTGAATGGGTTGCGTCAATCAGCATCCTTTTTGTCATTTTATCTATCCTTTTTCGATGCAGCCGGAAGCCCGACCCCGTAGCGACATGGAAGTCAGGCGGCGCATCACATTGTTCTTCTCAAGGTCGGCGGCTCTTAAAACAAGCTTCCGTCTGCGGTACCGTTATCGGGAGCGTCAATGAAAGGAACCGACGCTGCTTAATATCAGCCTGCCGTCATCGCCGAACCCGCTCCGCCCCAAAGCACAAGGCATCGGAACAGGCCGACCTCAAAATCCGTTGACCAAAGCGCCCCGTTGTTTCCCATAACTTTCATGGGGACGCCTTCCGTCGCGAAATCATTGTACAGAGGGAAAAGGACTTTCTCAATGTTTTATTTGATGCCATAATTCAAACTCCAGGCAGGCTCTGACTTGTCTTTCGAAAGGTCTGATGCAGGGGGGCCTCGGTCTGAAGGCATAGGCCGCGCAGGGAACCCCCTCCAAAAAAACGGTTAGAGCGTTTCCCGCGAAGGCTGATGGTATCCTGAATTGGTAAAGTAGTTGAGACACTCAAGTGGTGGAAAGAGCAGCAAGGAATCCGCAAAGCAGCTCCAAAGTGCGTGGATGGAGCGTCTGGCTTGTTTGCGGAGCCA
>JAZDGQ010000114.1:0-17236 GCA_043806835.1 Pseudomonadota bacterium | reverse complement strand
GCGCTGGCGCAATCCCCGCCACACCCGCACGATCATTATCAAAAACGTCGCAGGCCTCGCCAACTGGGCCGCTGCCTGATGATTTATCCGGCAATAACAAGGCTGGAACGCGGCTCAGGCACTACCGCGCAATGACTCTATTGTATCCTCTCACGAGACGATCATTATGAATAACGGAAACACCGTCCTGCCCGGACTCCTTTAGGGGGGGCGGCTCACACGGAACGCGGTTGTGTTACAAAGGCTTTTGTGCGCTGTGAAATCCGACCATCCCGCACCAGATGCTTTTTTCGCAGGTCACGGGGGAAAATCCGACGATCTCCATGACGCCGGATAATTCTTCCGCCGTGTAAAAATGGTGGATGACCTCCGTGAAATAATCGCTGCAATCGCAACAGGCTTTGGAGGAGGAGAAGACCCAGGCCGTGAAGGGAAGCGAAATGCGCAGATAACGCAGATACAGCCATTTGAGGACGCTGTTGGAGGGTTTAAGCATGTCACAATGGTGAAAATATCCGCCGGGCTTCAGAACGCGATAAATTTCAGGAAGAACGACATCCAGACGGAGGTGGCGCGAGGCCGCCTGAATCGTAATCACATCGAACGTATTGTCCGGGAACGGAAGTTCATGAACGTCCCGAATGACGCTTTCGATATGAAAGCCTGATTTTTCCGCTTCATTTTTTCCGTACTCCTGCATTTCCCTGCTGCGGTCGATGGCGGTCACGAAAATGTCTGGTTGTTTTTTCAGGAGCCTGATGCCTATGCAATTTGTTCCCGCGCAGACATCAAGAACCTTGTCCTTCGGGCGCAGCCTGATCGTCCGGACGAACTGCCACACCCATAACTCCCACAGCCCCAGGCTTGCGATGATATTTCCCGCACGGTAATAGGAGGGAATGTCTTCGAAAACCTTGGGGATTTTCTGCATCCACGTCTGAGAAAAAAGCGAAAGCCGATTTTGCTCTCTTTGCCTGAATACGTCAGGGGTTATAGACGGAAAGGCGGTTTTTTCCACGATGGTGTGTTGCTGCATTATTTGTCCTCCGGTACACGAGCGGAACCATAAGCCTGAATCCGGTGTCTTTCAAGTGGGCTTGAGAAAACGGAAGGCGTTCTGCGGTGTGCGGAGAGGGGGACAAAACTTTCTTTAAAATCAATAACTTGTAAAATCGTGACGCGCGGAAGGAAACCTCTTCATGAAGGTAAATACGTATCCAGCAGGGATTTGACGAGAATTTCGGGCTTCTCCGCGCCGACGATACCGAGTTTTCCCGACAGCGACAAGACGCAAATGCCGTGGATGCCCGCCCAGAGAACCTTGGCGGAGCGCCGCGCCTTCCGGAGGTCGCCCCCTGCGTGCGGAAGGATCGCGTTCTCGACCAGTTCGAACAGGCGCGACAACTTTGCGGTGTACCAGCCTGGCAGGGGCGTCTGCCGTGTCATGCGGAATTCAAACAGCGTCGTCCACCGGTTGTAATGCTTCCTTGCAAAATCGACGTAACCCTGCGCCAGGAAGCGCACCGGGTCTTTTCTGGTGCGCCGGAGGCCGAGGCTCAGGTCTTCGTGCCACTCGTCGAGGATCCGGGCGTTCAAGTGAAGCATATACTGATCCAGATCGCCGAATACGTGGTAAAGCGTGCCGACGGTATAGCCCATGGCTCTGGCGATTCGGCGCGCGCTGAATCCGGAAACCCCGTTTTTATCAATGATTTCAATACCTTTCCGGATTGCCAACTCCGTCAGCTCTTCTTTGGTATGATCCGATCTGCGTGCCATGGGTTCTCTTTTAATTAGATAGTGTAAAATTGATATTGAACACTGTTTAATAATATGGTAGATTGATCTTGTAAGTCAAGAATTCATTTTCGGAGGATTAAGGGTTATGGAGATATTATTTGTCGTTCTGCTTTGCGTTTTTAGCGTGGTGACGTTCTTTATGCCGTGGTTTCACCGTTCCGCCATTCGCGTGTTGCGGTCAGAAGTTGAAACCCTGAATCAGAGGATGGAACGGCTTGAACTGGGCAGGAGCGAGGCAAAGCCTTCGCCTTCGCCTTCGCCGTGGACGGAACGGGCTGAAGCCTCTCCCTTGCGGCCTGACGCTCCTCTCCCGCAATCGGCGCGGCCTGAGCCTGTGAAGCCTGCTCCCATTGAGATAGATTTTCACGATGCCTATGATCTTCCCTCCGTTCCTCCAGTCGCCGCGCGTCCCGGATTTGAAATTCAGTTCGGGGCGAAGCTGTCCGTATGGGCGGGCGGCATCGCTCTGGCGCTCGCCGGTTTTTACTTTGTGAAATATTCCATCGATGTTGGATTGCTCTCCCCCGGCGTCCGCATCATGCTGGGCACTGCCTTCGGCATCGGCATGCTTTTCGCCGGAAACATCGTCAGGAACAGGCCCGGATTTTCCAACGGCGAGCGCATCGCGCAGGCGCTGTCGGGCGCAGGTATAGCCGATCTTTACGCCTGCATCTTTGCCGCATCCAGCCTTTATCACCTGATACCATCCGTTGCGGGCTTTGCAGGCATGGCGGCGGTCACGGCCGCAGCCGTCATCCTGTCCCTGAGGCACGGCGCGCCGATTGCCATGCTGGGGCTGATCGGCGGTTTTCTGACGCCCGCGATGATCGGATCGGAGCAGCCTTCCGCGCCGATCCTGTTCGGCTATCTCTATCTGGTTCTGACGGGTCTGATGGTGGTTATCCGTCACCGGGGCTGGTGGAAAATGGGCATGGTCGGCGTGGCGGCGGCGTTCCTCTGGGTTCTGTTTTGGCTTGCGGGAGATCAGATGGCTGTTGGCGACGCCTTGTGTCTGAGCCTGTTCCTTCTGGCCGTTTGGGGGACAGTTGCCTTCTTTACGGGCGCGGCTTCGAAAGAAGAAGGGGAGCGTCCCGCGTCCCGGTTGCCGTTGAATACCGGCGCCGGAATCGGGGTCTTGCTGCTGATGGCGATCACAACAGGACAAGCCGGTTTCAGCACCCTGCAATGGGGGCTTTTCGGGCTGATGGCGGCGGGCTGCATGACGATGGCTTACTTTAATCAGAAGATATATGCCCCGCTTTCATTGATGTCGCTGACTGTGAATGGAGTCATGCTGCTGATCTGGCATCCCGCGGACCCGATGGAGTACGCCCTCGTCATATCGGCTTTCGCCGCCCTTTATGTGCTTGGCGGGTATTTCCTGCAATGGCGCAGCCGGGAGCCGCTGCTCTGGGCGCTGCAGACGGCTGCGGCGGCGACCGGCTTCTCCCTGCTGGCGTATTTCCGGCTGCATCATACATATGAAGTGCTGGCGGAAATGCACCTCTGGGCGGCGGGAGCGTTTATACTGGCGGCGCTTTCCGTGCGAACCGTCATAAAGGTCATGCGCGAGATGCAGGGCGATCCGAAGCAGCAGCATCTTCTCGCCGTCTATGCAGCGGTGGCGACCGCCTTTATCGCGCTCCACATGGCGGTCGAGTTTGATCGCGAGATCCTCTCCGTCGCTATCGCGGCTGAAGTTCTGGCGCTGGCATGGATCAACACGCGTGTCGATATCGCGGCGCTGCGCCGGATTACGGGTGTGGCCGCTGCCGTTGTCGGCGTCCTTCTTGTTCCGCAGATGATCGCGCTGTTCGGTCTTTCGTTCTGGTCCCTGTTTGAAGTCAGGCTGCATGGACTGGGAGATATGCCTGTCGTGAAGTGGCCTGTGTTCCAGCTCGGATTGCCAGCGTTGTTCTTCGCGGGGGCGAGCATCTTCCTGTGCCGGAAAATGGATGGGCGTCTTGTGAGGGTTCTGGAAGTGGCGGCCATCGCACTGGCAGGGCTTGCTGGATATTATCTGTCGCGGCATATCATGCATCCGGGTGAAAATATCCTTTTTGTCGTGCCCGGCTTTACGGAGCGCGGCGTCATCACCAATATCGTCTTCCTGTTCGGGCTTGCCTGCACACTGGTTGGCAGGGAATTCGCGCGGAAGGCCGTGGCGGCCAGCGGCCTTGCTCTGTGCCTGATCGCCGTGTTCAGGATCGGTTATTTTGATTTTATGCTTCACAATCCCCTCTGGTCTTCGGATCAGAGCGTGGGCGGCACGCCGGTGTTCAATGCCCTGTTGCTGACATATGGTCTTCCGGCTCTCTGGGTATCCCTTTTGGCGAAAAAGTTGCCGCAGATGAATAGGCCGAGGTGGGTCGGGCCGTGCTCGGGTTTCATGCTGCTATCGGGCTTTACTCTTGTATCCTTCGAAGTGCGCCAGTTTTATCATGGCGCAATCCTCGGCACCGGCCTGACGACGAACGCCGAAATTTACACATATTCGGCGGCTTGGCTGCTGTCCGGTCTGTGCCTGCTGTTCTTCGGAACGCTGAGAAAGGATAGAATGACGCGGTTGGCTTCTCTGGTCATTGTGGTTCTGGCGGTAGGCAAGGTGTTCCTTTATGACGCATCGGCGTTGCAGGGGCTTTACCGCGTGTTTTCATTCTTCGGACTGGGTCTGACCCTTCTGGGCTTGAGCTGGTTCTATACGCGGTTCATCCTTGTGAAAGCCAAAGAGATAAAAGGAGAGTAGATCTTGCCGCACTCGCAATTCTTCCTGCTGAAGACGAAGAGGTTCCTGCCCCTATTCCTGACGCAGTTCCTGGGGGCGTTCAACGACAACGTCTTCAAGAACGCGCTCGTCATCCTGATGACGTATCACGCCGCCGGAAAGACCAGCGTCGATCCGAGGCTGCTGGTGACGGCGGCGGCGGGGATTTTCATCCTGCCGTTCTTCCTGTTTTCCGCCACCGCCGGGCAGATCGCCGACAAGTTCGAGAAATCGAGGCTGATCCGGATCATCCGCTTTCTCGAAATGCCGGTCATGGCGCTGGCGGTTGTCGGATTTTATCTTGAAAACTACTGGATGCTGCTGGCGGTGCTGTTCTGCGCCGGCACGCAGGCGGCGTTTTTCGGCCCCCTCAAATACAGCGTCCTGCCCGAGCACCTGAAGGAAGACGAACTGATCGGCGGCAACGCGCTGATCGAGGCGGGCACTTTTCTCGCCATCCTGCTCGGCACCATTCTGGGAGGCGTGCTGATTTTGAAGGAGGGGGGCATTACATTCATTTCGACCATACTCCTTGTTATATCGCTTTTCGGCTGGCTGTCCAGCCGGTGGGTTCCGGCGGCTTCTTCGGGGGCTTCCGGCCTGAAGGTCGGGTACAACATTTTCGCCGAAACGTGGCGGCTCGTTCGCCATGCCTTCGGGGAGAAAGATGTGTTTCTCTCCATCATCGGCATTTCGTGGTTCTGGCTTGCGGGGTTCACCTTTCTGGCGCAGTTCCCCATCTACGTCCGGGATATTTTGGGTGCCAACGAAGAAATCGTCACGCTGTTCCTCACCGTCTTTTCCGTCGGTACGGCGATAGGGTCGCTCGTCTGCAACAGGCTCCTGAACGGAAAGGTCAGCGGCGTTTACGTGCCTCTGGGAGCCTTCGGCATGACGGCGGGCATATTCCTGTTCTGGCTGGCAAGCCCCTCCGCCGTAACGCATGAAGGACTGATCGGCTTTTCGGAGTTTATCGGCATAGGCCGGAGCTGGCTGATTTTGTCGAGCCTTCTTTCCATCGCCGCTTTCGGGGGCATCTATATCGTTCCCCTGTACGCGATCATGCAGACGCGGTGCGACGCCGCGCACCGGTCGCGCACAATCGCCATCAATAACGTGATGAATTCGCTGTTCATGGTGATGGGCGCGATCATTACAATGATGCTGCTGAAGCTGAACGTGAGCATCACGGAGATTTTTCTGGCCGTCGGCGTTGTGAATATTCCCGTGGCCTTTCTGGTGCGCCGGATCGTGAAACTCCGCCGCGCCGCGAGGGGGGAAGCCTCGTGAAATCCGTTATTCGATGGATGCTGAAAAAACTTTATAACGTGAAAGTCGAAGGGCTGGAGAACCTGAAGGAAGCGGGAGAGCGAGTCCTCATCGTCGCCAATCACCTGTCGTTCCTCGATGCCGCGCTGCTCGCCGCGTTTTTGCCGGAGAAGCCGGTTTTCGCGGTGAATACCCACGTCGCCCGGGCGTGGTGGATGAGGCCGTTCCTGTCGCTGGTGCGCGCCTTTCCGCTCGATCCCGCGAATCCTCTGGCGACCAAGGCGCTGATCGCGGAGCTGAAAAAAGGCGGCCAATGCGTGATTTTCCCCGAGGGGCGCATCACGGTGACGGGCTCGCTCATGAAAATCTACGAAGGCCCCGGCATGATCGCCGACAGGGCGGGGGCGAAAATCGTCCCCGTGCGCCTCGACGGGGCGCAGTACTCGCCTTTTTCGCGCCTCCGTGGCAAGGTGCGGACGCGCCTGTTCCCCGACATCACGATTTGCATTTTGAAGCCGAGGGATTTTTATGTGCCCGCCGATATTCTTGGCCGCGCGCGGCGGCGCGAGATGGGCAGGAAGCTCTACGACATCATGACGGAAATGATGTTCGAGGGCGCCGACTATAGAAAGACGCTGTTTCAGGGATTGCTCGACGCCCGCGCGATCCACGGCGGCGGCCATAAGGTGGCCGTCGATATCGCGAGGAAGCCCCTTGGGTACGACCAGATCATCCGCAGGAGCTTTATTCTGGGCGCGCACCTCGCGGAATCGACGGAGTCCGGCGAATATGTGGGGCTGATGCTTCCCAACATGACGGGCACGATCGCGGCGTTTTTCGCGTTGCAGGCTTTCGGGCGCGTCCCTGCGATGCTGAATTACTCGACGGGGGCGAAGAACGTCGTATCCGCGTGCCAGACGGCGAAACTGAAGACGGTTCTGACTTCCCGCCGTTTTATCGAGGCTGGAAAGTTGCAGCCGGTGGCCGATGAAATCGAAAAAGCGGGGTTCCGGCTGGTTTATCTCGAGGACGCCGCGAAACATATCGGCCTGTCCGCGAAGATAAAGGGTTTCCTCGCCTCCCTGTGGCCGCAGGCTTATTACAATCATGTCGGCAACAAAAATCCGGAAGATGCTGCTGTTGTTTTGTTCACCTCGGGTTCGGAAGGCATGCCCAAGGGCGTCGTGCTCAGCCACGTCAACATCCAGTCCAACCGCTTTCAGCTGTCGGCGCGCGTCGATTTCGGACCGACGGACAGGATCTTCAACGCGCTTCCCGTCTTCCACTCCTTCGGCCTGACGGCGGGGACGATTTTGCCTCTGCTCTCGGGGATACAGGTATTTTTCTATCCATCGCCTCTGCATTACCGCGTCGTGCCGGAGCTTGTTTACGACACGAATGCGACGATCATGTTCGGCACGGACACGTTCCTGTCCGGCTATGCGCGGTTCGCGCATCCGTACGATTTTTATTCCCTGCGCTACGTCTTCGCGGGCGCGGAAAAGCTCAAGGAGGAAACGCGCCGCCTCTATGCCGAAAAATACGGCGTCCGCATTTTCGAGGGCTATGGCGCGACGGAAACCTCTCCGGTGCTGGCGACGAATACGCCCATGCAGCATAAGGCGGGAACGGTCGGTCGGCTGATGCCGGGGATCGAACACCGCCTCGACAGCGTGCCGGGCGTTGAGGAAGGCGGCAGGCTGTGGGTGCGCGGCCCCAACGTCATGAAGGGGTATTTGTTGTCCGACAATCCCGGCGTTCTTGTCCCGCCGGAAGACGGGTGGTACGACACCGGCGATATCATATCCTTCGACAGCGACGGCCACATCACGATCAAAGGACGCGCCAAACGCTTCGCCAAGATCGCGGGGGAAATGGTGTCGCTGGCCGCCGCCGAAGCGCTCGCTTCCGCAGCCTGGCCCGGCCATCATCATGCCGTCGTCTCCGTCCCCGACCAGAAAAAAGGTGAGGCGCTCGTTCTGGTGACGGACTGCACGCAGATGCAGGTCGAGGACATGCTCCGGCATGCGCGGGATAGCGGCGTATCCGAGCTGATGGTTCCGCGAAAAATCCGGCAGGTGAACGCCCTGCCCGTGCTCGGCACCGGCAAAACGGACTATGTCGCCTTGCAGAAGATGGTGAATGAATAATGTTATGCTATATGTCTGTATGAGATATGCAAAAGACGGAAAAAATGAGATCGATAAGGTGCGTTGCGCTCTCTTCCGGCTCATGGCATCCTGTGTCGGATGGAAGATTTCAACATATCTCTGGTTCGGGAAAAGATCGTCTTCGCCGATGATGAAATCGGGGAAGGTGTTGACAGCGGGAAAGCTCCCGTCATTATCCGCAGCAACAGGATTTTTCTGAAGCTGGGAAGCGCTCCGTCCGTGGAGAAGGTCGTTATCCGGGCGCAGAACATGCACACGACCCTGAGGCTTGCCGGTAAAATCCTCTATAGTTATTATCGCGAAGGCTCCCTTCTTGCCCGCGATCCGCCGTTTGACTGGGCGGCGCAGTGGGAGGCGGTTCTGTCCTCCTACGAGAAGGATTTCAATCCCAAAATCTGGACCGCCGTTTACGTCAACGGCAAGCCGGTTTTCAAGACGACGACGTCGCCCTTCGTCGATGTCATCGAGAAGTGCGCGCTCCTGACCATCGACAACTATGACGCCACCATGGAGGTGACGGAGAGCGCCCTGAAACAGATCGGACATGCGATGCGGATCGAGCATGCCTCAAACGTCGCCGCCATACTGACGGATACCGGAGATTCCATGCGGTGCGGGATCATCCATCGCGCCAGCAGCAAGGATACGACCTTCAGTTTTACAGGGACGGGAGGGGAGCAGCATAACCGCATCGTGCAATTCATGGGCATTGCGGCGGCGTATCTCGAGCTCTTCAACCTGCGTTTCACCATCCGTACGCTTCAGGAAAAGATACGCAAGGGGGAAATCAGGAAGGTTTCGCCGGAAAGCAACCAGATACGCGCGGCGGTCGTCAGGCAGAGCGCCCTCAGCAAAGCGGTTTCCTCGCACGAGGAAATCTATGATATAAAATACCGTCCCGCGAAGCCGGATTTATTTTCCGATATGTAAAGGTTGATGACATGGATAAAACTCTTCTCGAAAATTATTTAAAACTGACGGGTTCGGAAAACGACGGGGATTCCGTGATGGGATTGCGCGGGGCGCAGAGCCTGTTCAAATCCGAAGGCGTGAGCCTGGAAGACGCCCTGCGTTACGCCGCCGGTCATATCGATCAATGCAGGGAGGTGGAGCGCCGGCCTGCGGCGAAAACCGTGGCACCGGAGGGCGTCAATATGTCGGAGGTGCCGGAATGCCGGGTTCCGAGTGCCGGCGCCCTGGAGATCGTCATGTCCGGAAAATCCATGGGAGAGAGGTATCCATTGCCCGGAGAGTCCGCCCTGCATGCGGAAGAGATCGCCGCCGGCCTGAAAGACGCCATCGTCGTGGCGGTCATCAGCAAGAGCCGGTTCAAGCTGAAGCTCAAGGACATCAGGAAGAGCAATGGCGAAATCTCTGAAACGATCCTGCAGGCGGAATATGCGAGACCGGGCGTGGCTTCCGTCCTGATCTGGACGAACAATCGGGGCGAAGTGGGCGCTCTGGCGACGGTGCTCCGCAGGGTTATCGCAGACAGCCTTCCGGAACTGGCGGGGGTCAACTGATGCCTGTGCGGGAAAAAAAAGGGATCCGCGGCGGAGACAGCAGGTTTTTTTAAGGTACATCGTGGAAGGTGCTCCCCGCCATTCTCCCATTCGGAGGGCGGACAGGAACCATGGCAAGCGGAAGATTTTTTAAATTCCTCGCTCGGATAAAGCTGTAAGCTGTTTGTAATGTCAAACATCGTAAAATCTCGCGTCAGACTGTCGCGACAACGTTTCAGGAAGCGAAATGCGTATTTTATTCGTGGAAGATAATGTCCGTCTTGCGGATGCCGTCAAGGATAGCCTTCGCAAGGCCGGCTTTGAAGTGGATACTGTGGCGGAAGGGGAAGAGGCTCTTTCGGTTGTGCAGCACCAGCCTTATGACGCGATTATTCTGGACCTGGGGCTCCCTGATATGGATGGCATGAAAGTTCTTGAAAAGCTGCGCGACGGCAAAAATGCGGTTCCCGTTCTTGTCCTGACCGCCCGTGATGCCCTTTCGGATAAAATCTCCGGCCTCAATAGCGGGGCGGACGATTACATGGTCAAACCTTTTGAGGTGGACGAGCTGATTGCGCGCCTCAAAGCGCTCCTGCGCAGGTCATCGCAGAGTACGGGAACGGTAATAAAGCTGAACAATCTGTCCTTTGATACGATTGAGAGATATGCTCAGATTGAAGACAGGATCATCGATCTTACGCGCAGGGAACTGGGTTTGCTTGAACGACTCATTCATTCCACAGACAAGGTGGTCAGCAAGAAATCGATAGAACAGCAAATTTATGGTTATGGAGAGAGCGGATCGGCCAATTCTGTCGAGGTTCTGGTGCACAGGCTGCGCAAAAAACTCGATGACCACGCAGCAGACGTTGAAATCCATACCCTTAAGGGCGTCGGATACATGATGACGGGAGCCGATCATGCTCTTAAAAAATAATTCCCTTCTGGCCAATCTGGTGCTGCGCATATCGCTTGTCAGCATCGTCTCCATTATCGTCCTCTCCGGCATTGTCTATTCACAGATCGACCGCACGCTGGAGTCGCTGCGTGACCAGACTGTTGAGGAACAGGCAAAAAACATTGCAACGTATTTGAAACCCAGCAAAGGAATAAACAGGGTTTTTCTGGATATGCCGAAAAGTTTGCGCCAGTTCTATGCGAAGGCGGGAGAGACATACCAATACATGGTGCGCGATGAGGAAGGGAATCTCCTGTTCACCTCGCCGATTGCTTTTGCGGATTATCTACCGAGAGATTTCAGCAAAGTAGGAGACGAGAAATTTGAATTCACCGGCCCCATTGGACGAAAATTCGTTGGTTTTACGATGCCCGTAGATATTGCAGACAAGAATCTATATATTCAGGTCGCCCAGACGCGCGCCTCCGCCGATACGTTTTCAGATGAAATTACATCTGTGTTCTTCAATCGATTGCTCTGGGTGGGCCTCCCTTTTTATTGCGGATTGCTGATCGTTATCGTATGGACGCTCCGGCGCGGTCTGAGGCCGCTGCATCAGGCCGCAGAGGAAGTCGGTAAAATGAGCATCTCCGATCTTGGCCTGCGCATCAAGGAAGAGCAGGTCCCATCGGAAGTCCTGCCGCTTGTGCAATCCGTCAATTCCTCTTTTTCTAGGCTGGAACAATCCATCAGGGAACAAAAAGAACTCACGGAAAATGTGGCGCATGAGCTTCGTACGCCCCTTACGATATTGAAAACCCGCATCGATACGCTTGACCGCAACGACGAAACGGTCAAGCTGTCCCATGATATAGATGCCATGATCAAGCAGCTGAACCAGATGCTGGATGTCACACGTCTTGAATACGCCGATACGATGGAGAAGAGCAGCGTTGATCTTGCCGAGGTATTAAGCCAGGCCTGCCGGGATTTCTTTCCTCTCTTTATCAAGGCGCAGCGGGAATTGACGGTCAGCGGCGTTGACAAGCCTGTGTTTATAATGGGCAATAAGGACCTGATTTACAGGGCAATCTGCAATCTGCTGGATAACGCACTGGAATACAGCCCTGCAAAAACGCCGGTGGATGCCTCATTGAAGAATTATACGATTAAAATCACGGATTACGGCAGGAAGATTCTCGAACAACGCCGACGTATTATTTTCGAAAGGTTCCACAAGGACAGTTCCCCCTCCGCCCGCAAATCGGGCGCGGGGCTTGGTCTTTCCATCGTTGCCAGAACAATGGAAGTTCATGGCGGCTACGCCGATCTTGAGAAAACAGGTCACAAGGGGAACACATTCCGAATGATTTTTAAATAAGCGCCGCCTTGAACTTTTTTTAAATCGTAAGCGTCCTGTAAGCCTGGTTGGATACAATGCTCCGTCTCGGAAGAATCAAGCAAGTTCTCTCTTCCGAGGTTGTATTAACCCCTAATCTGGGAGAAACGTCATGAACTCCAACGAACAACAGAAACCGAGTCAGAATCCGCCGCCGGATCCAGATCCGCCCAAAAAGCCTGATGACAACGAATAACCCGCGTAACAGGGATTATTTTTCCTTTCAGAAAATCCCAACTATGGACGGGTAACGAATCGGGAGCAATATTAACGTATTGCTCCCGATTTTCTTTTGCATCTTTAAAATTTTAAAGCAGACTTTTACCGGCGCAGGCCGAGGCTGTCGATGAGCGCTTCGTAGCGTTTCGGATCGACTTTTTTAATGTAGTTCAGCAGGCTGCGGCGGTTGGCGACCATGGTCAGAAGACCACGGCGGCTGCCCATGTCTTTTTTATGGGTCTTCATGTGTTCCGTCAGGTTCTGAATGCGTTCCGTCAGGATGGCGACCTGCACTTCAGGCGAACCCGTGTCTTTCGGGGATGTCGCGTGTTTCTTGATGAGTTCCTGTTTCTTTTTCGGTTCAATCGACATCGTTCTCTCCTTTACAGGGTCAGAGGTTAAACAAACGCACCGGATGCAGCTCAATGCCGTCCCTTTCGAGGAGGGCGAGGGGCTTGTTATCGCCGATGGCCAGTATCAGTCCTGTCGTCTCGTCAATCCCCGCAACGTCGAGGCGGTCGATATCCTGACGGGACAAAAGTCTGATGGTCTGGCCTTGCCTTATCCGGCTGATCTCGGAGTCCGTCAGGGCTAGAGCCGGGATGTCGTCCAGCACAGTCTCGACAGGCATCAAATACCGATCAGGGTCGGCAGAGTGCACCATTTTCTCGAATTCGTCCAGCGGAATCGCGTTTTCTTCTGAAAAATTACCGACGGCCATGCGCCGGAGTGCCGAAACATGCCCGAAACACCTCAAAATCTGCCCCATATCGCGGGCGATGGAGCGGACGTATGTGCCTTTGCCGCACTCGATCTCCAGTTCCGCCGTGTCCGGAGCCGTTTTCAGGAGGCGCAGGCCATAGACCGAGACGATGCGGGACTTGAGCTCGACATCCTCCCCGGCGCGGGAAAGGTCGTAAGCGCGCTCGCCGTCCACCTTGATGGCGGAGAATTTCGGGGGGGTCTGCTCGATGTCCCCGGTAAAACGGGGGAGAAGGGCGATGATGTCGGCGTCCGTCGGGCGGCTGGCGGAGGTGGCGGTGACGGCACCTTCGCTGTCGTCTGTATTGCGCGCCTCGCCCCACGCGATTGTGAAACGGTAGACTTTGTCGGAGTCCTGCGCGAACTGGATGGTTTTCGTGGCCTCGCCCAGCGCGATGGGCAGGACGCCGGTCGCGAGGGGGTCGAGCGTGCCCGCGTGCCCGAGCTTCTGCGCGTTGAGCGCCCGCCGCACCCGCCCGATGACCTGGTTGGAGGTGATGCCCTGAGGCTTGTCGATATTCAGCCAGCCGTGGACGGGGATGCCTTTTTTATTGCGGGACATTTGCACTTTCCTCTGGGGTCAGGACCCTAAATCCTGATTCCTTTATTGCATTCGACCAATTAACCCGGTATTTCTCGCTTTAAATGCTATTCATAACTCTATTACCAGGAATGCGCCGAACGTAACCGATTTCCAATACCGGAGCAATGAAGAAGACCCTGTAATCTGGCCGCTGTCCAGAAAAATTGCCGGAGAGCAGTGAGATGCTCAATAAAAATCAGAAGCCTCCTGATCGACGACAAGGGCTTCTGCAATATAATTCTTGACTGTTCGGTCGATTCCATGCACCCTGATTTCTCCGTTTATTTTATGAGGAAACGAAGGATGTCTCTCTGTTGTTGTCTATAGCAGCTAACCATGTCGCCTCAAGGGGCGGCTGCCGTCGCTCTTTTTTTGGAGACGCCTGGCAGGACAGCAATCACGGCTTTCGAGCCGCATCTTATGGAGAGACAGATGAAGCCACATCCATTTCAAATAACTGCATCCGCTGAATGGGAAAAACTTCGGAGACTTGGCGCGGATATGGTCGATTCTTCTCCGTATTTGGCCGCTTTCGGACAAGAAGTCGTTCTGGACAGCAAAAACATGGCCGAGGGGTTAAGTCGCCTCTTGTCCCGTCAGAAACTCGATCCAACGATTCAGAGCAAAGATCTGGAGACACTCTTCTTATCCATTTATCAAAAAGCGCCGGAGCTTCTGGACAGGGCTTCGCGCGATCTGGACGCTGTCGTTAAACGAGATCCTGCGGCGGTGGATCTTCTCATCCCCTTCCTGTATTTCAAAGGGTTTCATGCTCTGCAACTCTACCGCCTCGCGCATTGGCTTTGGTCGCAGGATCAGAGGCATATGGCTCTTTTTCTTCAGAACAGAAGCAGCATTCTTTATGGCGTCGATATCCATCCGGCGGCAAGAATAGGCGCAGGCATCATGCTTGATCATGCAACGGGGATCGTCATCGGAGAAACCGCCGTTGTTGAAGACAACGTTTCCCTTCTTCATGGCGTAACGCTTGGGGGCACGGGAAAAGAAAAGGGCGACCGCCATCCCAAGGTTCGTCAGGGCGTAATGATTGGCGCCGGAGCGGCGATTCTCGGCGATATCGAAGTCGGAGCCGGTGCTGTTGTCGCGGCAGGAAGCGTCGTTTTACATGATGTTCTTCCCCATACGATTGTCGCAGGCGTTCCTGCGAAAATAACGGGTAAACCCAAAAGCGAAATGCCGTCCGAAGAAATGGATCAGGAAGTTTAAGAAGAGGATCAAACAAGATGACAAAAACAACCCCAAGAAACAGAATATACGGAAACATTATAGAAACGATTGGCGGAACGCCGCTTGTCCGGCTCAACAAATTGTCACAAGGCGCCGGTGAGTCGGCAACCATTCTGGCGAAGCTGGAATATTTCAATCCTCTGTCTTCCGTCAAAGACCGGACAGCGCTTGGCATGATAGAAGCGGCGGAGAAAGACGGCATATTGCGTCCCGGGGGATGTATCGTTGAACCAACTTCCGGCAACACCGGCATCGGCCTGGCTTTTATCGCTGCCGTCAGAGGTTACAGGCTTGTTCTGACCATGCCCGACAACATGTCGGCGGAGCGCCGGAAAATGCTGGCTTATCTGGGAGCTGAAATCGTTCTGACGCCGGCCGCGGAAGGCATGGCCGGAGCGCTGAGAAAAGCGGAGGAAATTGCGAAAGAAAGAAGTGATGTGGTTATGCTTCAGCAATTCGCCAATCCGGCAAATCCTGCCATTCACAGAGAAACAACAGCAGAGGAAATCTGGACGGATACGAATGGTTCAGTCGATGTTTTTATCGCTGGGGTCGGCACGGGCGGAACGATACAGGGCGTGACGGAGGGCTTAAGAAAACACAAACCGGGAGTCCGTGCGGTCGCCGTTCAACCGGCTGGCAGCCCCGTGTTATCCGGCGGCGCTCCCGGCGTTCACAAGATTCAAGGTATCGGCGCGAATTTTATTCCTTCCATCATTAACAGGGAAATGCTTGATGAAATAATTTCGATTACGGATGATGAGGCGATGGAAACGGCGCGCCGGCTGGCACGGCAGGAAGGAATCCTGGCGGGTATTTCCTCCGGTGCGGCCGTGGCGGCTGCGCTCAAGGTTGCAAACCGCCCTGACATGGCCAACAAAACAATCGTCGTCCTGCTTCCGGACACGGCGGAGCGCTACCTGTCAACGGCGCTGTTCACAGATGGCGCATGTGCGGATCTTTCTTGTCCGGATCCACGATCATAATTGTTTCAAAAGTAATGGTGCTGTTGGAGGGGATTGAACTCTCGACCTCTTTAGTGTCTGTCTCGGAACTTTTTCAATGAAAACAAGCATGTTTCTGGTGCGTTGCAGGATTTTCTGGACTACAGAGTGCGCAGAGGACGCAGAGAACGGTCTCTCTGCGTCCTCTGTAGTTCAAACTTCTTTCAATGCCTACGACACTTTTTAGCGCCGTCGTGTTTAATTCTTTGGGATCATTCAAAAAGTTTCGGGACGGACACTTACCAATTTGATTTATGGGCATAATGGACAGAATCATGAATGAAAAGAACATCAACTTTGGTTCTAACCGAAACGACCTTGTTACTTTAACAGCAAAGGGGGCATTGGGAGCAGTGCCTGTTGTTGGTGGAGCTTTAGCTGAAATTTTAGGTGCCATCATTCCCAATCAAAGACTGGATCGGATAGCAAAATATCTTGAAAAACTGCAATCTCTTTTTAATGAAGAAGCTTTTGAAAGAATCAAGACATTGCCTGAGAAGGTCGCCCTCATTGAAGAAGGAATATTCGCTGCTGGGCTCACCCCACAAGAGGATAGACTAAATCGCATAACTCACGTTATAGCCTATGGACTAGGCAAAGAAGACGTGGAGAAGGATAGGATTAGCAGAATCTTAAATGCCACAAAACATATAAGTGACTTAGATTGTATAGTTCTTAAATATAATGGACTATTTGGAAAGAATTTTTCTGAGTCTAGCGCGGCATTTCGGTTTCAAGAAAAACATCCTGAAATTTGGCCTAAAGTTAGGGGGGGCATTACAGATGAAAGGCCAGATCGCGATGAGTACGCTAAAAGTTTAAAAATTGTCGAAGAGCGTGCAGAGTTTGTATACTCCTCAGAGTTACACCTAGCCTCCCTTTCGCTAGTGAAACCATACACGCAATCTATTCATTCACCATACAGCAACGATATGGAGGGCCTTGCTAAAAGCCTAGAGAGCATAATGTCCAGTATAAAAAACGAAGAATTTTGTATTACAGATTTGGGTTTGGAGACTCTTGAGGCAATAGCGTCAGCGTACATTACATGAAGAAATGATAACATCGACGATATTCGATGAATCACTTGTTACTCCATTGATTCTGCCTTAATTTTTAGTAACCTGATTCTATGCTCTGTAATAATAATGGTGCTGTTGGAGGGGATTGAACTCTCGACCTCCCCCTTACCAATGAGATTGTCAGTAGTTTTATGAGGTATCACAGCCTTCGATGATCCTTTATAAATATAGCATTTACAGGATGTTTTAGCTTTACAAGCTTTCATCGAATATCATAGAATTTTACCTATACCGTAACCCCGGCGTAACCCCGGCAATTTTATTACTGGTTTTAGGAGGTTTCTATGAGTCGCAGCGTAAATTTCACAAAGGCCGTTATTGAGGCGGCGAAGGCTCCAGCGCAAGGGGGGCGGCTGGTGCTGCTTGATACCAAGACGGCTGGCCTTCAATGCCGTATAAGCCCCACAGGGGTTTGAGGTGGCTTCACTTCTTCGGACAGTTTAGCGGCGCGGATAAGCTACGATCTGTTGTTTGACATCATGCCGCCAGTCTTGAGTTGATCTGTCCGTCCAGGCGAAAAACGGAGCCCGAGCCC
>JAZDGQ010000113.1:0-12927 GCA_043806835.1 Pseudomonadota bacterium | reverse complement strand
CTGTTCCGTCGGAAATTTATCCTGAAAACCAAGCAAACTCATCTCTGTATAGCGCGTCCCTTCCGGCATAAGCTAAAAATAGCATAACCTGTCTAAAGTGCCTAATCAGAGGTTATTTATTTCATCATTTGAAAAAATTATGCTATTACTTGCTCCTGTCGATTCTAACCCTCAAAAAGTAAAGGAAGGACCTTACCATGAGTTTAATAAAGGACGTGCTATTATTCCCGTATCGGACTGGAGCTAAAATTGCAGATTCCCTGAAGGTGAAGCCTGAAGATAGTTCAGGGACGAAAACCTTTAAAAGAGTCGCTCTTGGCGTTGTTGCGCCGATAGTGGCCGTGGGTCTTGTTGTCGGCGCCGTTCAGGCTGTGCTGGCGATCCAGGCGTCCATGGCGCTCATGTCTGCTGTGCCGCTCACGAAGCTTTTGCCCATGATGCTCGTGTCGCCCAAGATCGCGGGCTTCATGACCGCGCTGGTCGTGAAGGCGGCAGTCAACGTGTTCGGAGCCGGTGCCGTTGCAACCGGATTTGCCGGCATGTCGAAAGACGCCAAGGGATATGTTAGCGACCTCCTGAAATCCGTCCCCGAGAAATCTCAAAAAGAGAGCCTTTCCGTTACGGCAGCGGCGGCTCCGGACATGGATCGTGGCGCTGGCGTAAGAAACCTTAAAAGCCCCGGGAAAAACTTTAACGGTCTGAATGTCAAGCAAGTTGTGCAGCAAAATCATGGCGCCCCCGGCGTGATGCCGAGGGTTGCGTAGTTTTTTTTCCTCTGTCATTCTGAAGCGAAGTTAGAGAAATCCCCTTGTTTTTTATGGACAAGGGGATTTTTCGTTGTGTTCCGTCGCCGGAGTGCAAGTGACATAAAACAAAAGTTCATGCAAAAACCTTCAGCTTCTGTAAATTAAAACTCTTTTTTTTCGAATAAGCGATTCGTTATCTTGACTCTTCCCCACTTTTTTCGTTGTCGCTTCTCATCCGATTCGGTATAGTGGTTCCATTGTCTGGTTGAACTGTCATGCTGACGTCCACGTCAGGGGTCGAACGGGTTGGAAACAAAGTCGATATTTGTGGGGTTTACGGTTCCGCCGTCTCTTGAGGATATAGAGGCGGTTGCGGAGGCCGTTCTTGACGACCTTCCGGAAGGCCTGCAAAAATACATCGGCAAGCTGAAAATACTGGTCGAGGATTTTCCGGATACTTTCATCGAACAGGAAATGGATCTGGAGACGCCGTTCGACCTGCTCGGCTGCTATCAGAGCTCCGGCCCGGCGGCCGTCGGGCATCTGGCGATGAATGCAAAGCATCAGGACGTGCTTTATCTCTACCGCCGTCCGATACTCGATGCCTGGGCGGACACCAGCGAGGACATCACAAGTGTCATCAACCGTGTCATCATTCAGGAAATTGGTCACCACTTCGGTTTCTCTCCACATGAAATCGAAATGTATGAGGAGGATATGTCCGGGGCGACGGCTCCGGGCATCCGCGCCGGTTAGGGGTTTCTGGGCGCTTTGATCCTTCTCGCGATAAAGGGCTGCTTCGGGGGAGGCAGCCCTTTTTCTTGTCTGCGGTTATGAAGGCGCCCCCTGGAAAAGGCCTCTTCCGATCCTCTCACAAAACAAACGCTACGGAACACGCCGGAAATCAAAGTAAACCGGCGGACGCCCCTGCTCCACACCCTTCTGGCCGTAGCGGGTTTCCGGCCAGTCGGGGGGCGGCTTGCGCCAGTCGTCCGCGCAGGTCGCGCACCACGCGAAAGCGGGATGAAAATAAGCCTTTTCCAGCAGCCAGACGGCCAGTTCCGGATGATCCGTCGCCAAGCGGAATTCGGCGCCGGGTTTCAGGAGTTGCGCCAGCCGGTCAAGGGTCTCCGTCTGGAGAAAGCGCCGCTTGTGATGGCGGTTTTTCGGCCACGGGTCGGGATGAAGCAGGAACAGACGGTCAAGGCTCTGCGGTTTGATCCGATCCATCAGCATCCGCGCATCGTCCGGCCAGATGCGGATGTTATTGAGATTTTTCTCCCGGATGCCGACGCAGAGCGCGGAAACGCCGTTTATGAACGGCTCGCAGCCGATAAAGCCGACATCGGGATTGTTCATAGCCTGATGCAGCAGATGTTCGCCGTTGCCAAAACCGATTTCAAACCAGATTTCCTTCGCCGGAAAATCGAAAAAAGATTGGGGGTCGATGAAACCGTCGCCTTCCGGCAGGGAAATTTTCATCTGCGGCAACACCCCGTCCATCGCCGAAGCGCGGGTCGGCCTCAGGCCCTTCGCGCGGCGGCGGCCATAGGTGCGGATGGGGATGCTTTTGATGCGGTCAACGTCCAAACTTCGCTTCCGTGACGTTTTCCGCGCGTTCGGCGCTTTTGTATTTTTTCGAGCCTATCTCCGTCTTCAGCGCCTCGACGAGATCGAGCTTTTCCCAGGAAAAACCGCCGTCCAAATCCGGCGCGCGCCCGAAATGGCCGTAGGCCGCCGTGCGGGCGTAGATCGGCTTGTTGAGGCTCAGGCGCTCGCGGATCATGCGCGGGCGGAAATCGGCGATCCCCAGAAGCACCTTCGCAATCGCCTCGTCGGTGTAACGCCCGGTGCCGTGAGTGTTCACGTAGGTGGAAATGGGATGGGACACGCCGATAGCATAGGAAATCTGGATCGTGCATTTCTCGGCCAGACCGGCGGCGACGATGTTTTTCGCGGCGTGGCGCGCGGCGTATGCGGCGGAGCGGTCGACCTTCGTCGGATCCTTGCCGGAGAACGCTCCCCCGCCGTGAGGAGCCGCGCCGCCGTAGGTGTCCACGATGATCTTGCGTCCGGTCAGACCGCAGTCGCCGTCGGGACCTCCGATGACGAAACGGCCGGTCGGGTTGACGTAGAAATCCTTTTCCCCGCACATCCAGCCCGCCGGCAGGATGTTTTCAACGTGAGGGCGCACCATTTCGCGCACTTCCTCCTGGGAAACGGAGGCGTCATGCTGCGTCGATACGACCACCGAAGCGGCGCGCACGGGCTTGCCGTTGACGTACTCGAGGCTCACCTGGCTTTTGGCGTCGGGGCCGAGCATGGGGAGCGTTCCGGAATGCCGCGCTTCCGCGAGGGATTTCAAAATGGCGTGGGAATAGTATATCGGCGCAGGCATGAGGCTGTCGGTTTCGCGGCAGGCATAGCCGAACATGATGCCCTGGTCGCCCGCGCCCTCGTCCTTGTCGACGGAAGCATCGACCCCCTGCGCGATATCGGCGGACTGCGGGTGCAGGCGGAAATCGACCTGTATCTTTTCCCAATGGAAGGCGTCCTGCCTGTATCCCACGTCGCGGACGGCATGGCGCGCTGTTTTTTCGATGATGTCTCTGGTGATGGATTTCGGCCCCCGGGTTTCCCCGGCGATGCAGAGGAACCCCGTCGTCGCCAGGCACTCCACGGCGGTGCGCGCCTGGGGGTCGGCGCTCAGGTATACATCGACGATAGCGTCCGATATGCGGTCGCATAACTTGTCCGGATGACCTTCGCCCACGGACTCGCTGGTAAAAACATATCTTTGATCGGCCACGGAAATACCACTCTCCTTTGACGGGCATGCCTTTTTCATGAGGGTCTTTATAAAATCCGCCATTAGAACAGCGACTCCCGGCGTCTTCTTTGTCGGAGAGGACTTTATAATAAATGTCGCGTAATGTCAATGAGTTATGGTAGTATTTATCTCCCGGAGGAAAATAGGGGCTTTCATCTCAGGAAATGTTAATGGATACGATTTTTGCGTTGGCATCCGGATCGCAGCGGGCGGGAGTGGCCGTTATCCGCGTCTCCGGCCCGGCGGCCTTGCAGACTTATAAAAACATGACGGATCGGCTGGCGCCGTCGCCGCGTGTGGCGGTGGTCGCCGACTTTCGCGAACAGGGGACGCTGAAGTCGCTTGACCGTGGCATGGCCATCTTTTTCAAAGGTTCCGAGAGCTTCACCGGCGAGGATGTCGTCGAATATCATCTGCATGGCGGCGTGGCTGTGGTGCGGGGATTTTTGTCGGCCCTGGACGGGCAGCCCGGCTGTCGCAGGGCGGGGCCCGGGGAGTTCACGAGGCGTGCTTTTGAAAACGGCAAAATCGATCTCACCGCTGCGGAAGCGGTTTCCGACCTGATCGACGCCGAAACCGAAGCGCAGAAGATGCAGGCACTTGGTCAGTTAGGAGGCGGCCTGGAACGGCTGTACCGTGGCTGGGCGGAACGGCTGAAAAAAACGCTGGCGCATCAGGAAGCCGATATCGAATTCCCCGACGAGGACATGCCTGTTCAGTTGTCGGAAAGCCTGAAGCCTGAAGTCAGAAAGCTGGTAGAGGAAATAAAGGGTCATCTGGACGACAAACGGCGCGGGGAAAGATTGCGCAACGGCGTGCTGATCGCCATTCTGGGCGCCCCCAATGCCGGAAAATCAAGTCTGCTGAATGCTCTGGCGCGTCGCGACGTCGCCATTGTATCCGAAGAGGCCGGCACGACGCGGGACATCATCGAAGCGCATCTCGATCTCGGAGGCTATCCTGTCATTCTGGCGGATACGGCGGGATTGCACGAGGCCGGAAACAAGATCGAGGCGGAGGGCGTCCGGCGTGCGCGGGAGTTGGCGGGGAAGGCCGACGTCAAAATCATCCTGTTCGATGGCGCTCTTTCCGCACCGGACGCCGGGACGCTGAAGATGGCGGACGATAAATCTGTCATCGTGCTGACGAAATCCGACCTTGCTGCGAACCATTCCTTTCCCTTCGGAGAAAGGGAGGCATACGCTCTTTCAGCCAAAACGGGCGAGGGTCTTGACAGCTTCCTGAAAGCGCTCACGGAAAAAGTGTCTGCCTTGTTCGAGAGCCGCGCCGGCCCTTCCCTGACCCGTGACCGGCACCGTCAGGCGCTCCTCGAAACGGCGGCGGCGCTGGAGCGCAGCCTTCAGGCGGAACTTCCGGAACTGGCCGCCGAAGACCTTCGCCTGGCGCTCCGCAGCCTTGGAACGATCACCGGAGCCGTTCACGCGGAATCTCTGCTCGACGCGATTTTCGGGGACTTTTGCATCGGAAAATAATCGTCCTGACGAGCGGGGGCGGTCAGGAGGGACTGTGCAGTTTCAGACCCGGATTCGTTCTTTGTTCCCGAAGATTCACATGGTTCCCGATGACATCGGTAAAAATCCCGTGAACTTCCCCGAGGGATGCGTTCTTTTCGAAGCCTTTTATCTCCCCGACCTGCGACTTGTATTTCTTTTTCATTTCCACGGCCAGATTTCGCATGACAGGCACGACCGTAGTCGCGCGGCCTGTCAGGACAAAATCGAGGGTAACATGGCCGTTCTCGCCCAGAAGGAGCTCCATCGCTCTTCTCGCATTCGGCTCGTCGACGAGATCCCCGTCCGAAACGAGCACAAAATGCAGGCGCGTTCCGCTGCCGGCCGTTGATGTCGCAAGGGAGATCATTTCTGTGAGGGCAGGGGCAAGATCCGTGCTGCACCCCAGACCCGTTTTCAGTTTTTGGATGTTTTCAGGATTCTGCAGGGCGTCCCTATGCCATTTGACGCCGTCCTGCTCTCCCCAGAAGCCGCTTATGACGGGGACATTTTTTACGCCCCCCTGAAGAGAGGCGATGGACATAAGAATGTTTTCGAGCATCGGGCTCCTGTTGGGGGAGCACGGGGTATTCCATTCAGGAAGGTCTTCAAATGCCATGCTTCCCGAACCGTCGACCACAAAAATGACTTTGTGCCTGGACGGTTTTTTCTCCAAATCCTTCAGAACCGGGGCAAGCTTCCGTACGCACTCGTTGAACTCATTGCCCAGAGGATGCGACCTTATGCCAAGGCCATTGCCAAAATCATCATCGTGCATCTGTTTTACCCTTACTGCAGGTGTTCTAAAATGTAGGGCAGTTGTAAACGAAATATTAAATGTGTCAATAGCAAAATTTATGAAAACGTAATTGAAGGTGCGTTTCTTAGCATTATGAATATAGAAAGTTTTCAAAAATACCCTCGCAGCGTAAAGTCAGGACACGGCGCATGCAATTCAAAAGAAGTTTATTGACGAAAATCAAAAAAATCAGTAGGTTGCGGGGCTGTTGAACCTTGGTTATGTGCATAAAACGGAGACGGATATGAAAAAAACATCATCAATCAAGTCATTGAAATCACGCGATAAAAACAATAAAGTCGTTTGCCGTCGCGATGGCAAAGGCAAGAAGCGGCTCTATGTGATCAACAAAGAGAATCCGCGGATGAAGGCGAAGCAATAAGCTTTCATCGATTCCTGATACACTCGGGGAGGAAGGCTGACCCTCATGTTTGCGAATCTTTTAGGATTAATGTCCACCGATATGGCGATAGATCTCGGCACGGCCAATACGCTGGTCTATGTGCGCGGGCGCGGCATTGTCCTGAACGAGCCGTCGGTCGTCGCCATCACCATCGTCAACGGGCGCAAGCAGGTGCTGCGCGTGGGCGAGGAAGCCAAGCAGATGCTGGGGCGCACGCCCGGAGACATCATGGCCATCCGCCCTCTCAGGGACGGCGTCATCGCTGATTTCGAAGTCGCCGAGGAGATGATTAAGCACTTTATCCGCAAGGTGCACAACCGCCGCAGTTTCGTGTCGCCGCAGATCATGATCTGCGTGCCTTCCGGCTCGACAGCTGTCGAGCGCCGCGCGATACAGGAAAGCGCGGAGAGCGCGGGGGCGCGCCACGTGGCGCTGATCGAGGAGCCGATGGCGGCGGCGATAGGCGCCGGACTGCCGGTGACGGAAGCGACGGGGTCGATGATTGTCGATATCGGCGGCGGCACCACGGAAGTGGCTGTCATTTCGCTCGGCGGGATCGTCTATTCGCGCTCGGTGCGCGTCGGCGGCGACAAGATGGATGATGCGATCATCAACTACATCCGTCGCACGCATAACCTGCTGATCGGCGAATCGACGGCGGAACGGATCAAGAAGGAAATCGGCTCCGCCTGTCCTCCGGAGGACGGCGAAGGCCGCATGATGGAAATCAAGGGCCGCGATCTGATGAACGGCGTGCCGAAAGAGCTGGTCATCAGCGAACGGCAGATCGCCGAGGCGCTGGCCGAGCCGGTGGGGGCGATCGTCGAGGCCGTCAAGGGCGCGCTGGAACATACGGCGCCCGAGCTGGCCGCCGATATCGTGGACCGCGGGATCGTGATGTCGGGAGGCGGCTCGCTGCTCTCCAACCTTGATTATGTGCTCAGGTATGCGACGGGTCTGGCCGTCACCGTGGCGGATGATCCCTTGTCCTGCGTCGCGCTCGGCTCCGGCCAGGCATTGGAAAACCTGAAAACGATGTCCCGTGTCCTGATTAACAGGTATTAGCTCGTAATTTTAAAGGCTTGCTGAAGCAGCCCTGCGGGTTTTGCCAGTAAAACGTGCTGTATTTGTTAAAGATTCCTTGTTACAATCTTAAGAGGGGATGTTCAGAGGGGTTATTTCCGGTGCCGTTTCGGCTGCAAAAACCTGTTTTACAATCTTTGCCGCTCAGGACGATGACGCTGCGGGCGACGCCTGCGGTGCTTGTTTTACTGGCCGTGACCCTGATGGTTCTGCATCGTGCCGACACGCTGCCGGTGGAGCGCCTCCGGATGGCGGTCATGGATGCGGCTGCGCCGGTGCTGGCGGCGGTTTCGGCTCCCTTCAGTTCCTTCGTCGATTCCCTGGAGAGCGTGACGACCATCCGGGAGCTCAAGGTGGAGAACATCCGTCTCAGGGAGGAGAACGTCCGGCTGCAGCAGTGGTATGAATCCGCCCTGAAGATGAAGGCCGAAAATCAGAGCTTCCGTGATCTCCTGAACGTGAAGGCGGATCCGGATCTGACCTTCGTGACCTCCCGCGTCGTTTCCGATGCCGGAGGAGCGTTTGTGAAAAGCGTTCTTTTGCCGGTCGGCGTCCGGGACAGGGTGCGAAAAGGCAATGCGGTGATGTCGGGACACGGGCTTGTCGGGCGCGTGACGGAAGCGGGGCAGAATTCATCCCGCGTCCTTCTGGTGACGGACCTGAACTCCCGCATCCCCGTGATCGTCCAGAACACGCGCACCAGGGCGATTCTGGCGGGGAAAAACCAGGACCTGATGAAGCTGGAGCGTCTGCCTCCCGATAGCGGGATGACCCTCGGCACGCGGATCGTCACCTCCGGAGACGGCGGACAGCTGCTGCCGGATCTGCCGGTCGGAACGATTGTTTCCATCGGGTCCGACGGCGTCTGGGTCAGGCCTCTGTCGGACATCGACAGGCTGACACATGTGCAGATCGTCGATGCCGACGCGGATCAGGCAGCGGCGATGGGGGAAATCGTGCCGGCTTCGCCGACGCAGCCGTCCGCCTATAAAAACAGAAGGTGATTTGTTCCATGACGTCCGTATGGAATGAGCCGTTACTCGGAGCCGTCGGGCGCTGGGGGCTGATGCTGTTGACGGTGTTCGTGCTGTTCATCCTCAGCGCCTTTCCTTTCGAGATCGCGCATCTGGGGGAGGTGCGGCCTTTTTTCATGCTGATGGCCGTTTATTACTGGACGATCCTGAGGCCGTCTCTGTTGCCGCCGCCGGCGACGTTCGTGATCGGGATCATCCTCGATCTTCTTTTCAACTGGCCTTTCGGCATGAATGCGGTGGTGCTGGTGACGGCGCAGGCGCTGACTCTCCGCCAGCGCAAGTTTCTGCTTGGTCAGTTGTTTCTGGTCATCTGGGCAGGATTTGCGCTGATGGCGCTGATGGCAGGGGCGGCGCAATGGATGCTGTTCGCGCTCTTTAACATGACGCTGATATCCGTCAAGCCGATGCTGGTGAGTTCCGTGCTTTCGGCGTTGCTGTTCCCGCTGATGGTTTTACCGCTGATGATGCTGCACAAGGCACTGGCGGCGCGTCCTTCTGCCGCGCCGTAGATGTCCCGGCGAAATTACTTGCTTCGTTTCCAATCTTTGCTTTTCATATCCATAAGCTTTCTTAACGCAAGAGATTCCTGTGATGATTCTTTCAAAGAGGCCACCAATAAGGACTATGAAAACAAATGAGGCGGGGTTTCCCTTGACTCGGAAGGGCTGTTTTTGGTCAGTTAAACGACACGCGAACAAATCACACGGGGGCTTATGCCATGGCTGACGTTTTTGACGAAATCAACGATGACCTCCGCCACGAGAATCTTCGCCAGTTCTGGAAGGAAAACGGGTCGTGGATCATCGGCTGCGCGGTCGGGGCTGTCCTGCTCACCGGTGCCCAGGCGTTCTGGCGGCACCTGGAACTCAGGCGCGACACCGCAGCGACGGCGGAGTTGAGCCGTCTCGCCGCCGATCCGTCCGGTCTGGAAAATTTTGCAGGGACGGGGGACAGGAACCACGCCATGCTCGCGCGTTTTGCGGCGGCGGGTGCTCATCTGGAACGGGGAGAAAAAGACAAGGCTGTCGCGCTGTACGACGCCGTCGCAGGAACGTCCGGCATCGACAGGACCTTGCGGGATCTCGCAAAGCTCCTCAGCATCAGCCAGCGTCTCGACAAAGACTCCCCGGACAAGCTCCGGAAAGAACTCGCCGCGCTGTCGGGCGACGGCGGCGCATGGCGCGCTACGGTGCGGGAACTGGAAGCGCTCCTGGCCGTCCGGCAGGGAGACTTGCAGAAAGCGACGGAGGCTCTGGAGAGAATCACGGCGGATCCGCTGGCTCCGGCCGACGCCCGCGCCCGCGCCTTCACCCTGCGCGAGCTTTATACGGCGGAAAAAACGGCTCCGAAAAACTGAAACGGGAAAAATTCATGAGAAAAAGCATTCCTCTCCTTCATCTCCTGGCTCTTTTGGGGCTGCCTCTTTTGCTGTCGGGCTGCGGATCGTTCGACGACATGTTCAACGATACGGGTCTGGCGCCGCTGAAAGGAGAGCGCATCTCCGTCCTGCAGTTGCAGACGGAACTGACGCCCAACCCTGAATTGCAGAATGCGCCCGTTCTCCTGCCCGAGCCCTGGACGAACAAATACTGGTCGCAAGCCGGAGGTGCTCCCTCTCATGCGATGGGGCATTTGTCCCTTGGGAAAGACCTGAAGAAAGTCTGGAACGTTTCCATCGGTTCCGGCGGCGACCGCCGCAATCCCCTGATAACCCAGCCTGCCATTGCTGACGGAATGGTGTTCGCTGTGGACACCAGTGGCCGGACAACGGCTTTCGCCCTCGCCGACGGCAGAAAGAAGTGGCAGGCATCCCCCGTTCCTCCCGGCGAGGAAGACTCCGGCACCATCGGCGGCGGCGTTGCCTGGGCCGCTGGCAGGCTCTATGTGACGAACGGGTACAAGCAGCTTCTCTGTCTGAACCCCGCCACAGGCGCCACGGTCTGGAGGGTGGCGACGCCTTCTCCCGCCCGCGCCGCGCCCTCCGTGCTGGACGGCAGGGTTTACCTGATTACGCTGGATAACAGGCTGATGGTCTTTTCCGCCGCGGACGGCACGCCTCTCTGGAATTACGCCAGCGTGACGGAGACCACCAATCTTCTCGGATCCGCATCTCCCGCTGTGGATGCTTTCGCAGCCGTTTTTCCGATGTCTTCCGGTGAAATCGTCGGCCTCCGCGTTGAAAACGGGCAGGTCGTGTGGGAGGATAATCTTTCCGGCTCCCGCCGCATCGGCGCGCTTTCCTCCATTGCGGACATCCGCGGCCAGCCCGTCATCGATCAGGGACTTGTGTACGCCGCCAGCTACAGCGGGCGCATGGTGGCCATCGACGAAATCTCCGGACAACGGGTCTGGCAGCGAGAGGTCGGCAGCGCAGAAATGCCGTGGGCTGCCGGCGCATCCGTATTCATCGTCAGTTCCGGTCAGCAATTGATCGCCCTGACGCGCCAGAACGGGGATATCCGCTGGATAACCCCTCTGATGCGTTTCGAGGACAAGAACAAGGAGAATCCCGTGGTCTGGACGGGGCCGGTGCTTGCCGGAGGACGCCTCATCCTTGCCAGCAACCGCGGACAGATGGTCGAAGTCGACCCGCAGAGCGGAAAAATCCTGAAGCAGACCGGACTGCCGGGGGGCGTGACGATCGCGCCTCTGGTATCCGACAACACGCTGATTTTCCTGACCCGGCAGGGCGAGCTGGTCGCGTACCGCTGACCCTAAAGACTGTGCCCCGGCGCCCCGGCGCTCCGGGGCCGGCCCGCTCTTCGCTTATTTCTGACACCAGAATCTATACATGGTCCGAAAGGTGTCGGGATTGGCCTGTTCGAACCGGTGCCAGTTTTTCAACGAGATTCCTTCGGAATCGTCCGGGTATTCTTTCCGGTATTCTTCCATCACATCCTGACCGAGTTCAAACCCGGAGAACGTAAGATCAAGGTCATCAAGAGCTTTTTCAATTTCAAGCAGATCAAAGCAGTGTTCCTGCACATGAAACAAAAGGTCCCTGTACATGGACATGGAATAATAATCCCCCCGGCCCCTATGCAGATTCATCATGGTCTGATTGTCTAAAAGCTCAGGGCTTTTCTTGCGGAACGCCGCCATGCTTTTGCGATCATGGGTATAGCCGTTTTTCCTGATGACGTCGCGGGTATGCGTGATAAACCTCCGTGCCGTCTTGCTATACAGGGCGATTTTCATGGCGCCGCCCTCCTTCAACAGATCGCAGAGAATTCCCCATCCCGTCAGAGGCTCTCTCATATGATGCAGAACGCCATGCGAGGAAATAAGGTCGTATCGCGCCGGATCATCCTTGAGATCCAGAATATCCATTTTCTTGAAAGTGAGGTTGTTCGCGCCATACTCTCCGGCCCTCATGGCAGCGTAGGCCAGACTGGTACTGCTGAGGTCGATGGCTGTGACATGTCCGTCCGGAAAAATAATTGCCCGCTGCAATGATTCGTATCCTGTGCCGCATCCCGCCACCAGAATTTCCGGAGTTTTGTTGAGAAGATGCCTTTCCTGCGCGCAAGGAGCCTGAGAAGGGACTTTTTGCGGCATCTTTGCTTTGGCGCGCCAGCGCGGATAAGGGAATTCTTCGTATTGCTTTTGAACCTCAAGAGAAACGCTGTCATTGATGTCCTGACTCTTCAATGATTTCCGGGAAGATTCAAGGGCAAGATTTTCCTGCACAAAACAGGCGACTGAAGGAAGGCCATGGAGAAGGGCGTCGGGTATATTCTGAAGTTTGCAAGGCGGTTCATAGCAGGCATAAACAGCCAGCATAAGCGGGTCGGCAGTCTCCCCGCTTTCGATCCGCACGCGGAGCTTTTCCACGCGCGCACGTTCTTCATCGGTTTCTTCAAAAATATATTCCGTCTCGTAACAATAGGCAGAAACGGCGTCAGCCAGCCGCGTGTAATCTTCATGCGCCGGCATGCTTTCCGGGGAAGCCAGACCCGTCAGAAGCCATCTGCGCAAACGCTGCATAAAATTCTCAAAGGTTAAATCGTAAATGACCATGCGCCTGACGCCTTCCACAAAGCAGGCGTGCAGAAAGGGGGAGGAGTCAAATTTCTTGTTGAAAACATCCGCATCAACATAGAGAGCCTGGAATCCGGGATGCGTCAACAGGGCTGAATACCAAAGGTTCTGAGAAAATGAAAAATTCGTATCTGGCGTTTTAAGGCATTGGAGTATGATATCTTCAACACCCGGTTGATAGCCATCAAGAGAAATATTTGCGGCGATGTCAAGAAAACGCTGCTTGTAAGAAAGGTTTTCCGGAGCGGCGCGGATCGCCCGCATATAGTATTCAATAGCGTAGGGAAGATTTTTTCTCTCTAATTCCGTCTCTGCCATTCTGGCGAGGGTTTCAGGATCATCTGATTAGGCACTTTAGACAGGTTATGCTATTTTTAGCTTATGCCGGAAGGGACGCGCTATACAGAGATGAGTTTGCTTGGTTTTCAGGATAAATTTCCGACGGAACAGGTGTGCTGGGATTATCTGGTCAAGATGAGG
>JAZDGQ010000112.1:0-3272 GCA_043806835.1 Pseudomonadota bacterium | reverse complement strand
CACGCCGGGGCGCACTGCCCTCCCCGCCATCAAAGGCTCGGTCGTATTCGAACATGTGACGTTCAGGTATCGGCTGGACGGCCCCACCGTCCTGAACGACATCCATCTCGAAATCCCGGTCGGGCAGGTCGTGGGCGTGGTCGGCCCCTCCGGCTCGGGCAAGTCAACTCTCGCCAAGCTGGTGCAGCGCCTTTACGTGCCGGAGGCCGGGCGCATTCTGGTTGATGGAGTCGATCTTTCGATGATCGATGTAAGCTGGCTCCGGCGTCAGGTTGGCGTCGTCCTGCAGGAGAACGTCCTGTTCAACCGCACCATCCGCGAAAACATCGCCTTCTCCAGCCCCGGCCTTCCCGTCGAACAGGTGATCCATGCCGCCAAAATGGCGGGCGCGCATGAGTTCATTCTCGAACTGCCGCAGGGCTACGACACCATGGTCGGGGAGCGCGGTTCCAGCCTTTCCGGAGGCCAGCGTCAGCGTATCGCCATCGCCCGCGCCCTCATCACCAATCCCCGCATCCTGATATTCGACGAGGCGACAAGCGCGCTCGACTACGAAAGCGAGCGCGTCATCCAGGAGAACATGCGCCAGATCGTGAAAGGCCGCACCGTCATCATCATCGCCCACAGGCTTTCCGCCGTGCGCCAGTGCGACCGGATCATCACGATTGAAAAAGGCCGGATCGTGGAAGACGGGTCGCACGACGCCCTCTCCGGAACAGACGGGCGCTATGCTTCGCTGCTGCGCATACAGGGGGGATAGGAACCGGAAATAATTACTCTTGACGTAATGCGTAACTCAGGGTATAGTGATATATGATCGTCGGTTACCGGAACAAACGCAGCAAGGATTTCGCCGCCGGAGAAAGGGTCAAGGCGTTCTCCGGCATTGAACGCCCGGCGCGCCTGAAACTCGACCGTCTGGACGCCGCCGTTTCTCTCAAGGATATGGCTGCATTGCCCGGCAATCGTTTTGAGGCGTTGACCGGGGATCGCAAAGGCCGATACAGCATCCGCATCAACGATCAATGGCGGATATGCTTTAAGTGGCCTGAAGAGTCGCCCGGCCCGACCGAAGTTGAAATTGTCGATTACCATTAGGAGGATTCCATGACCAAAATTGCCATACACCCCGGAGAACATCTGGCGGAAGAACTCGAAGCCCTCGACATGAGTGCCGCCGGACTCGCGCGCCAATTGCATGTTCCCACGAACCGGATCACCGGCATCCTGAACGGACAACGCGCCGTCACCGGAGATACCGCCCTGCGCCTGGCCCACTTCTTCGGCACGAGCGCCGAATTCTGGCTGAATCTGCAAAGCCTTTACGAACTGCGTCTCGCGCAGCAGAAAGCGGGAAAATCCATCAAATCCCTTCCGACTTTGGAACAGCACGGGCACTTGCACGCATAACGGGAGAGCACCTTCGATGAAACAGGATAATCTCAAAAGGAATCCGGACGGTCTCAAGGCTTCTTCCTATATGGATCAATATCTCCGCCCCGCCGCCCAAAGAATAGGGCGCTGCTGCCGAGGATGGACACGGTCTTTCAACAAGAACGATCCCGAAGTCGAGTTTCTTCCGGCGGCTCTGGAAGTCCTCGAAACGCCTCCCTCCCCGACGGGACGCGCGACCGCGCTTCTGATCTGCCTCTTCTTCTCCGCCGCCATCGCATGGTCGTATTTCGGGACGGTGGACATCATCGCCACCGCCACCGGAAAAATCATCCCGACGGGCCGCACCAAAATTATCCAGCCGATGGAAACGGGCGTGGTTCGGGTCATCCATGTGCAGGACGGGCAGCAGGTGAAGGCCGGGGACGTTCTGATAGAGATCGACACCACCATCAGCGAGGCCGAACAGAGCCGCCTGCAGAAAGAGCTGATCGTCTCGCAGCTCGAAGCCGCGCGTCTCCGATCTGCCCTGAAGATGTCCGAAGACCCGGCAGCGGATTTTATCGCCCCTGAAGGCGCATCACCGCAGCAGATCGAGCTTCAGCGCTCCCAACTGATTAGTCAGGTTCAGGAGATAAAATCAAAACTGATTGCCCTCGACAACCAGATCGCCCAGAATGAAGGCAATCGCGTGGCCGTCGCAGCGACCATTGAAAAACTCACTCAATCGATTCCCATGATGCAGGAACGCTCCAAGATGCGCACGGAGCTGTCTGACAAGGGGTATGGTTCCAAACTGGATACCCTGACGGCGCAACAGGCTCTCGTCGAGCAGGAGCAGGAGCTAAAGGTGCAGCAAGGTCGCCTTGCCGAAGCCGCCGGGGGCGTCGCTTCTTTACAGGAACAACGTCGGCAGGCAGAGGCAGAGTCCAAACAAAAAAACTTCGACAGCCTCGCCCAGGCCGAGCAGAAAGCGGCCAGTCTGCAGGAACAACTCGTTCAGGCGACTCAGAAATACCGCCTGCAAACCCTGACAACCCCTGTTGACGGCACGGTGCAGCAGCTTGCCATCCACACCGAAGGCGGCGTGGTGACCCCCGCGCAGGCCCTCCTTGCCATCGTTCCCAAGAACAGCAAGCTTGAAATCGAGGCCATGGTCTCCAATCGCGACATCGGGTTTATTCACGAGGGACAGGAGGCCGAGATCAAGGTGGATACCTTCAACTTCACCAAGTACGGCTTTATCGACGGAAAAGTCCTCTCGATTTCCCAGGACGCCATCACGCAGCAAAAACCGCCGTCTTCTCCTGATAACGCGAACAAGTCCGGCGCTGAAAACGAAACAAGCGAGCCCAAAGGCCAAGAACTCGTCTATGCCACCCGCGTCTCGCTTGGCAAAACACAGATGCAGGTCGACGACCGTCTGGTCAGCCTCTCCCCTGGCATGGCCGTCACCGTGGAAATCAAGACAGGAACGCGCCGCGTGATGGAATATCTCCTCTCGCCGCTGTTCAAGCACAAGCAGGAAGCCCTGCGGGAGAGATAAAGGAAAGGGCAGGGTCCTGAAACCCGGCCCTTCTTTATGAGGTCATAATATCTTAGGCGACAAGCAAATTGCCGTTGGTAACATAGGTACCAACATTGATGTTGGTGACACCAGAAATCGAAGCCATGCTCTGGAAGCTATAGGTGCCTCCGGTACCATCGCGATCCACCTGCAGCCAGCTACCGCCAGATCCATTAGAGTCATTGCATGATTAGGGATTCCTTTTGCCAGAAAGGTGTGATTCTATGAGACCTGTGGTTCGCACAGGGGGGATTGTCATGGAATTGGAAGGAGAAGCGGCGCGGTTGGCGAAACGGCCCGTGACGTTTATGCG
>JAZDGQ010000111.1:0-2277 GCA_043806835.1 Pseudomonadota bacterium | reverse complement strand
AAAGGCGTGACCTCACCCACCAAAGCTTTGAACCGTTCAACCGGCAATCCCGTCAACCGCATAAACGTCACGGGCCGTTTCGCCAACCGCGCCGCTTCTCCTTCCAATTCCATGACAATCCCCCCTGTGCGAACCACAGGTCTCATAGAATCACACCTTTCTGGCAAAAGGAATCCCTAATCATGCAATGACTCTATTATATGTTTGATCCCGCCCTGCCGCTTTGGCTGCGGGGGCTGTCGCTCTTTCACTTTCCCATGCCCGCCGCCATTATCTATATGATCTGGCGTTTCGGCTACGATCCGCGCGCGCTGTATCCGCAGATTGTCCTTAGTATCGTCGTTTTCCTGATGACGCATTGGCTGACGGAAAAGACTGATAACGTCAACATCATTTTCCCGCCGAGGGGATTGCAGGATTTTATATCCGAGCCTCTCTATGTCGTCCTGATGCCGCTTGTTCTGGTGACAGGCGTCATTATCCCGATGCACTTCATTTTGAAGAAATATGCCGGACCTAAAATTGTTGGCAGTCGTTGGCGATGAATGGAGAAAGAAAAAATCATGCAAAATTACAAAACAGTTTCTTTGGTGCTGGGGGCTATCCTCCTTGTTGCCGCGATAGCAGGGGCCAGCATCTATTTTACAAAACAGCCTGTTGCGCCGACGGAAAGAATCAAAGTCGTTGCCGTGCAGCCATCCATAGAAGCCCCCCCACCAGGGTGTGACGACGGAAACATCGCCGGTAAAGTCGTGGGTGGTGTGGGCGGCGGCGTTATCGGCAGCCTAGCCGGCAAAGGCGGAGGCAAGACAGCCGCGACGATAGGCGGCACCTTGGGCGGCGCTTATCTTGGCGGAGAAGTTCTCCCGCTCAACAATGTTATCTGCAAGTAAGATCGCTCTACATCTTTTAGCCTGTTATCAGCGCCTGAAGCTCGTTCGTATCGGCTGGCTTCAATAAATGGTGGTCAAAACCGGCCTCCTTGGACTTCCGGAGATCCTCCGCCTGACCATAGCCGCTGACAGCGATCAGCAGGACATTTCTGGTTTCGGGCAGACCGCGTAAACGCCTTGCGACCTCATATCCATCCATGCCCGGCAGCCCGATGTCGAGGAGAATGACCTCGGGTTTAAAGATCATAGCCGCCTTGAGGCCGGCTGGCCCGTCCACTGCCATCTGAACCTTATGCCCCCGGAGTTCCAGAAGCACCTGAGTGGTCATGGACGCATCAGCGTTATCGTCTATGATAAGAATACGGCGCCCTGTAAGCGGCGCCTTTTTAGACGCAGTCTCCGGTGTGGCAGGAACGGAAACCTCCGCCCCGGTCATGATCGGCAAACGGACAGTGAATTCGCTGCCCTTCTTCAGGCCCTGGCTTTTCGCCTCGACGGTTCCGCCATGCAATTCGGCCAGGCGGCGCACAAGAGTGAGCCCGAGGCCAAGCCCCCCCTGTTTTCTGTCGAGCGACCGCTCCTCCTGGACAAAAAGGTCGAAGACATAGGGCAGAAGTTCGGGAGATATGCCGACACCGTTATCAGTAACCCGGATCAGCGCATGATCCGTTTCGTGCTCAAGCAGCACGGTAATACGGCCGCCGGGCTCGGTATATTTGCAGGAATTGATCAGCAGGTTAGAGACGACCTGTTCAAGGCGGATGGCATCGCCTTTGACGAACATCTTCTCCTTCGGCAACGACAGGGAAAGTTCATGCTGGCGCTCCTTGCAGTGTTGTCCCACGCCTTCCACAGCCTGATTGACCACCCGACTCAGGTCGACCAGGTCTTTTTTGAGCACAATCACGCCACGCGTGATGCGCGCCACATCGAGAAGGTCATCGACAAGCTGGAGCATCTGCTGCAGCTGGCGGCCCATGATGATCTGGGCGTCCTTTTCGGCTTTCTTTCCCGCGACACCGCACTTCCATATTTCCAGGGCATTGCGAATAGGCGCCAGCGGATTCCGCAACTCATGCGCCAGCATCGCCAGAAACTCATCCTTGTGCCGGTCATTATCTTTAAGGGTATTCAGAGCCGTTCTGTAATCGGAGACATCCTCGATGGCGAGGAGAAGCTGAAACTGTTCTCCCCCGATCAGATTCGTGCCGTTCAGACGCATTGTCTTTAGCCCGACATCTGGGAAAGCGTGCGTTATTTCGCAGTCTTTAAATGAAGTGTCCCGCAAAAGAAGCGCCTGAAGGAACTCGCGCAGTTCAGGAATATCCCACTGCCTGTCCCCCAGATCATACAGGAGGCGGCCTTCGGTGGTCTCCGGTGTCGT
>JAZDGQ010000110.1:0-2728 GCA_043806835.1 Pseudomonadota bacterium | reverse complement strand
GGGGAAAACCGTGGGGCTTTCCGATTGCTTTATCGCGGTGATGTCAAAAGAGTACAACGCACCGCTCCTGACCTTCGATACGGATTTTGCCGCAATCAAAGACGAAATGAAACTGAGCCTTTATCCCATTCACGGGTCACCGCAATGATCCGACCGGGGTTTTTATCAAGTAAAGCAAAGAGAGACAAAACCATGGCCATGGGTACACGAAAGGAGTTGTTGCGAAGAAGAGACAAAGCCCGTCCGCAGCTTGCTGCGCAAAACTTCAATTCAGAGGCCGCCCTTCAGAGCGCCTGAAGACCTTCGCCGGGATCCAGGGAGCCTGCCGCAACCGGCGTCTTGGCCATCTGCCCTTCGCCGCGGAGTGGGAGATCACGGCCATCTTTAATGAAGAAATTTATCGGAGAAGGATGGAAAGTTCTTGCGGTTGCCCTTCAGTTTATCCGGTCAAGCAGTTTCATAAAATTGCGCTTCGGTTTGTGCGCCGCTCTGACTCTCCACAGATAATCGGCAAAGTCCGCGTCTCGATTCAACCGGTTCATCAGAACGCGAATTTTCCGCAGCAAATTCGCGGCGTCATCGTAGGCCTGATTGTTTTTTCTCCCCACCGTCGGATCGATCCATTTTTTGTAGACGTCGATGGCGTCCTGCGGATGGTCCTGCTCGCGACCGGCGGCAAGCCGCATCCAGAGTTGCTCGGTACACCCTCCCGCCTGCGCCTCTTGCCACGCCGCATCGGACTCGTTTTCCCAGAGGAAGATTTCCACGAGGAGGGAGTTGCCGTCCGATGCGTTCCATGCCCCCCACCGTCCTCCTCTCGACTGTGTCGTTCCGCTGATGTCTTTTCTGATAAAATCAAGCGCCTTCTCACGCCAGGCCGGCCACTGGCCGACGCGTTCGGCATGGGTTTTAAGCTTTTGGAAATTCTCCAGGCTCGCATGATCGGAAAAATCCGCCCATATCAACTTCATTGCCTCATCGTGACGCTTGCGTCGGTGATATTCGGCCGCGAGAAAATCCCTCAGCCGCGAATCGGTCCGGCCGGGAAAAGCCTTTAGGCCCGCTTCCGCCCATTCAAGGGCTTTGTCATGGTTGCCCGACTTCTTGTAAAGCTCCGCGATCTGAAGATAATGATAGGCATAGGACAGGTCTTTTTTCTTGACCTCCACCAGGGCTTCAACATCACCGGACGCCTCTGCCAGGGATTCCATCATATGCGTAATGGTGAACCGGCGGTGTGAGCGCTCTTCCCGTTCTTCCTTGTTCGGGACGAGCGGCTTGATCTTCTTCCATTCCTCCTCGGCGAGACGGCGATAAACCGCGAGCCCCCTCTCTCCGAGGATCGACGCATAGGTGGCGGCAGCGCCGTGAAACACGTCATACTGCCCGTTCAACTCCCTGTCGAAGAGGCGTGCGGCCAGCTCTTCCGGATCCGGTCCGACCTTACGGCAGGCGGCAAGATGCACCTCCTGCAGGCGTTGGAGAATGTCCCCCATCTCGCCGTTCGAATCGTCCACCGATTCGATGGCGATTTCCGTTTCCGCAATGGCATAGTCCACCAGCTCCATCGCCTCTACAGGGCCGTCCTTCAACAGGTCTTCAAGGGTATCGAGGACGTTACGCACCCTGGCCGCATAATCGCTCATCTCATGGTACTCGATGAAGTCCCCGGGATCGATCGTCTCCCGTATGATTTTCTTCCATGCAGCAAGACTGCGGCCTCCTCCGGTTTTTTGCGCCGCCTGCATCAGCAGCTTCTCGCGCAGTGCGTCGTTTTCTTCGGCTTGCTGCATGATCATCTCGACGAGGACGTTCTTCTCAAGGGTTTCCAGGTAACCCTTCACGTCCTCCATCGTGACTTCGTCATGACCTCCCCCGCCGCCGGCTTTTTTGCCTTTCCCGTCCATCTTCTGCTCAAGCCAAAAAAGCCCTGCAGCCACGCAGTGTTTGCAGAATGACCCGTCATCGCCCATCGGACAGGTGCATGAATAGTCCAATTCGCCGTTTTCCTCCCGGAGCTTAACGGTGTAGGTATGCGTTCCCTTGACTTTGGCCGTAATGGCGCCGTTGTACTCCGATAATGACCGAACGAGACCGAGGGTAAAGTATTTTTCGCCTCGGTCGAAGGAGCGTGGCCCGGCGAGACGGCGCAGGGCATGGAGGTTCAATATTTCTTTCATGACAAATCCTTTCTTGATCCGTGTAAGTCCCTCAGGGGTAGTCGAAATCGCTAAAAAACGGCGTTGATGGAATGGCTGTTCCTTATCGCTACATCAGCGCCTCGCTGCAGATGATGGTCGGTATCTCGTGATTTTCGCGCCGTATGGCCTGTCGGCGCGACCAGTCCTGCATCCCATGCTGGTGGTAGAGGTCGGTCAGGGCCTTCAGAAGATGATCCCCCGTCATGCCGTTGCGCCGGATCCGGTTGAGCTCCCGATTCACGGCGGTGGTCATGGCCCCGCGGAATGCCTTTTCCAGGATATTGATTCGGGTTTTCATCTCTTCATCGGCAGTCAGCCCGAAAAGAACCCGTAGCTCCCGGAGGAGATAGCGCTGTCCCTGGGAGAGCGACAGCGTGTGATCTCTCTCCGCCTGGCGCTGCTTGACCGTCTCGGCGAACCGGCCTTTGACGCGCATCACGTCGGCGTTGTATCCCGGCGGAAGACCCGCACTGGGAAGATCCGGACCACATTTGATGACGCCGAGGATGCGCGGGATGTCCCGGGAA
>JAZDGQ010000109.1:0-13985 GCA_043806835.1 Pseudomonadota bacterium | reverse complement strand
CGGGAATTTATCCGCCCGCGTGGGCGAGGGCTCTGCGGACGTTGCAGCGTCCCCTGTTTCCCAGATCGTCAGCCAGAACAAGGATGAGCTGCAGGAAATGCTGAACGCCCTGAAATCCATGAGAAACCTGATCGGATGATTCGTATCCTGGGGTCTCCGGATAATCCGGCGACGCGCGCGTGATCGTTTTTCCCCGTTTTTATCCTCGCCTCCTGAAATAACTCCGGATTTTACCTTTCGTTAACGCAACGTTAACGGAGACGCAGTGACAATGAACTGATGTACGGGGTTCACGGAATCCCGGGGGGGCGCATGAAACGAGTTGTTTTCCTGCTGGTCGGTGCGGTATTCCTGCTGGGATTCGGCCAGTTTCAGGGCTCCCCCAGGCTGACGCATCCGGCCTATGCAGCAGGGAAGGCTGAAAAGGTCGATCCCGATGCGCCACATCCGGAATTTGAATACCTTCAGCTCGATCCGCTGAGTCTGCCGGTCATCACCGCGAAGGGACTGACCCAGCAAGTCAGCCTGATGGTGTCTCTTGAAGTCGATTACGGCCAGAAGGAGAAAATTTCCCTTTACAAGCCGCGGCTGACCGACGCCTATATCCAGGACCTTTACGGCGCTCTGGGAACCGGACATGCCTTGATGCAGGGGAACCTCGTCGATGTGCGGCAGGTCAAGAAGCGACTCTCCTCCGTCACCGAGAGGGTTCTGGGCACGGATATTAAGGTGCACGACGTCCTGCTGCAAGTCGTCCAGCAGCGGAGGATGTAGTCAGAAGTCAGAAGTCGGAAGTCGGAAGTCGGAAAAAAAGAACTTCCGGTTTCCGGTTTCAGGTTTCCGGCTTCTGCTACCCCGATCTCAGATACTTGATCGCCGTATCCCGCTCGAACAGGTAAAGCAGGGTGCGGAGCGCGTTTCCTCGCGGGGAGAGCAGGTGGGGGTCTTTGCTGAGGATCAGCCGGGCCTCGTCATGCGCGGCCTTTATCAGAGAGCCGTGAAACGCGGGATCGGCAAGGCGGAATTCCGGCCAGCCGCTCTGGCGCGTGCCGAGCACTTCGCCCGCGCCGCGCAGTTTCAGGTCCTCCTCGGCGATGACAAACCCGTCCTCGGTGTCACGGATGGTGGTCAGACGCCTGCGGGCAACGTCGCTGACGTGCGGGGGATGCAGCAAAAGGCAGACGGATTTTCCGGTACCGCGCCCGATGCGCCCCCGGAGCTGGTGGAGCTGCGCGAGGCCGAAGCGCTCCGCATGCTCGACCACCATCACCGTCGCCTCGGGCACGTCCACGCCGACTTCGATGACGGTGGTGGCGACGAGGATGTCCGTCTCTCCCCGTGAAAAAGCGGCCATGACGGCATCCCTGTCGTGCGGCTTCATGCGCCCGTGCAGGATCCCGACGCGTGCGCCGAAGCGTTTCTGCATAAGGATATGACGTTCCTCGACGGCGGCAAGGTCGAGCTTTTCCGACTCCTCCACCAGCGGGCAGACCCAATAGATGCGTGCGCCGGTTTCAATCTTGCGGCGGAGGGCTTCCATGACTTCGTCTGTGCGCTCGCTGGAGACAAGCCGCGTATCGATGGGCTGCCTCCCCGCCGGTTTTTCGGTCAGGCGGCTCACGTCCATGTCGCCGTAGACGGTGAGCGTCAGCGTGCGCGGGATCGGCGTTGCGGTCATCACCAGCACGTCGCACATATCCCCCTTTTTCGAGAGCTGCAGGCGCTGGTGCACGCCGAAGCGGTGCTGCTCGTCGATCACCACCAGTGCGAGATTTTTAAACGCGACGTCTTCCTGAAACAGCGCATGGGTGCCGATGACGATATGCGCCTCTCCGCCCGCGATCATTTTCAGGAGCTTTTCGCGGGGCTTGCCTTTGTCGCGCCCGGTGAGGGTGACGACGTTCAGTCCCATTTTTCCGGCATATGCGGTGAGATTGCTTTCATGCTGGCGGGCGAGGATTTCCGTCGGCGCCATGATGACGCCCTGCTCGCCGCTGCCGATGGCATGGATCACCGCCATAAAAGCCACCGCCGTCTTGCCGCTGCCGACGTCGCCCTGCAGGAGCCGCAGCATCCGCGAGGGCTGGCGCATATCGCTCCTGATTTCCTCGATGGCCAGTTTCTGCGACCCTGTCAGATCGAAGGGCAGGGATTCAAGCGCTTTTTGATGGAGGGAGTCGTCTCCGGCCAGAATGCGCCCCTTGTTTTTCTTCTGGTTCTGACGAACAAGCCCGATGGTGAGCTGGTTGGAGAGCAGTTCGTCATAGGCCAGTCTCTGGCGCGCCGGATGCCCGGGGGACAAATCCTCCACGGACTGCGGATGATGCGCCGTTTTAAGGGCTTCGTGCCAGCGCGGCCATTTTTGCCGCTTGAGGAAGGCGGCGTCCTGCCATTCCTCCAGTTCCGGAATCCTTGTCAGAGCCGCATGAATGATTTTCATCGTCACCCTGTGCGTCAGCCCCGCCGTCAGAGGATATACCGGCTCCACTGTTTCCACGCTTTCACGGTCTTGCAGCAGCGCGATAATATCGGGATGCGGCATTTGCAGGATGTTGTTATAAACTTCCAGCTTTCCACTGACAATGCGCTGCTCTCCGGGTGGAAGCTGCTGCGCCAGATAATCACCCCTGACGTTGAAGAAAATCAGATCCACCACGCCGGTGTCATCGTGACAGCGCACCCTGTAGGGCAGGGACGGCCTTCTGGGAGCCGCGTGCTCGTCGACCGTGAGCGTGAGCGTGGCGATCTGCCCCGCCTGCGCGTCGGCGATTTTCGGGGCGTAGCGGCGGTCGATGATGCCGGACGGCAGGTGCCAGAACAGATCCGCCACCCGCGCCCCCGCCGTTTTTTCAAGCAGCCTCGTCAGCCGGGGTCCCACGCCGGGGACGGCTTTCGTCGATTGAAAAAGGGGATCGAGGATAAACGGGCGGGTCATGAATTTTTTCTTCCCGTGGCAGATCTTTTGGCACTGTCGGTCAGGACAGAAAAATCCCCGCAGCAAAGCCAAGAACGAATGTCATCAGGGTTAGCCATACGAACCTGAAAGAGTCTTCGATATAAACCATCTCCAGATAGTCCAGAAACGACATCCATTCGTTTTCATCCAGATAAAGCGAGTAGTCTTCCCTCAGAAATGCTTTCTTTGCAGTTTTAAACCACTCTCTCACGAAAAATCCCCCCTAGACTGGTGATCGGGGAGTTGAAAAGCCATCTACAGGAGTGGCCGCTTAAGCCTTTAGCCTTTCGGCCTGAACATGCGCCTAAGCCTCCCCGACCATAGTCGAGGAGTGATTTTGCGGTTCACAAAACCGCCCGTAGATGGAGTTTTCAAGCTCCGGATTGTTTGTTTAAACAATCCAAAGAAATATTATACGAAGAATCCTGCCGAGGCAATCGCCAGTGATGGAAACTGTGTATTAAATCGGGTGATTATCCCCTACAAAAAAATATCGCCCATTAACATGAATCATGCCATGAATAGGCATGGATAAACTTATTAACCACATTTTCAAGGAATGGGCTGCGATTAAGTCAGCCCCCCTCGCTTTTATTTGTGTGGCGCTTTTGTCAGTAGCAATTACATTTCTCGCTTCAGATTGGTTTTATAGCGGAAGAATTGAGGGATTTAAAGAAGCAGATGCCAGAAAATCAGATCAAATGGCCGACCAACAATCGCAATTATCTAATTTCCAGAATCTATTTCCGGGTAGAACTGTGGAGGAAGTTGCAAAACGGTTGGAAAATCTGGAAAAAAAGACTGCTGCGCCTAAAGTTGAAGAAATAAGCCGCATTGAAACAAAAAATCAAGATGGAACTTACACCCTCACTATAACAGCAAAAATAGTGTCACAAATAGTTACTCCGGGAAGATTTACTATTATCGCAGCCGCATATGGATTGTTAGAACTAAAGATCAAAGAAGATGGCTTTAGTAAAACAGGGAATGGCACTGATAAAGATGGTCGAAAGATTCTCCTTGTCTCTACCAATCCACCTTTCGGACAGTTTGATATAGAAGTAAGAATGGAAAAACCTACAGAAATTCTCATCAATTATGGGTTTTAGAGTCTGTCCGAAAATTTTTCGCTGAAATCTCAGAATTAATTCACAGGCTAATTTTACATAATGCGTTATGTAAAATTAGTGACGACGTTTCCCACGAAGGGAAAGCCACCCCTCACCCCTGCTGTTTGATATATTTGTTGTTGATCCTTACCGCCGCAGAGCTGATGCCGATAAGAACAAGACCGCCAATAACGAGCGTCAGAGGCCAGCCAAGCGTGTCGGCGAAATGCTCCGCCGAGAAATAGCCGATATAGCAGATCATGGCGAGGGTGCTGACCAGCAGAAGGGTGCGGCTCCGGGCGGTGACGCTGAGATAAATCATGAAGGCCGTCAGCCCCAGAAAGGAAAGCTCGAAGGATGTGTGCTCCACCGCGTCGAAAACGGAGGAGAGCAGGATTCCGGATCCGACGAAGTACCAGAACGGCGAGATGGCCGCGTGGCGCGAATTGTTTGCCGCATAAGCGATGCACAGGAGCGACGTCCCGATAACGGCGCCGATCAGGTTCTCGTCGATCTCCCACAGGTCGAAGAGCGTGGCGAAGAAGATGCACCCGAACACGACGGAAGTGAAGGCAAGGGTCGTGCGGCGCTTTGCCCGGAAGGTCGCGCCCTGCTGTATTATCATGATAGCTGCCATATAAAGTACGGCATGGTGCCAGTTGCCTCCGGACGAATATTCGTCGAGCATGACGAAGATGCCGCCGGGTTGCAGCAGGGAGGATATCAGGAACAAGGGCGTCGCTGCGCGTTCGTATTTTTTATCGTAAAGGCTGACGATCCCCATCAGAAACACGGTGAATCCGGTGCCGAGCGTCACCGCTACGCGGGCGGCGGAGCCGAAGTCGTCCCAGTACATGGAGATGAAAACGCCGATGCCCGTAAACACGAGGATGCCGCCGATATAACCGAATAGTTTCGAGAGGACGCCAGAGGACTCTTTCGCGGCCTGTGAAGGCGCGTCCGTCAGGGCGGAGGCGATATCCGCGACCGCGATGTTGTTGCGCCGGGCGAGAAGAACGATTTCCTGAAGCGCGTCATCTTTGTGAGACATGTCCGATTCCTTTCCTACTTCTGTTCGACGATCCAGCCAAGGAACTGGAGATCGTAGTCAGAGGCCTTGTCACCTCTAGTGTCATTATGCGAGACTTTAAATGATGCGGAGCCCTTGGTGATATTGTAGACGATGGTGTGGGGTGGGCTCGCGTAGAACATCGCCATCGGTCCTTCGTAGGGGTATTTTACTTTGTTGAATTCATAGCCGTCAGGGGCTTTTGTAGAGCCATCGATTTTCATGTTTTTGAACTCGTCGAAAACCACTTCCGTTCCGTCGGCGACTTCGCCTATTTTTGAAAGATCGTAGGATATATCGCGGACGCTCCGGGTTTTGCCGTCATAGACAATCAGCCGCCTCCAGTAATTCTGGTAGGAGGTTGGTGTGCCCTGTGATGGATTGTTGGATACATGCGCTCTGAGCGTTCCATCCTTCACGAAGAAAACGACGGTATACGGTGGCCGGTTCTCGTGGTCATAGCGGATCCTCGTGAACAGCGCCTCATACTGCGGCGGAACCGCCTTGGATTTCGGCAGGACGGTGACGACGAAGAATATCATCACCAGCAGAACAGGCAAGACCAGCCCTATGATCAGAACAATGTTTTTCCTGCGCGGCATGTCCGTTTTCTTTCTTATTGCTTTCCAACGATCCAGCCGACGAACAGGATATCGCCTGAATAGTAACGACTGCCGTCGTTATTCGGGATTTTAAAGGACACGGCGCCTTTGGTGACGCGGGAGATATTGTTCCTATGTCCGCCGCCGAAAATATCCATCGCCAGCCCTCCGGAGCGGTATCCGGGGTTGTTGAATTCGTAGCCATCGGGAGCTTTCGTGGAACTGTCTATTTTTATATTTTTAAACGCATCGAAAACCACTTCCGATCCATTGGCAGCTTCTCCCAAATTCGAAAGATCATAAGATATTTCACGAACGCTCTGGTTTTTGCCATCATAGACCTTCAACTTCCTCCAGTTATAGCTCTGGACGCAGTTTGGTGCGCATTGGCGGACGTTCCTGGAAACGCGCGCCTTGAGCATCCCGTCCTTCACGAAAAAATCGACGTTGTATGGAGGCGGATTCTGGTGGTCGTAGCTGGTCGTCGTGAACAGCATTTCGTACTGCGGCGGAATCGCCATGGATTTCGGCAGGACGGCGGCGACGAAGAACATCACCACCAGCAGAACCGGCAAAGCCAGCCCGATGGCCAGAACAATATTTTCCTTGATGAAATTTTTCAGTGCCATATGCTGTACTCCTTAAAGGGAACGATGGGTTAACCATGCCACAAATAACGCCGGAAGAAAATATATACATAAAACACAGGCGACCTATTTTCAGAATCTGACACCGTGGTACGCGGGAAATTGACGTTTTGCCAGGGAAGTTCACCGATGCGCATATTCCGGAGTTTGATGCACGGAAACTCGCGGATTATGTCCAGCAGGACTATAATGAATAAACCAAAATCAATGCCAGGCAGGCCAAATTTATACCAAAGCCGTTTTTGAATCTTTTTTCTCGACGGCCTCAAGCAGTTCCAGCAACCCACTGAGAAGCTCTTCCGGCGAAGGGGGGCAGCCGCGGATGTGCAGATCAACGGGAATGACCGCCGATACCCCACCGGCGACGGTGGCATAGCTTCCGGCGAACACGCCGCAGTTGGCGGCGCAGTCCCCGGCGGCGACGACCCACTTGGGATCGGGCGTCGCCTTGTATGTCCTCTCGAGAGCTTCCCGCATATTCTTCGTGACAGGGCCGGTCACAAGCAGCACGTCCGCATGGCGCGGCGACGCCACGAACCTGAAGCCGAAACGCTCGAGATCGTAAAAGGCGTTTCCCAGCGCGTGAATTTCCAGTTCGCACCCGTTGCACGAACCGGCATCCACTTCGCGGATGGACAGGCTGCGCCCCAGACGCCGCCGCGCCGCGCCGTGGACGGCAGCGGCGAGGTCCTCCACCGTCCGACGGCTTGCCTGCGCCGGTTCCGTCAGAGGGGGAAGGATCAGTCCGTCGAATAAAAGTTTCTTCATCGCTTGTGCCCTCTAAACGTCGTGTCCGGAATAGGAACAGTTGAACGATTTGTTGCAGAGGGGGAAGTCCGCGACGATATTGCCCTCGATCGCGCTCTCCAGCAGCGGCCATTGAAACCATGAAGGGTCGCGCAGGTGGCACCGAAGGACGCGCATGTCCGAAGATAGCCGGAGCCAGACGAAAATATCCCCGCGAAACCCTTCGACGAGGGCGCACCCTTCCGCCGCCCCCGCGAGGCTTTCCGGCAGAACAACCGTTTTCAGATTCTCCTCCGGAAGACCGAGGAGAATTTGCGCGATCAGCCGCAGGCTTTGCTCGACCTCCTTGATCCGTATCCAGACCCTCGCGTTCACGTCGCCTTCCTCCAGCGTCGGAACCTCGAAATCGAGGCCGTCGTACGGCGCGTATCCGGGCTTTTTCCGCGCATCGAACGTCCTGCCGGAAGCCCTGCCTACGTATCCGCCACAGGAGAATTGCCGCGCCAGTTCCGGCTTCAGGATGCCGGTTTCCACCATGCGGTCCTGAAGCGAGGCGGTATTGTCGTAGAGCCTGACGAGCGCGGGAAAGGTATTGCGGATTTCCTCGACCAGAGAGCATAGCCGTCCCACATGACCGGGCGACAGATCGGCGGCGACCCCTCCCGGAACGACGCAATCCATCATCAGGCGGTGGCCGAAGCATTCCCGGGAGGTTCTCAGAATCTGCTCGCGCAGGATGCAGCAGTGCGCGTGCATCAATGAAAAAGAAGCGTCGTTGCAGACGGCGCCGATATCCCCGAAGTGATTGGACAGACGCTCCAGTTCCGCCATAAGAGCGCGGAGCCACGCCGCGCGCGGCTGGACTTTTATGCCTGCGGCCATTTCCACGGCCCGCGCGAAGGCGTAAGCATAGGCGACCGTGCTGTCGCCGGAGACGCGTCCCGCCAACTTCGCGGCACGGGCAATATCCGCCCCCTGCATCAGCGATTCCGTCCCCTTGTGCGCGTAGCCAAGCCTTTCCTCCAGCCTGATGATGGTCTCCCCGCTGGCCGTAAACCGGAAATGCCCCGGCTCGATGATGCCGGCATGAACGGGGCCGACGGAAATCTGGTGAAGGCTCTCTCCCTCGGCGGGGAGGAACTTATATTCCGCCGCATGCGCCGCGCCCACCCCCCAGCGCCCGTGATTGAGCCACGGGCGTTCGTCCGGAGAACCGATCGGGGTCAGGCCGAAAAGATCGTGAATGGCGCGTTCAAGGCGTCCGGCGGGAGGATGAACCCGCGCCAGAGAAGGGAAAACGCCGTCAGGACAGGCGAGGCAGGTAACGTCAAATCCAGGCCTCATTTCATCCAGCGTCGCCATATGAACGAAACCGGTCTCGCCCCAGAAGCCGAGCAGGTTTCTTTCCCCGTCAACAAGCTGCTGGCAGGCATTTTGCCATTCCTCGGAAGAAACCGTGCCGAAGTGCATGTGAACCTCTCTACCCTAACAATTTTGCGACGTGCTGAAGCCATATCACCGCCGGGGCCGGGATATAAATCCCGGCGATGAAAACAATCGCCAGATGCGCGAACAAAGGAACGGAGGACGCCCGCACCGGCGCGTTGCTTCCCAGAGGCTCTCCGAACGCCATGTCGTGGGTGCGGAGGATAAGCCCGCCGAACGCGACGAGAAGGCCGACCGCCAGCGGGATGGCCAGCATGGGCGCGCGGGCGAAGGTCGAGGTCACCACCAGGAACTCGCTCATGAACATGCCCAGAGGCGGCATGCCGGCGAGGGCGACGACGCCCAGAACAAGCCCCCAGCCGAGCACAGGATGGGAAGCGGTCAGCCCCCGGATTTCGGCGATTTTCTGCGTGCCCTTCACCTGCGCGATATGTCCGACCGTGTAAAAGATCGCGGACTTTGTGAGACTATGCATGGCCATGTGAAGGAGCCCCGCGAAGTTGGCGAGGGGACCTCCCATGCCGAAGGCGAAGGTGATGATGCCGATATGCTCGATGGACGAGTAGGCGAACAGGCGCTTGATGTCGCGCCGCCGGTACAGCATGAAAGAAGCGAACAGGAGGGAAAACAGGCCGAAAATCACCATGAGATGCCCGGGAAGAGCCGCCCCGGCATTACCCGACATCACCATCTTGAAACGGAGAATCGCGAACAGCGCGACGTTGAGCAGCAGACCGGACAGCACCGCTGAAATGGGCGTGGGGCCTTCCGCGTGCGCGTCGGGAAGCCATGCGTGCAGGGGCGCGAGACCCGCCTTCGTGCCGTAACCGATCAGGAGAAAGACAAAGGCCAGATTGAGCAGGGCGGGGTCGAGGGCGGCGGATTTTTCGACCAGAACCGTCCATGTCATCGCAGGCAGTCCCGCGCCGACGGAGGCTTCCCCCGCCAGATAGACGAGAATGGTGCCGAAGAGGGCGAGGCCGATGCCGATGCTGCTCAGGATGAAATATTTCCACGCCGCCTCCAGCGATTCGGGAGTCCTGTAGATGCCGACCATCATGACCGTCGTCAGCGTCGCGATTTCGATGCCGACCCACATCAGCCCGATATTGTTCGCGAGCAGGGCGAGGTTCATCGCGGCCATGAGGATCTGGTACATCGCGTGGTAGAAACGCAGATAGAGGGGCGTCAGCCTGCCCGTCTCCATCTCGTGCGCGATATAGCTCGCGCTGAAGACGCTGGTCGTGAAGCCGACGAACGTGCTCACGACGATGAAGATGACGTTCACGTCGTCGACGATGAGGAACGGCCCCGGCTCCGGGCGGACGAAAAAAAACGTCGCGGCGGAGGCAAGCGTTATCAGCGAGGCAAGCGCGTTGACCCGCGCCGACAGCCTGTACGACGGGATCAGGGCGAGAAGCGCGGCGCCGAAGCAGGGAACCAGCAGGACGGCGTACAGGAACAAAGTAGCGATGTCGCTCATACCCGGTCCCTCCTGAAATCGTCCATCGCGTGGATATCCACCGTATCGAACCGCTCGCGGATGCGGAACAGGAAGATGCCGATCACGAAAAGGGCGACGAGCACCGAGAAGGAGATGCTGATTTCGACGACGAGGGGCATCCCCTTGGCTCCCGTCGCCGCGAGAATCAGGCCGTTCTCGATCGACATGAAGCCGATGACCTGCCCCACGGCGTTGCGGCGGGAGATCATCATCAGGAAGCCGAGAAGCACCACCGACAGCGCGAAGGCGAGATCTTCCCGCGCGACGATGTCGGAGGCGGAGGTGACCGGCATCATGACGATGACCGACAACGCGACCAGAGCCATGCCGGCCAGCATCGTGCGCCCGATGCCGACGGCGGACTCAATCGTCCGGTGGATGCCGAGCCGCCGGATGATGCGGTGCAGCGTCAGGGGTATGACGGCGGACTTGAAGACCAGCGCGATGGCGGCGGTGATATATAAATGGGGCGAGCCCTGCATGCACGCCTGCCATGCGACGGCCAGCGACAGCAGGAATGCCTGAAAGGCGAATACGTTGATAAGCGCGTTCAGGCGGGTCTGGTAGATCAGCAGGAAGCTGACGAGAACGAGGCCTCCGGCCAGCATGTGCGCGATATCAAGGGAAAGATGTCCCGTCATGGCGACCTCGCGACGAAAAGAAGCAGCGTGCCCAGCAACCCGAGCATGAGCGCCGCGCCGAGAAAATCCGCCACCCGGAACACGCGCATCTTGGCGACGGACGTCTCGAAGACCGCCAGCAGGAAACCGCCGACCGCCAGTTTCGCGACATACAGGCCGATGCCTGCCACAGCAGCCTCCGCCCCGCTCCCCGCTCCGGACATGCCCCAGGGAACGAAAATAGCCCCGATCAGGGAGAAATAGAGCAGCAGCTTCAACGCCGCCGCAAGCTCGATCAGGGCGAGGTAGCGGCCTGAATATTCCAGCACCATCGCCTCATGGATCATCGTGAGCTCCAGATGGGTGGCAGGATTATCGACGGGAATGCGCGCATTCTCGGCAAGAGAGACCAGGATTAGGGAGAAGAGGGCAAGCCCCAGGGAAACCCTGAGCCCGACGCCCCCGCCGCTCATGAACAGGACGATGGACGAAAGCTGCGTCGATCCGGAGACTAACGCCAGCGTGAAGACGATCATAATCATGGCCGGTTCCGCCAGAGAGGCGATGGTCATTTCCCGGCTCGATCCGATGCCGCCGAAGCTGGTGCCCGCATCAAGCCCGGCCAACGCTTGAAAAAAGCGGGCGCTGCCCAGAAGCGCGACGATGGCGATGAGATCCGACGCCGAAGCGAACGGGAGGCCGGTTCTGAACGTCGGCACCAGCGTCGCCGCGACCCAGATCGTCGCAAAGACGAGATACGGGGCGGCGCGGAAAAGCCACGACGTCGTTTCGCCGACGACGGCGTCCTTCCGCAGCAGGCGGAGGATGTCGCGGTAGGGCTGCGTCACGGGAGGGCCGCGCCGCCGCAAAAGCCGCGCCTTGATCTTGCGGATATACCCCGTCAGCAGCGGAGCCAGAAGCAGAACCAGCAACGCCTGAACGCCCTGTAAAAATAAAGCCCCGCTCATCTCCATATCGCCAGCACCGTCAGAAGAGTCACCAGCACTCCGAAAACGACGCCCAGATAGCGTCGGACCGTCAGGGACCGGAACCGGTTCATCCATCCCGCCGTCGCGAAGACCGCCGCGCCGAGCGGCGTGTAAATCCAGTCCCAGGCGGGGTCGCGGAGTTTTACGTCCAGCCGCGCCGGCAACGTCGAGCCGGGCGGGGGCATGCTCACATGCTCCTCGGCCTGAAAAAATACCGCCCCGAAAATCCGCCGGACGGGCTGGGAAAAACTGCCGGACGTATACTGAGCGGCAGGGTTGAGATCGGGAAATCCGCAATCCCAGACAACGGATCTGCGGACGGCCTTCGGGGAGAAGCACCGGACGGCAAAAAGAGCCAGCGCCACGGACATGACGATGAAAGCAAGTATAAGGAGCCCGTTATAGGAGCTTCGTCCCGGGGAGACGGGAACGATGGACATCCAGGGAAGCACGCTCTGGTCGGACATATTGGCTCCGACGGCGTTCCGGACGACGGGCGCCAGCATATCGATGACATATCCCGGAAAAATCCCGGCAAGAAAGCAGAGAAGAACCAGAACCCCCATGGCGGATATTTGAAAAACGTCCGCCTCCACGGCTTTTTCAGCCCTGACCGACCGGGGACGCCCCAGAAAGGTGATTCCGAACGCCTTGACGAAGCAGGCTGCGGCAAGGGCGGCCGCCAGCGCCAGCGCCGCCCCCGTGGCGGGTGCCAGAAATTTCAGTATCCACTGCGGCAGATCGGAGCTGACCAGGATGGACTGGAAGACCAGCCACTCCGAAACGAAGCCGTTCAGCGGCGGCAGAGCCGAAATGGCTACGGCGCCGACCAGAAAAGCGAAGGCCGTCTGGGGCATGCGGTGGATGAGGCCGCCGAGATGCTCCATGTTCCGCTCCCCCGTCGCCGTCAGCACCGCACCCGCGCCGAAAAACAGCAGGCTCTTGAACAGGCTGTGATTCAGAACGTGAAACAGCGCAGCGGTCATCGCGAGCGCGGCGGCGGCGGGCATCCGGTTTGCCTGAAAGGCCATCGCCAGCCCCAGGCCGATGAAGATGATGCCGACGTTCTCGATGGTATGGTATGCAAGCAGCCTCTTCAGATCATGTTCCATCAGCGCGTGGAGCACGCCCAGCACCGTCGTGGCGGCGGCGATAATCAGGACGGCGGCGGCAAACCACCACTGGCTTGACCCGAGCAGGTCGAAGACGACGCGGATAAAGGCGTAGACGGCGACCTTCGTCATGACGCCGCTCATGAGAGCCGAAACGTGGCTTGGAGCCGCCGGATGAGCCACCGGCAGCCAGACATGAACGGGCGCAAGCCCGGCCTTCGTCCCCGCCCCCAGAAGCGTCAGAGCCAGAACAATAGCGGCCAGAGCGGGCGTCAGAGCCTGATCGCGGATGGAATCAAACGCATAGTTTCCGTCGGGGCCGGCCAGCAGGCTGAACGCCAGCAGCAGCGCCAGCGTGCCGAAGAAGGTCATGACCAGATAAATATACCCGGCGCGGACGTTCTCCTTCACGCGATGCTGCGCCAGCACCAGAGCCCAGGAGGCGAGAGACATGACTTCCCAGCCCAGCAGGAACGTGAAGGCGTCGTCGGCAAGGACGACCAGATTCATCCCTGCCAGAAAAACGGGGAAAAAGGGGAGCACGCGCGCAGGCTCCTGCTCATGCCGCCCGTAGCCGATGCCGTAAAAGCTGGCGATGGCTCCGCCCAGATTGACGACGATGAGAAAAAAGGCCGCCAGCGCGTCCACGCGGAAATGCGCGCCGGTGAAAGGCAGTCCGACAGGAAGGATGACGACCGATGCTTCTCCGCCGGGAGAAACAAGGAAGGCGAAAGAGGACAGAAGCCCCGCCAAGGAGCACAGGAACGTCGCGGCATAGACGCCCTCCCCGCCCCGGCGGAACCGTGCCGCCCGGATCGCAATAAGGGCGATTGCCAGAAAGATCGCAACCCCGAACAACGCAACGGAGACCGGCATACTCCCACCTTCTGCTCAGCTCGGGTCAAAGAGGATTGGCCGCTTTTTCTTCGGAAATCTCCGGAATGAAGATAACCCTGCGCCAAACATAAGAAATCAAAAACCCCGTACGGATTCTATCAGCTTTTTCCGGAGCTTATCAAGAATATCCTGTCCGGCAGCATCGTACTAGTGGCCTGAATCATTCAAATTGACGGGTATAGGTGCTTGAGTTTAATGCGGGCATCGTCAGTTGTGAACTGCCAGTCGGCTTTGGTGTTGTATTCATTGCGGTATTTTTCCCAGGCGGCAATTTCCCGGATCAGGGT